>NZ_JBSFPI010000020.1:0-162850 GCF_053588115.1 Nocardia sp. NPDC003482
CCCCAGTCGACCCGCTGGTGATAGGGAAGCCCGGTGACGCCGTAGGTGTCGTAGGTGTCCGCGTCGAGGGGGACGCAGACCACCAGCGGAAGATCCTCGGGAAACTGAGCGAGGGCGTCGCGAACCTGGCCGGTCAAAACCTGTTGCGCGGGTGAAGCTTCGGCGTCGGTGTTCAGGGCCATCGGGGCGGTTCTCCGTTGTCGTTCAGTCGCAGTGTGTCGGCGAGTAGTTCGTCTTGGAGGTTCTGGTGGGCGATCAGCGCGGGGGTGGGGGTGATCGTGTAGTACTGATCGGCGTCGAGGCTGATGGCCACGGCTTCGAGGACACAGCGCGCGTGCGCGTGGCCGAGCTCGCTGAGGGCGGCGCGCAGGTCGACGGGGGTGCCGTGCGCCATGCTGGCGGCCAGGCGGACCAGGCGCTCCTGCCCGCTGGTGAGCGAGCCGAGGTTCTCGAGGCGGCCGACGGCCGACCAGTCGCGGATCCACGCCGCCGGGACCTCCCGGCCGTCGATCGTGACGGTGTCGGTCTGGATGTGGGCGTCCTGAACGCCTGCGCGGCCGAGCAGGTCGGTGAAGGCCAAGAGGTGGATCGCGGCGCGCTGGAAACGGGAATCGGCTGCGGCAGCGCCGGTTTCGAGCAGTGTGCGCAGTCGATCGGCGGTGAGGGCGGTGGTCATGGCTCAGCTTTCGGTGTCGGTCTCGTCGGTGGTCAGCAGCTGGGTGGGGGTGACGTCGCGGGCGTGCTCGTAGAGGCGGGCGGCGAGCTGGTCGGCATTCTGCCATCCGGCGGGGATGGTCTGGCGGGCGTCCCAGGTGCGCTCGGGGTCTGTCTCGGCGATGACGGTGAGGGGCACGTGCAGCCCGAGTTCGGCGGCCTTCGCCCGCGCGGCCGCTTCGAACGCGGCGGCGTAGCGCTGGTAGCGCCGCCGCCATCGCTCGCGCAGCGCGGTGAGTTCGGCGTCGCGCTGCGCGTCGAGTCGCTCGGCCTCGGCGGCGTAGGCGTCATCGTCGGTGCCCTCGGGGTAGCGGGCCTCGAGGGCGGTGTAGGCGTCGTCGCGGCGGGTCTCGACCGCGTTGACCTGCTCGAAGTAGTGGTCCTCGGGCTTCAGCAGCGGCCGCCATCGTGTCCACCTCGGTTCGCGGCCGGGCCAGCGGGCCAGCCATTCCTCGGGGCTTCGCCCAGCGGCCTGGGCGCGCTGGGCGATCTCGCGGTCGCGGTCGTCGGGCTCGTAGGGTTCGGGCTCCCCCGCGTCGAGCAGGACGTCCTCGACCGCGAGCGGGATCACCACGGGCTCGGTGCGGTGCGCGACGAGGGTGGATTCGTCCTCCTCGCCGACGGTGCTGTAGAGCATGTCGCGCAGCCGGTCGGCCTCCCAGCCGTCGGGCCGACCGGCCAGCACTGCGGAGACGCTGCCTCGGTTGGCAGCGACTCCGGCCAAGACCTGGGTGAGGAATTCGGCGAAGTCGACCGGGTCGGGCGCGCGGTCCGGTGAGGCGCCGTTGCCGCCAGGGCGGGGGCGCGTCATTCGCGAGACCCGGGTGAGCAGTGTGATCGCCTCGGCGCGTAGGTCTGCCAGGCTCGCCGCCGGTGCGGCGGAGTCGGATCCGGCGTCGGTCATCGTCCCCTCCCTCGTTCGATTGCGTCGGCCACGCCGCGTTGCCGCAAGTCTTCCACCCCGGACCGACGTCGTGGGGCCGGTCGGGCGCACGGGGTCGCGGTTGCGTGCCGTCGGTGCCCGCTCCGGAACTCGCCGCCGGGCCGACGACGTTGTCGGGCCCTTCCGGCTTCGTTGACGGGGGCGAACACGGGAGCGAGCGTCCTTCGACCGTTCCATTGTATCTAAAGTATCGAGAGTATCGGCGGGTTTCCGGCATCCCACATCCAGCCACTGCGGATCCCCGAAAACGGTTGGGGGACAGTGGGTTCGACCGAAGGTGCGCCGAGAAAGTCCTTGACCTTGATCCACCATATCGGGTAATATATTACATAGAAGGAGGCGGGACCGGACACCCCGCCACCTTCGACCCCCACTCGCACATCCCGAAGGGACGGATCTCCCATGCTCGAATTGATGGATTGGTTCTGCGGCGCTGGCGGCTCCACCCAGGGCGCATCGAAGGTGCCCGGCGTCCGCGTCACCCGAGCCGCGAATCATTGGCAGACGGCCATCGAGACCCACGCCACGAACTATCCGCACGCCGATCACTTCCTCGGGGACCTGAGCACCGAGGAGGCCAAGGCACAGATCGTGAAATGGCCTGTGGCCGATATCTTCTGGGCCTCGCCGGAATGCCCCCAGTGGTCCTCGGCGCGCGGCAAGAAGCGCGACTACGACAACACCCTCCAGGGCGATCTGCTCGACCTCCAGCGCGACGAGGAAGCCGACCGCAGCCGGGCGCTGATGGAGGAGGTCCCGATGTATCTGCGCGGGGTGATCGAGCGCGGCGGCCGGGTCCGCGCCGGGGTCGTGGAGAACGTGATCGAGGTCCGCCAGTGGGATCAGTGGACCCGCTGGATCGGCGAGATCCGCGCCTTGGGCTACGGGGTCAAGGTCATCGCCCTGAACTCCAGCCACGCCCAGCCGGTCCGCACCCCAGCGGCCCCGCAGAGCCGGGACCGGCTCTACGTCGCCTACTGGGACCTCAAGCTCGGCCGCGAACCCGACTGGAACAAGTGGCTGCGCCCCCTGGCGTTCTGCCCGTCCTGCGACGAGTGGATCCCCGCCTTGCAGGTGTTCAAGAAGCCCGGTGTCGACATGGGCCGCTACCGCACCCAGTACGTGTACCGCTGCCCGCGCGTGCGCTGCCGCAACGCGGTGGTGGAGCCGCCCGCGCTCCCGGCGGCCGCCGCGATCGACTGGACCCTGCCCGGCACCCGCATCGGTGACCGCGACAAGCCCCTGGCCCCCAAGACCATGGAGCGCATCCGCGTCGGGCTGCGCCGCTACGCCTCGATGGTGCCGATGATGGTCCCCGCCGGAGGAACCTGGCGCACCGAGGCCACCCAGGTGAGCGAGCCCATGGGCAGCCGCACCACCCGCGAGAACGACGGCATCGCGATCCCGGCCCCGTTCCTGGCGTTGCTGCGCTCGGACCGGCCACGCACGATCGGGCTGCACGAGCCCCTGGCCACCATCGTCGCCGACGGCTCCAACCACGGTCTGGTCGTCCCGCCGTCGCTGATGATCCCAATGGAGGGCCGCGACGGCAAGGAAGCCCAACTCGCCACGCTGCCGCTGCGGACCCAGACCACCCGCAACGAGACGGCGGTGGCGTTCCTGCCCTTCGTCGCCGAGCTGCGCGGCGGCGGCTCCGACGCGCGGGCGGTCACCGAGCCGCTGGCCACCGTCACCGCCAGCGGCAACCACCACGGCCTGGTCACCCCGCCCGCCGGGATGTCGGCCGAGGTGTGGAACGCGATGCTGCTGCCCTACTACGGCACCGGCACCGCCCGCCCGGTCGCCGACCCGATGGGCACGGTCAGCACCCGCGACCGTTTCGCCCTGGTCGACACGATCACCGAGCGCGACATCGACGACGTGCGGTTCCGCATGTTGGAGCCGCTCGAGATCCAGACCGCGATGGCGTTCCGCGCGGACTACATCGTGCTCGGCAACAAACGCCAGAAGGTGCGCCAGCTCGGCAACGCCGTCACCCCACCCGCCGCCGAGATCCTGATCTCCGCGCTGGTGGAGGCCATCACCGGCGAAGAACTCGACCGCTACGCCTCGGCGGCGTGATCGCCAGGGAGGGGGCCCGCACCCCGGGCCCCCTCCCTGGGCTTCCCCTCTCGTCCACTCCCGCAACCACTTTCGGAAGGACTCCCCCATGAACGACCTGACCACCGCCGACCGCGAACCGGTCCCGCGCGACCCTCGCGCGCCTCAGACCAGGGTCGCGGTCCGCGCCGTCACCTCCGGGATCGTCGGCGTTGGCGTCGGGCTCGCCCACACCGAGGCGTGGCGGATCATCACGATTCCCAGCGAGGCCCTGGGCTGCTTCGACGCCGAGGCCGACGCGATCACCACCGCGCTCGACGGCCGCGCCTGGGTCGGCGACGTCATCGCACTCGACACCGCGGTCGGCTGCGACGCGCAGATCGTCAGGGCAGGCTGCTCGACCTGGTCGGGCTTCTCCGACCTCTTCGCCGAGCGGCGGCGCGCCGCGCTCGGGCACTGGAACTGCGAGCACACCCTGTTCGGCGGGCGGCCGACGCGAGGCTGGGACACCGAGCTCGACCCGGACGAGCTGCGGGCGCTGGCGGTACTCGAGCAGTGGACCTTCCAGACCGCTGGATACCGCGCGGTCGTCCAGCGCCCGCAGGAGACCCCGAACCTCGTGCGCCTGACCGTGTTTCGCGACGGAGCCGCCCCATTGTGCGAGAACACCGCGTTCGACACCGACGAGGCGGCTCAGGAATCGGCCGTCGCGCGGATCGTCGCCGCCATCACCGCCGACCAGGCGACCCGGTTGCCGACCTACGCCGAACGGGTCGCCGCGCTGCCCCACCCCCTGCCGAACAGCGGCGTCGTGTTCACCGCCCGCATCGCCACCGACGATTCCGCCGAACCGGAGCACGGGCCCGCCCCACGCGCCGACATCACGATCACCGCCGACCGGCAGACCGAGCCGATCGCGACGTACTCGCTGACCGCCAACCCGCTCGACCCCGCCGAGGTCCTGGCCCGGCACGGCTGGCGGATGGTCGGCCCCCACCGCCTCGACACCGACCACTACCTCGTCGTGCGCGTCGACCGCGCCTGAAAAACCCTGACTCCCACCACTTTTCCCGGAAGGGCTACTCCGATGACGATCACGATACTCGACCGCGCCCGCTGGACCGCCGCCGACGAGGCCCGCGCTCGCTGGGGCGTCGCGGCCCGCGCGGCCGGGTCCACCGGCCCCCGGACCGGCGATATCCTCGTGCACCCCGGCGGACACCGCTCCCGTCTGTGGGTCACCGACTACAGTGGCGAATTCTTCGCCTGCGGGGACGACCCCGACTACGGCTTCATCCTCGATCCCGACGGGAGCATCGACTACACCGGCACCCCCGGCATGTACGGCAACAAGCTCATCACCCGCGACAGCCTGACCGGCGGATCCGCCACCGAGACGGCCGCGTTCTGGCTCGACCGCCGCGATGAGGAAATACCGTGTGACGTGCTGACCTTCACCACCCAAGTGCGCGTCTGGCACACCACCGAGACGGTGCCCAGCGTCTACGAGGCGGTCGCCCAGCGCATCTACACCGACGACAGCTTCGACACCAGGATCACCGAGTACGAGGCCCGGATCATCGCCGAGAGCTGGGCCGGGGAGCACTACTGCCCGAACCTGGCCGAATGGGTGAACGGCCGCACCGGCATCGACCGGGCGGTGTTGATCGCCGAGGCCCGCAAGCTCTGGGACGATGTGAGCTTGCACGTGGAGGACTGGCCGCACGCCGGGGAGCCCGAACCCAGCATCGCCGCCGCTGCGGCGCTCGTGGCGTTCCTGGAACGTTCCTAGCCAGGACATGGCTCGGGCGGCCGACGAAGCCTTGGTCTGAGACCACAGCTCGGACACGTCAGGCCGCCCGAAAACGCCCCACTCGCAAAAGAAGGGCATTGCCCAGCCTAGCAAGCGGATCGACCCGATACGACACTTCGACACCCGCCACCGAGAGACGCACCGATGACCTCCACCGAGACACCGGCCGACCATCGTGTTCGGTTTCCCGCCGACGACAATAAGGCCGTGGGAACTTTGATCACGTTGAAGGAGTGGGCCGAACAGCGCGGCCGCAGCTACGGCTCGATCCGCAACAACTGGACCGGCCGCCCCGACTTCCCGCCCCCGAAGAAACCCCGATCACGCACCGGCAAGGGCACCCCCGCCCTGGAGTACGACTCCGACGACCTCGACGCCTTCGCCGCCCGCTGGGAAGAAGCCAACCGCCCCGCTCCCCTGCCCATGCCCGAAGACCCTGACGACTTCCGCACCCTCGGCGCCATCGCCCGCCTGCTCGGCGTCGACGGCAAGACCGTGACCCAGTACCGCGACATCCTCGACCGGGAAGTCGACCACGAGGCCCGCGGTGCCCGCACCTTCTACCACACCCGCGGCGTGATCAACGTGCTCAACCAGAGGCGCGGCATGGGTACGGCCCGCCCACACCTGCGCAAACCCGCCGAGCCCGAGTAGACGCAGCAGCGCGCCGCCCTGCGAGACCAGAGCCCCTCCCCCGGTCGTTTCGGGGCAATGGCACTCGATACGAAATCGGCGATCATCGATGGATGGCGAGAAAGAGAGGGTGGTGATCCCGATGTCGAGATCCAGTACGCGGGCCAGCCGTTCCGGTGGCGGCAAGATGACCCCGAGCCGAGCTGCCGCCATCCAGAGCGCAGCCGCGAAGAACCCCGAAACTGCCACGGCCCGATCCGAATTCGACCGGCGCGCCCAATCCGCGGCCGCGACCAACGCGAACACCGGAGCCGCGAAGAAGTAGGGAATGCGGCGCGCCCTCGACCACGCACGGCGCATTCCCCTAACGCGGTCGGCCCCCTCGGCAGCGCACGGCGCGGTCGAGCCCCGGTTCAGCGTCCGCCCCGGTCGCGCCGTGATTAGAGTGCGTGACTGTGCCCTCGGATCCCGGTTTCGACACCACCGTCGCTCACCCCGCCCGCGTCTACGACTACTGGCTCGGCGGCAAGGACAATTTCGCGGCCGACCGCGAGGCCGCATTGCAGTCAGAACGGGTGCATCCGACGGTGCGGAGCACCGCGCGGGAGAATCGCAACTTCATGTTCCGCGCGGTGCGGTTCGCCGCGCGCAACGGTGTGCGCCAGTTCCTCGACATCGGCACCGGCATCCCGACCGACCCGAATCTGCACACCGCCGTCCAGGAGATCGAGCCGCGCGCCCGGGTGGTCTACGTCGACAACGACCCGCTCGTCCTCACCCACGCGCGGGCGCTGATGATCGGCTCGGAGGAGGGGAAGACCGCCTACATCCAGGCCGATGTGCGTGATCCCGACGCCATCCTGACCGCGCCCGAGCTGCTGGACACCCTCGACCTGTCCCAGCCGGTCGCGCTCTCGCTGATCGCGGTCATGCACTTCGTCGAAGACCAGCACGACCCCTACGGCGTCGTCGCGCGCCTGCTGTCCGCGATCCCGTCGGGCTCGTATCTGATCATGACCCACGCGACGCCGGACTTCGGCCCGGAGATGGCCGCGGTGGAACGGATCTATCACCAGTCCGGGATGCCCGGCCAGATCCGCACCCGCGCCGACGTCGCGCGATTCTTCGACGGCCTCGACTGGGTCGACCCCGGCCTGACGACACCGCATCGCTGGCACCCTCCGGTCGGCCCCTTCGAGGGAATGGACGAGAAAGTGCAGTTCTACGCCGGAGTCGCCCGCAAGCCGTAGCCTCCAGGGCAATCGCCCGCCCGGACCTCCGGTGTTGATGCCCACGGCGCCGGGCTATTGCGCGCCTGGGACGATCCTTTCAGGCATCACGGGACCATTAGTAGCATCGCGAAATGCGTTGCTACTAACGGCTTCTCGACGCTGCTCCCGTGGTGTCGGTGGGTGGTGGGATCATGCGCTGGTGGACGCAGATCACTGTAGTGGCGATGGCGTGGGCGACGCGGAGGACGCGGCGGAGTCGGTGCCGGATCCAGCGGACTTCGCCTACCAGCCGGTGCTGTTGGGGTTCGGGTCCGCGCTGGGCGCGCGGACGGACCTCAAGGCCCGCACGCGCCAGACCTACCTCGAGCGGGTCCGCCAGTACCTGCGGTGGGTGAGCGGGCAGGAGGGTTACCCCGACGCGCTCACCAGCCCGCAAGGATGCGATCGCGCGGTCACCGACTACATCGCCGCGGCGGTCGAGCGCGGCGCCGCCGGGTCGACGATCAACGTCACCAGGTGGGCACTGGAAGCCTTCTACACCTGGCTGGGCCTGCCTCCTCCGGCGCTGGCCCACGCCGACGTCGGGCCGATCGCCCCGCGAACCCTCGACGACCGCGAGCTGCGCAGCCTACTGCGTGAGGCGGCGGCCGCCGGTCCCCGCGCCTACGCCCTGATCGTGCTCGCGCTCGACGACAACGGCCCACGCGAAACCGAGCTCACGAACCTGGACGTGAGCGACCTGGACCTGAACGAGTTCCCCGGCCGCGTCTCGGTGACCGATCCCTCCGGCCAGATCCGCACCCAGCAACTGCAACCGGGTACGAGAGTCGCCCTGGTGGCCTGGCTCGCCCAGCGCGCGAGCCTGCTCGGCGACCGAACCGCCGACACCACCGCGCTGTTCACCACGCTGTCGCCGCCGTACACGCGGATCGCCCCGCGGACCGTCGACGACATCGTGCGTTCGGTCGGGCGCGAGGCCGGTGTGGAGGTCTCACCCGGGATGCTGCGCGCCACCGCCGAGCAACGCCAACTCCGCGCAGGCGTACCGCCGGTCGAGGTCGCGGACCGACTCGGCCAACGCAAATCCAACCCAGCACGGGTCCGCGCACTGCTGGCCGATTCCAGTCGTGGACGTCGGAACCGCTTGGCGCTCAGTAGAACCGAACAGCTCACACTGTTCGGCGACGCCGGAGACGACGCGCCGATCTGAGTACTGGCTACGGACGTGCCATCGACATCACGGCCCCCGCAACGGATCTTCCGATGCCTGACGACACCGCGCTCAGTGCGCGGTCTGGCCTGCGCGCACGTCAGGAGCCAGGCCGTGCCGCGCCGACTTCAGCGAGTTACGGACCCCACTCGAGATGGGGGCCGTCACGCTGGGGGCCGCATCCGCGCTCGATCCTCGTCGCCGCCAGCACCGGTAGAGGGGGCCCACGGCATCCTCGATCCGCTTCACCTCAGCGGGAACCCGCCAGTGATCGATCACGGTGTGGCCCTACCACGATGTGAGAGGGTCTGCCCGAGGTTCGGTGGATGCGACAGCCGCTCCCACGAACATCGGGCGAATGGGGTGTGCCGGAATGGAATTCGTGCTGGCGGCCCCGCCCGAACCCGTCCGCGGGCGGGGAAACGGAGGCGAACGCGTCTAGGGTGCGGGCATGACCGTAGACGAGGCCCTTGCGTCCTGGAAAGTCGCCCACCTCAACGCTATTCGGATCCTGTCTGCGATCCCGCCGCGTGACCGCGACATCCTGGTCCTGGCGATGACCGGCGACTCCGTCGCCGACATCGCGGCCATGTCGGGCTTGTCGCCGATGAGCGTGTACCGGAGTCTGCGGAGGGCCCGACGCGCATGGGTGCGGTGCCTGCTGGCGTGCTGAACAGGTCGTGCTACCGCCCGAAGTCCGCAAGCTGTCGGGCTCGAAAACCCTTGTGGCGGAGGAAATACGAGAACTGTTGCGCGCCCGCGGCCAGGCTCAGCATCGGGAAACGGTGAACGGCATCTGATGCCGGTGGCGGCCGCGTACGATAGGGCTTCGACGCTGCCGCCGTGGTGCGGTGGCGCTATCCCGCCCGCGCTGTGGGTGTGGTCCCCGCGCCAGCGGGGATGCGGTCACCGCCCGCGACGGTCCCGAGAGGGGACTCGGTACGCGGCCGATGATCGAACGCGCGCTGTGGCTGGGCGCGTCTGGCCGGTTCGGCCCTTATCCTTTCCGTCCCGGACGACAGGACCCTTTTATGCAGTTCACCGTGCCCTACAGCGAGTTCCCCGGCACCTCACCCTCGATCTCGCCCGTGCACCGTCGGGCTTTCGACGGTGTGATCGCCGCGGCGGTGACCGGTCTCCAGGGTGACGGCTTCCGCCCCGTCTACACCAGCACTGATCGCCCGCGTGAGGTGGCCCGGCTGATCGGGCACGCGCTGCGGATCGGTCTGCTCACCGGCCCGGCCGAATCGATCCCGCTGTGGGCCTATGGCCGCCCCCCGGGGCTGGGCCTGCTCGACGACGCCGTCGCGGAGGCCCTCGACCAGTGGCGGTCGGGCCCGCGCCGCGCGGTGGGGATGAGCCTGATCAGCGGGCTGCGGGGCAGTGCCAGCGACCCGGCTGCACGGCCGGTGCGGCTGCTGGGGAACTGGTTGATCGGACAGAACCCGCCCGCCGCGGCGGCGGGGATGGCCCAGTGGATCTCGCACCGGCTCCGCTCCCACCGAAACGACCTCGGCCTGGCCTGGTGGCGTATCCACGGCGACCAGCTGATCCCCCTGCTGGGACGCGAGCCCCGGTTGCTCGAGCGCGCGGTGACTCAGCGCTGGGCCGCGGGCGGCACCTCGGTCGATCGGTTGGCCGAGCTGGCCGAGCTGCCACCCGACCAGGTGCAGGGCATTCTGCGCCCGCGGCCGGCGACGGTCTGACAGGGACGAGCCGGGCCGCTGCGGTGCCGGAATGTGCCCATGCCCGGAAGGCTGCGGCCCGCCTGCTGTTTGTCGAATTGTATTGGCCGCCAGGTTATGTCGCGTCGTGCCAGGCTTGGCGGGCGGCATGGTCGTTGGTGTGGAGGGTGTAGTACTCCTCGACGTCGCCTTCGCCGTGGCTGAGGCCGCCGTGCAGGACGTGGACTTGCCAGCGGGTGTGGGTGGCGCCGTCGGCGAGCTGGTAGTCGTGGCGGATGAGTACGCGGGTGGTCGCGTGGGTGCTCGAGGTGCGGTCGGTGTGGTCGTCGATGGTGGTGGCGGTGTGGGTGAGCGCGTCGCGCAACGGATGCCAGGCCGCGCGGTCGGCGAGCAGGGTGTCCGCGCGGCGGGCGCGGGTGAGCAGGGTGAGGGCGTGGACGGCGGCGGGGGTGAGGCTGCGCGGCCGGGCGCGTCTGGGGGTGGAGGTCGGGTTCGGTGCGGTGATCCAGTGGGCGCGGGTGATCTCGCCGGTGTCGGTGAGCGCCCAGCCGGGCTCGGCGTGCACGATGCGGGCGTGGTCGGCGACGACGGTCGCGTCCCAGTGCTCGGGGCGCTGGTCGAGCCAGGCGCGGGCGGCGGCGGGGTCGTCGGTGATCAGCCAGCCGCGGTCGATGCCGGGGCGGCGCGGCTGGATGAGGATGCGGGTGGCGGCGTCGGGCACGGGTGGGGGTGTCGCAGCGAGCAGGGCGTCGATATCGCGATGGCCGGATTGGGTGAGGGCGTGGGCGTGGCGGTAGGTGAGGGCGGCGTCGGCGAGGCGGGCGGCGTCGGCGGGGGCGAAGCGGGTCGCCGGGATCGGGGGGAAGGGCACGTGCCATCCGGCGGCGTCCCATGCGGTGGGGGTGCGGGTCAGCAGCGCGCGGGCGTCGTCGGCGTCGGCGAGGCGGAAGATTCTTACGGGGACCAGCGGGCGGGTGGCGGACCATCCGGCGGCGATGAGCACGGCCGCCGCGTCGGCGGTCACCCCCTGGCGGGCCCAGTGCTCGGGGTCGTACTCGCGGCGCAATTCGTCGACCAGCGCGCGCCGGTCGGGGGTGGAGGGCATCCGCGACAGCAGTCGCGCGCCGCCGTCGACGTCCGGGGTGGACAGCCACAGCGTGCTGGCGTCGGGGTCGAGGTAGAGGATGTCGGCGTGCACGGCGGGCAGCCCGTCCGGTCCGAGGTCGCCGGTGGGGACCGGCGCCAGTTCGAGGGCGCGGCGCGCGGCCGGGTCGCCGTCGGCGGCCGGTTCCCGGTCGGGGGCCTGGTGGACCAGGGTGCGGAGTCGCTGCCGCAATTCGGCGCGGCGGTGGTGGGTGGCGTCCTCGGCCGCGGCGCGTTCGTCGTCGGCGATCTCCTCGGGCGTGGGGGTGACCGGCACGCCGGTCAGGCGCAGGATCCAGCCCGGCTGGGGTTCGCCGTCGGGGGCGAGGGTGTCGCGGTCGAGGTCGTCGGCGCTGATGTAGGTCACCTCCCGGTCGAGCACGACGTAGCGGCCGCGGCCGGGCGTCAGCACGACCTGGCCCACCCGGGGACCGGCGTGGTCGAGCACGAAGCGGGGGGTGTCGGCGGCGAGGGGCAGGCGCTCGTGGAGGGTGCGGACGGTGCCGTCGATCACGGTGCGGCCGTGCACGACATCGCCGGGGGCGAGACCGGTCATCGGCGAGATTCCTTTCCGTCGGGGGCGGCGCACCGGGAAACCGGTGCGCCGCAAGCAATTCGAGGCGATTCGGACGAGAACGACGCCGAGAGCACGGCCCGGCGGCGGCACCCCGCAACGGCGGGAAGCGGTGCAGGGCGACTGATGCCACGGGTCGTCCCCGCGCGTGCGGGGAGCGTGCGGTTGGGTGAGCCGCTCCGGCTCGATCTCGAGGCCAACCCCGGTGGTCGGGGAGCCCGCGATCGCGGGCAGCCTGAGTGCCTCGGCCGAGGGGGGCGAGGCATCCCCGCGCGTGCGGGGAGCAGGGTCTCACTGTAGCGCGGGGCGGTCGGGGAATCGGCGCGAAACCACGCCCTGCGTCACGGGGCGGGGAGTTCGCGGGGTAGGCCGTAGCTTTCGCGCAAGGCGCGATACCCCCTTTCGCGCAGTTTCCGGGCCAGGCCCGCGCGTTCGGCGTCGATCTGTCTTTGGGCGCGGGCGACCGCTTCCTCCCGGGTCTTATACGCCAAGCCCTTCAGCTGCGTGGTGCGCGGCTGCCCGTCGAGGTCCCATTTGACGACCGGCACATAGGGGTAGGCCGGGTTGCGGCCGCGTTTGGCCGCGGCGGCCGCGCCGAAATCGACGTGCGCGACCACATGGTCCACCCGCTCGTCGAACGACTGTGCCTCTGTCGCGACCCCGTCCCCGTCCTGCCGTCCTGCGCGGTTCGGCTCGGGAGGACGCGTCTCGGCGTCGGCGTCGGCCACGGGTCGGCCGAGGGCGTGGGCGGCGCGTTCGGCGGCCCATCGGGCGTCGCGAGGGCAGATCACCGACCAGACGACGGGCTGTCGCGGCTCCCGTCGCGGGCCGGTCCCGGAGAAGCTGATGAGCACCCGCTCCGCCTGGGAGCCGTCGGCGGAGTAGACCCGCACCACCCAGCTCGGGGCGGCGTCGGCGAGGGTGTCGGTTTCGCCGAGAACCGCTTCGAGCTGCTCGAGCGTGGCCTCGAACTCGAGGACGCGACCACAGCAGGTCGGCCCCTCCAGGCAGCGAGGCGACTCGCTGAAGGTGCCGTCGGCATTCATGGTGGACATCGGAATTCCTTCACGATCTCGTGGTGGTCCGCCCGCCGGTCGAGCCGACGGGCGGGCGGTGCGGGGCTAGTTCGCGGAGCGGAGGTTGTCGGGCTCCTCCCAGTGCTCGTACGACCCCCAGTCGACCGGGACGAGCCCTTCGGTCGGGGTGAGCGGGCTGTCCGGGGTGCCGTCGAAGTCGTCGCGGAGCGTTCGGTGCAGCCCGCCGACGGACGCCGATGTCGCGAGGACGACACCGACCGTCTCGGGGTGGGTGTCGGCCACGTGGACGACTCGATCACCGGGGTGGAACGGCATGACGCTTCCCCTCTCGTGCTTCGGCGGGCCGGGTTGGGTCATCGGGAATCTCCTTGCGGGACTTGGTAATACACCAAACCTTACAACGCTGACGTTTGGAAGTCAACGCCAGCGTTGTAAGGGTGCGTGGTGATCGAGTACCTGTCCCTCGAGGAGTTCGCCGAGCGCGTCGGCAAGAGCTCCAGCACGATGCGCGGGTACCCGCACACCGACGAGAAGCGCCGCGAGTGGCTCCTGCTGTCCGAACCCGACGCCGTGACAGGGAAGACGCTAGGGATCAACACCGCGCGGGCGCGCAAGGTGGAAGTTGCTGCGGGTGTGGCCTCGATCGTCACGAAAAGACTGGCTTCAGCGTCTTCGACCACGAGACTTCGAGTATCGCGCGCCCCTTCGAGCCGTACCCGCCGAGCCTCAACATCCCCTGGGGGGTGACGGCGTAGAGCGCCTTCCACTCGTGGGCGAAGTCGAGAAGGTACTTCGAGATGGGGTGATCCTCGGCAAACGGGCCGTTCATCTCCTGCTCGGTGACCTGGCACAACAGCTCACGATCCCAATCCAGAATCGCAACGAGTCCGTGCGCAGGGGATTCGACGGAGCAGTCGGCGTGGTGCGTGGCGATGGCGCGTTCTGCCGCGTCGCGGGCGTCGGTCTCGTCGTCCTCGTCGCCGTCGGCCACGGTCGTGTCGGTATCGGTGTCATTGACGTGCCAGCCGTAGCCGGTGGCGGTCCGGCGCACCTCGGCGAGGTACGTGCCGATGGCGAGTTCGGCAATGTGGGCGTCGATGTCATTCCATTCGGCGGTGTAGGTGAGCCGCATTCTCGAATCTCCTTGCGGGGCTTGGCGATACACCAACTTTAAAACGTAGACGTTGGTAGGTCAACATTAGAATTGTAAAGTTGCGGGGGTGATCGAGTACCTGTCCCTCGAGGAGTTCGCCGAACGCGTCGGCAAGAGCTTCAGCACCATGCGCGGGTACCTGCGCAGCGATGAGCAGCGCCGCGCGTGGCACTTGCTGCCCGAACCCGACGCGGTGACGGGGAAGACGGGGCCTCGGCCGCGGTACGGCTGGCTGCCCGAGACCTGCGACGGCTGGGTGCGGGTCGGACAGGGCACGCGCACCGACCTGCGCGCCGATCGCCCACCGACACCCGACGGGTCAACGCCGAGCACGACCGCTTCGACCACGACTATTCCGGGACCTCGATGAGCGGGCGACGCTCCCCCGGGGACTACGGGATGCGACACCGGCGGCGACGGGGCGCGGCGGCGGATGGTCGGCCCGAATGGTACGATTTTCGTTGCGCCAGAGGCGATTTCAGTGGCCCATCCGGTCGACCCGAGTCTATAGTGGGGCCATGCGCACGGCTGCCCCGCACATCGCTGTCATCGACCGGCTGACCGAGACCACGATGTCCGGCCTTCAGCCCGTCCATGACGCGACCGATACGGACAAGGTGCGGGCCCTGGCCGAGGACATGCGCGAGAACGGGTGGCGGGGCGCACCGCTGGTCGCCGAAGGGGAGCAGTGCCTCACCGGATCGCATCGCCTCGAAGCCGTGCGCAGCCTCAGCCGGGAAGGTGTCGATATCCCGATTCCCCGCATCCAGGTCGACGACCTGTGCGAGGCGTTCGGCGCGGACTGGCAGGCGCTCAAGGACGAATACGACTTGCAGCAGGGCTGGGGTGTCGTGGAGGCCGGTCGCCATCTCGATGAAGTCCTTCCCCCCGAGGTCATGGAATACCTCGGCCTGGACCTGCACTGACAGCGGGCAAACGGCGGCTGAAAGCCCAGCATCCCGAATCGTCCACGCACAGAACAGGAATAACCACCGATGACAGTGTTGGCCGCCCTCGCCGCTCGCGGCCGGGCCACTCGCGGTGAGGTTCCCCGCTTCTACCGGAAGCGACAGTTTCCGTTCTCCCTCGACCTGAACCTCGACGGCACCGTGGCGTCGTTCGGGAAAACCCCGACCGACCACGAGCAGACGGACGCGCCCGCGCTCAAACGCACCAGCAGTGTCTCGCCGATCCTCGGCGGCGACGACGTGCAATACCTGTTCGGTGGAGGCGGGCGCGCGGAGGCTCTGCGCGCGGCGTCGCTGTCCATGGCCCGCCGCTGGCGCGCGTTCGCGCCGAACGATCCGGTCGCGGCGGCGGTCGCCGCCTTCTTCGAGTCCGACATCGACGCGGCGGTGGTGGACTCCGCGGTGGCACCGAAACATCAGGTGCGGGTCACGGTCGGCGGTCGGCCGGTATGGGAGTCCCCGACCGCCGCCGCGTTCTGGGCTTCGGAGGTCGCCGACCGCAAAGGCGCGGGCGTGGACGGGTTCTGCATGGTGTGCGCGCGCACCGGCGTGGCCTTGACCGGTTCGATGCCCGACGGGGTGAGCCCTGGCCTGATTCCCGGTGCCACGAACTCGGTCACCGTCGTCCAGATCGACGACCCCGCGGCGTCCCCGATCTGCCTGGAATGCGCCGACGATATGACCGTCGGCCTGCAAGCGGTGTTGTGGCGCGAGGGCGGCACGATCTGCGCGCCGGGCTCGGATTCGCGGATCGCCTGGTGGATCACCGACACCCGCGGCGAGGTGGTGGATCCGATGCGGGCGCTGTCGGGCGATCTCGACGAGGCCGAGCGGGACGATCTGCTGCGCCCACACCACCCCGTGGGGCGCTTCCACGCGCTGACCGTGTCGGCCACCAAGTCGCGGCTGATGATTCGCGACTGGATCGACACCGACCTGGCCTCCGTCCGCGCGAGCATCGCGCGCTGGCTGCGCGACGCCGACACAGCGTGGCGCCATCCGGAGTACGAGTTCCGGCCCTTCGCGGTGACGACTCTCGTTGCCGCGCACGGGCACTGGGACCGCCACCAGCGCCGGTACCGGGAACAGCCCCCGGCCCCGGCCTACACTCAGCGCCAGCTGCTGCACGCCATCCTGCACGACGCCCCCATCCCGGCCACCCTCACCGCGCACCTGATCAAACGCATCAAGGCCGACGGAATGTCCGGCGGCGCACGCCTGGCCCTCATCCAGGCCGCGACCGCACGGACCCCGGCGAGGGCGTGAAAGCCCGCAACCCGCTGTACATCACAGACGCGCGGAACCCGATCAACGCGACGCACTCGGGGAATTGCGGCACGAATCGTGCTGCGGCGCAGTGTAGTTCAGGTGTCAGGGGTTGGTGCGCGCCCGTTTGGCGTGGCGGCAGGCTCGGCAGTGCCCGCGGTGGAACCGCGCCCCTGCGGCTGTCCCGCACCACTGCCCCGCGGGGCAGGTCTCGGCGAGCGCCTTTTCCAGCCGGTCGCCGAAGCGGGGATCCCACAGGGTGCGCTTGAACACTGCCTGGAAGCTGAGCCCGATCTCGCTGGCCGCCTCGGCCACCGTGCGGCCGCGACGAATCAGCTCGAGCAGACGAGCTTGATCGTCGGGGGTGAAGCGGGTGGCGGCGCGTTGGCGGCGCCATCGCCTCGATGCCGCGGCATGCCCGCGGCGCGCCTCCGCGTCGCGGGCACCTTGAGCGTGATACCGGGAATTCGGGTTCAGCAGGCGACGGGACATAAGCGGTCGGCTCCTCTCGCAAAGGGGGGATCGGCATCGCCGGTAGGGAGCCCGGAGGACCAAGACCAGGCATGGCCGCCGCCGGGCGGTCGCCCCGACCACCACAAGGGGATCGAGCGCAACCCTCCCCGCGTCTGCGGGGCACATGCTCCCGCCAGCATAACCACTCCGGGGTCAAGATCGAACAGTCGCAACGGATCCACGTTGAACGTGGTCCTGCACAGAAGGTTCACACGCACCGCCGCGAATTTCACAGCCGCGGCCCTACATTCGATCTCCACATCCGCGCTCGCGCCCGGTGGTCACAACGACGATGGCGACAGTTGCATGACCAGCGCGTGGTGCCGACAGATGCGACACGGCTCCACCAGAATCCGTTGGCGCGCCGCCGTTTTCAGCGTGAGAGTGTGCATACGCTGCGGCCCCTGCATGTCGGCGCTGGCACGCAGCAGTCCTACGCGGTGTCTCCGTCGTCCAGGTCGACCTCGCCGCCACCGCCGAGCAACTGATCCGGGCGGGCGAAGGTCTCGGCCAGATAGCTCGCGACCTGGTCGCCGTCGACCGCACGCTCATTGGTACGTGTGAAGAGTCGGCTGCGCGCGGCCGCCATGGCCTTGCGGCACTCGGCCTGACTGCCGCACACACGCTGACCACGGTCGGCTACGAAGCAGAGCACACCTCTTGCGGTCAATTCGCGCCCGTACGCCTCGCAGTCCCACATGCCGCCACTCTATGTCCCACCGGCGTGGCACCAATCCGAATCGAACCTCGGCCTCGGGCACGCAGGGCCACATCAGCAAACCGCCGCGTGTCGGCGCGGTCGTCGGGGCCCAATGCGCTCGGTAGCTGCCAGTCGACGGCCTCGATCACCGTGCGGATCGACGAAGTTCGAAGGACCGGGCGCGCAGCCCCGTGCCCGATTCCGTGGTGACGCGGAACTGGGTGTGCGGAGGGCGTACTGCAACGTTTCCGCGCCGTACCGCGAGCTAGTGGAGTTGGACGAGCTCGGCGGCGGCCCGCGCCGAGGCCGGGTGGTGTCCGCGCGCCGGGTGTGACATCCCGGCGATCGAGGTCACGCTTTCCTCGCCAGCGCTGGCCGGGGCCTTCGTCCGTTCGTAGGGCTGGACTGCTGTAGGCGGTCGCATTATTCTGATCGCGCTCCGCACCTCGCGGAGATGAGCCCCTCAGGGTGATCTGGATATCTGCTCCCCGCTTGTGCTGGGATGGCCCGTCATCGGGATCATGAGGAGACCATCCCCATGTATGCGGGGATGATTCAGAGCGGTTGACGAAAGTGGCCCCGAAGAGTCGAGGCCACTTTCGTCGTATTCCCCCTACGCCTCCTGCGCCTCGTCAACAGCGCCTGGGCCGGTGTCTGAGAGCACTGTGCTACTGGCTGTTGCCGACCTGCCGTTGACGGCGGGCCCGGACCTCGAGCACCTGCTGGCCCTCGCGGGGGACATGCCGGATCGCAAATTGTCTCGTCGCGGCTATCAACGCGATGTCGGATTTGTGCCCCCACCGCGCCGCAGTCCAGTCCGGATCGGTGTGTCGCAGTGCCTCGGAGACCGCCGACATCAGCGACCAGCCGCTGCGGTGCGCGGTCGCGGTGACCGACCCGTGTAGCCGATGCATCAGCTGGGCGTCGGCGGCCAGTTCCGCGGTGCTGCGGCGGCCGATCTCGATGGCCAGGATCCGCCGGTCGACCTCGCGGCGATCCCGGCCCGAGTCGGGGTGCAGGATCTCCTGCATCACCAAGGCCGCGACCCGGCACGCCTTGCGGTGCTGGGATTCTCGGACACGCCCCAGAACTCGGCCGAGCAGGGTCTCGACCGCAACCCACACCGCCCTGTTCGCGGCGGTGACGGCCTGGGTGCGGAACAGCAGCCGCTGGCGTTCCTGCTCCGCCTCGTCCGCGTCGTACACCACCCCGTCGTAGTTGGGTCGGCCACGGGCGCGGTGCCCGGGTTGCCCGCGGGTCCGTTTCCCGTGGCCGCCCGCCGAACCGGACGTGCGGTTCTCGCCGCATCCGGCTCTCCATGAGTGTCATGCTTGTGCGAGTGTTTCGAGTTGTTCCGCACGGACGCTCCATGGTGTCGGGATCGCGTGACCCCGCCATCGATAGCGCTCGATGACCATTGTTGCGGGGTCATAGAGCACGGTCCCGTTCTCGGATGGCTGGTAAGACGGGAACCGCTTGTCGAAGTAGCGACGTCGTAGTCTCCGCCAACCGATCCTGTGGTGCTTCATCCTCATCCAGTGCGCCACCTCGAACCACATGTAGTGGCTGAGGTAGCTGAATGTGCGTTTCGAGCACCCGTACTTGAAGTACGTGCACCAGCCTCGGACAACTCTGTTCAAGCGTTTGAGCAGATCTTCGAGAGACATTCCTGTCGTCGATCTGCTCGTGAGGGATCTGATCTTCCCGACGATCGAGTGCAGCGATTTCTTCGACGGGTAGGTGTAGACCACCTTCTTCGCGTGGTTAGTGCCAGGCTTCGACCGCCGCTGGATACGGTGGCCAAGGAAGTCGAACCCGCTATCTATGTGTGTCACACTGGTTTTCGCCTCCGACAGGACCAGGCCCATCGGCGCGAGCACCTCGGCGACCTCAGCCCTGGCTTGCTCGGCGTGATGTTGCTTGCCGTGAACCATGACCACGAAATCGTCCGCATAACGGACGAGCCGATAGGTCGCCCCTCCGTCCCGGCGCAGACGATATCTCCGCGAGTTGGCAGCGGCATAGGTTCCGCCTCCTCCTGCGTCGTCCCACTTCTGTTGATAGTGGTCGTCCAGCACCGAGAGAGCGATGTTCGCCAGTAGCGGCGACAAAATCCCGCCCTGCGGAGTTCCCGTGTAAGTCTCCCGATTCGCGCCTTCCTCGGTCAAAATACCGGCCTTCAAGAAAGCTTTTATCAGGGCCAGGACGCGTTTATCGGTGACCCGTTTTCTAACCCGCCCCATCAGGGCGGCATGGTCGATCCGATCGAAACACGCCTCGATGTCCGCCTCCAGCACCCAGTGATAACCCTGGACCCCGAAGTTGTGAATCTCGGCGATCGCGTCATGAGCACGTCTCCTCGGCCGGAACCCGTACGAATAGGGCTGGAACCCGGCCTCGAAGATCGGCTCTAGCACCAACTTCAGCGCGGCCTGCACCACACGATCCGCTGTCGTCGGTATCCCCAACCGGCGCTTCTTCGATGGATTACCTGGTTTCGGAATCGCTCTCTCGCGGACTGGTTCCGGGCGAAACGTCCTGGCCCGCAACTTGGTTCGCAGCGTCGACAACAGCGCGGTGGACTCTTTCGGGATCGAACGGGGTGCGACCCCGTCGACTCCTGCTGTCCGGCCCCCTTTGTTGCCGTGGACCCGTTCCCAGGCGTGCACGAGGAACGCCGGATCACACACTAGATTGTGCAAATCATCGAACACTCGGTCCGCGTCACGGACCGTCCACAAGTACAGCTTGCCCTGCATCCGACGTACCCGCAGACCGGCTTCATCGAAGTCCGGCCACGATTCACCCGAATTCACCGGTGACTCCGTCCATTACAGCTCCTCACTGTTGACATTCACTGGGGTCCTTCCCCATGTACCGGGCTTTCCCCGGCTCGGAGTACTACGACCCCTCCGCCCCATCCGCGCCCCATCAGCCGACGATGAGCCTGCCCACCGCAACCCGCTGGCGGCGGGCCTCGCTGGGCGAGACGGGATGGTTCCCACGTTCACCGATATCCATTCGGAACAGGAGGCGGCCGGCTTTGTCCCAGCAGTCTCGTCACGGCTACACCGCAGAAATTCACCGTGACCTCCCCGTCGGGCAATGCAACCCTCGGGGAAGTTCTCCGACCCGTAATGAGGGATCGGATGCGCACTGCAATCCAGCCCATATCCACCGAATTTGAGCTGGCTCCAACCTTGAGGGACGTTATGACACCGGTTCCTCTCGTCCACCTCTGTTCCACGCTCACCGGGCCCGCACCATTCGGCAGTGCTGGCACGTCCCGACTTTGTCAGGGCTGCTTCCCACCCTCCCCAGCACCTCCTGGTTCAGGCTGCCCTCAGCTACAGCAATCGTGCTGCGACACGACTACTTTGGAGTCATTTCACCTCCAATGGATAACTCGGCGCCTCGTGGCGCACGCCGTCGGGCTGGAACGGGTGATATTCCCGCGGCGCGATATCCGGGGAGGTCAGCACCCGCACTCGGCGATGTTCCGGTGCCAGCGTGGAGGTACCGAGCGCGGAGGCGAGGGTGTCCACGGCACGAGCGAGGTACTCCCGTCGCGCGCCGTCGAGGAAGTCCCGGCCAGGCGCGTACACCTGGCCGAGTTCCATCAGCGCGTCGTGGATGAGCGTGTTCGCGGTGGCGGTGAGAGCCAACGCGGCGTGGACCGTCGCCAGCGCGGCGGCCGTGTCCGCAGGGTCGATCTCTTTCACCCGCTCGACCGTGGCGTGCAGGGCATCCAGGGCGGTCATCTCGCTCCCGGCTCCTACCTCACCGCTCTCGGGCTGTGCCGGTCCGCGCGCACCGCGGCTGCTGCGGCGCAGCGCGTCTGTGTAGCGCAGGTTTTGTTCGCTCGCCAGGCGCCGGGCGCGGCGTTTACGTCGGGAGCTTCCATCCTTCGGCATCGAAAGTCCGTTTCCGGCAAGGGTGCCCACGCCAGCCCTGCCGTGACGAATCGTGCCGAACGGGAAGGGGAGGTTCAGCGCGGGCCCCTGGAAGGACCTTGTCGTCGACGTCGCCACCAGCGTGGGCGGAGCAACCTGAAACGGTGAGCGTGCGCGGCCTGCTCACCGACAAGCATAACGCCACCTCGCGCTATTCCCCGGGATCCGCCACCGACGGGCGCGCCCGTCCGGTGGCGAGAGCGGTAATCCATGGGTAAGCGTGTTGGTTGAACTGGAGCAGGAGGGCGGACCGCCAACCCGCGCGCCTGCTCTGGCCAGAACAGGCACGCACGGTACGGTGAAGCCACGTCGTCTCTGGAGGCGACCTACGCGGAATCCCGCCCCCTGCCCTCAACAAGCTCCGGGGCGGGATTTCCGCGAGCGGGTCGAGGCCGAGTCCTGGTACCGCAAAGCCGCCGAGGCCGGGCACACCGCGGCGATGAACAACCTCGGCAGCCTGTCTCGCTGAGCATGACGAAGGGTGCGCCTCGCCAACGAAATGTCAGTAGCTTTTCGCCACGAAAGTTGTCCGTGAACTTCCGCGTGTCGGGGCCGGGTTCGTGATCGAATTCCGGCGAGCGTCAACGGGTTCGCAACGGTTTGCGCTGCGCGCCAACAGGTTCGGAAGGCCGTCGTTGTGGTCGAGGCAAGCATGCGGGCGTTCATCGGCGCCACCGGCCCCAAAGGCCACATCCTGCGCCGCCCAGGTCTGCGGGATCCGGCTCCCCGCCCTGCACCGCTTCGCCGACACCTGGTCGCCACCCTCACCACCACCCCGCCCTCCCCACCACCGACCCCCGACCTCCTCTGCGCGCTGCAACTCGCAGCCTCGGCGAAATGCTCACCCCGATTGGAGCGGCGGTATAGGTCCTCGCCGAGTGGGGAGGGCGGTGCCGATGCGCGGACTGCGTCCGTGACCGAAAGGTCACCCCGACGCCCCGCGATTGAACTACAGTCCGTCCTGGTGGCGCAGCAGTCATGTTCCGCCACACCAACGATGAGGCTTTCAGGGGGGCCGTTGGCATGGGTGGGTCGAAACAGGTCGGCGAACCGGAATCGAGTAGGTCGACTGACCCGCGGATGTCTGCGGCCGGGCAGGAATTGACTGCCGAACTGCAACGGCTGAAGAACGCGTCGGGACAGAGTTTCGCGACCTTGGCAGGCCGGATCCCCTACGGCAAGTCCGCTCTCGAACGATATATCAACGGCAAGCAGTTTCCGCCGCGCGAAGCCGTACACGACCTCGGGAAAGCCTTCCGCGTGAACCCGGCGCCGCTGCTGCGTTTGTGGGACGCCGCCGACTCGGCCCGCCGGCCTCAACCCCGAATCGAACAACGGCTATCGAAACCCGATCAACCTCCGCTGGAACCTCCGCGCCCGACACGGATATCCCGGGTCCGGATTCTCACCGTCGCGGGCACGGCATCCATCCTCGTGCCGATCATCGCGCTGGTGCTCGTTCGTTCCGTGCGCGCAGGGCAGCCATCGACGAACTCGACCACAACACCTCCCGCCTCCTCTACCGACCAACAATGCCGTGTCTACTACGCCGAAAGCCAGGCCGTCACATCGGGAGTGCTGTGCTGGAAATCGAAAAACATCCCAGGACTGTCGGATAAGGATTTACACGTGCAGGGCACGGTAGTCAATCGGCCGCCTTCCGAACCCGCCGTTGCTCAACTGTGCCTGTCGATCAAACCGAACAGCTGCACGCAGATAATCGACCTCGGACACACCGTGCAGGGCAAATCAGCGGACGCGTTCGACCGCGAACTCACTCTTCCGGCCGGAAACGGCGCCTGGATTCGGGTATGCGTAGGCCCGGCATGCAGTCCGTGGCTATAGGACCTTCGATTCGCCGTCGCGGACATCTCTCGCTTTGTTCGGTGAACCGAAAACCGTCGTCGCCGATTGAGTAGGACTGCGGTATTTCCGACGAGCGGGTCAGTATTCGGGGGGTAGTGGCTTCCGGACCGAGGAATGAATGTGTCCGAGCCGCGAGATCGTTGGCACTCGCCGGAAAAATGGTCTACGTCGTGGGCGTTGTCGTCACCAGCGCGGGTGGGATTCGCTCAAATATCGCGGGCCCTGTCCGTCGTGGTCGGTGTTCCGTAGCAGTAAGTCGTTCCGGGACGGCAGGAAATCAGGTACCGCCGCCGGGCCGGTTGATCTGCACCGCCGCGGTTGCCTCCCGCGATGCCTCGTCCCACAGGCGTCCCACAACGTCCCACGGGACATCTCACCTGTTCCGGGACGGTGCGCGGCGTCGCAAACTGAATGCGTCCCGAGCCAAGCGGAGGCGACGCTGACCGCTACGGCCATCATCCCCCATTCCGTATGAATCCGACCAACGAGTGTACCTCGCGCTACCACCGGCTGAATTACTAGACCAGGAGAATACAGCTGTGAAGAAATTACTTGCCTCCGCCGCGATTGCTGGGGCTGCTTTGACGATGTGCTCCGTCGCCCCGCAAGCCGAGGCGGCTCCGATGCAGTACAAGTGGTTTACAGCGAGCACATGCTGGAATGGAGATCCGTTCTGGGGGAAGGTGGGCAATCTCAGCCCGGGCAAGCCCCTCTGCGCCGTCGCCTCGCTCACGGTCAGCGGCGAGATCGCCTACGACGGTAAGCACGCCTGGCAGCAATCGCTCACCTGCTCCCCGGGAGCAGTCAAGGGCTTCGTTGTGACCATCGACTGGTGTGGCAGCTGGAACAACGGCATCGGGCCCGCGTTGTCGTACATGAGCCTCGGCGCGAACGCCACTCTCAAACAGCCGGACTTCACCTACGCGTTCGGGCTGCGCGTCAATGCTCGCGGCGACGGGACCCTCACGCTGGAAAAGTGGGGCCAGTACACGAAATAGACCGGGTCGCCTGGCTGTCGACCGGTCCCGTTGCACGGCGACGCCCGCCGCCGTGAACGAAATGACCGCCGACGTCATCAGCGAAGGCACCCTCGAAGGACTCGAATCCGCCCATCCCGCGGCCGAGTCGGGCGGGCGCCCGGCCGCGCTGGACCGGGTTGCAGGTGATCAAGACTCGCGATCTACCGACACCTTGGGTCTTCAGCCTGAACTCGCACCTGACCAGCACCCTGAGGTCAAACTCATCGCGAATGACGGTGGGATGATCAAGCCGATCATCGAAATCTGCGTAGACCGGTTCTACGGCCGCTGTACCGTGAACTCGGTCCATTGCTGAGGCTTAAGATCGATACTTTAGGGGATTCGGTGGCTCGATTCGAAGTGAGCACAGAAGGTACTGTTACAGAATCACAAAGTGCCGCCCCGAACACAAAGGATACGGCTGCCCCCACGAAGGTGGGGGCAGACAGCCTGGAAAAGATCACCAAAGATATCGCCGAGATCAGCAACCGCCTCGCCGAGATGCAGTCCCGAGAGGCTGGGCGAAAGTGGACTGACAGCATATCGCGGTGGGCCGCTTATCTCGCGTTCGCAATATTCCTGATAGGCACGCGACAAACTTCGCAGAATCGAAAGAGTCCATCACGCATCACAAGCAGATCGAACAGGCACGGCACATCCACGACCTGGGCGAATACTTCAATACTGTCAGTTCAGAATGCGCAGAACTGCCGCCCCCTAGAAGTGCACGAGATATGCGCCTCAAAGCGGAGGAGGAAGAATCGGCAGCCGGAAAGTGGTTCGACCTGAATGAGAAGGATACGAAGCTCGCGGACACGGAAATGAGGCAGATGAAAATCGCGGAAGAGTACTTGTCGAACGCTGCGCAAGCCCTGTTTGCCATGGCGTCGGATCTGGATCGCAACGACATCGCGAGCTACAATATTCAACTTGGCGAGTACCTCGAATCGATCACCCGCTTGGAGTCGATCACCCTCCCCCTCAGCCCCATCGAAGTCAGGGGGCCAATCTGCACGGAATTCTCGCCACAACCTCTTTAGGCTGACGAATTTCTCCCGCTGGCCGAGCCGCCCGGCACCTGCGGGAGCTGGACGCCGACAGCCCCGGCCCCCGGTGCACCATCACCCGCATCCGGGGAGCCCAGGCCGCCCTCCAACTCCACGGCTGGCGACTCGAACTGCCGAACCTGGCCTTCTCCGTGGGCCCCGGGGCTGACCACCACCCGGTGGCGAGGCACAGATATCCTGCGAGTTCCCACGAAAATGTCAGTAAGAATTTCCCACTTCGGTGTCAGTAGCGGGAGATGGCCCTTTGGGGTGGATCGTGGGGCGCTGCTGGGCTGGTTCGTGGACGGCCGTTCGCGCCTGCCGCAAAGACCTTGTCGCACAGGGCTCACTTGAGCTCGGTGCCGTGAACACCGGGCAGTGCCACGAGGACACCGGTAGAGGAGTCGGTGCGCGACGGTAGTCGTGGACGGTTGTCCGGATCAGCCTGTGCGAGTTCGCTGCGATGTGTGTTGCTGTAATGCGGCGGTCAGCCGGTCGGATGATGGGTGAAGGAGGTGTACCGGTTGCCCGGCGGGGCATGGCTGGGTGCGGTCGCCGTGGTGGAGGTCAGGGTGTAAGTGCCGGACAGGGTGAGTTGGCCAGAGACCAGACTGCGCGGATCGGCCATCGCGGTGATCGCGCGACCAGAGAAGCAGCAGTCCAGGACCAGAACCCGCGCTCGTGCCCTGGCCCTGACCAGATCCCGTTTGAGCAGATCGAGGGACACGCTGGTCCAGCCGATGTGGTCCAGGCTGGTGTCAGGCCGAGCGAGGTGGAGCCGGCCGTCCTCGTCCAGCACGCCGTGTCCGGCGTAGTAGATCAGCAGCAGATCGGCCGCTTCCTGGGCTGCTTCCGCGAGGGCGGCACCTACCTTGACGTCGGCAACATCGCGGTCGGCCAGGACCGTGCAGCGTTCGATCACGCCGTATCGGGCGTCGGTGAGCACCTGGTGCAGAGCATCGAGATTGTGCGCTACAGCGGGCAAGTCCGGCAGGGATTGAAACGTGGTGGCGCCGATGAGCACCGCCCTGGACCGCTGGCGGTCCGGGAACCACAGCTCGGCCATCAGCTACTCCGGGTCATCGTCGATCAGGGCTCCCACCTCGCGGATCACCGATTCGGGATCACTGGCCCGTTTGACGTCGACGTGGACTCGCTGCCCGCCGGAGGCGGTGATCGTGATCGTGACATCGGCCCGACGATGGATCAGCCAGGTGCACAGTGAACGGGCCAGCACCGTGGCAGCGCCGCTGGAACCCAGCGCGACGGTCAATATTTCGACCGCCCCGCCCATCTGGCCCTGTTTCGGTGCCGCAGTTAGGGGGATGACTCTGCCGCGCAGCGGATCCTCGGCCGCGAGCCAGTCCCGTAGGGCGAACAAATGTGCTGGTGGGACCTCGATCTGCACCGGCCTGTCATCGATTTTGTGCACCCCCGTCATCCTGGCATCGCCGTGCTCGACACGACACCTGAATAATCCAAGCGCCGGGAAGGCCACACGGCCCAGCTCGTCGGGACGCACTACACCAAGTGCTGGGCACCTCCGGGCGGGAGGTTCATTGTCGCGGGCACGGGTACCGCCGCGGTGGTCGAACCGTGGCTGACGGTGATCTCCGGCGGTCCGGATCGCTCGGTGGCCGCGGTGATCGCCGAGGCGGAGTCGATGCTGCCGCGGCTGTGGCGCGAGGTGGGCGAGCTGGTCGGTGAGGACCAGCTCGGCCCCGACCACCGCGTGGACGTACTCCTTCGACCCCTACGGCCGGGCCACGAGGATCTCGGTGTCGTCCCCGGTCGAACTTCGCCCGCGAGACCGAGACTTGGCTGGGAACTCTGATCCTCCCCCGAGGTATCCGTCGACCAGTTCCGATCCTTCGACGGCTCCGACGCTGAGTTCCTCCGGCTGGCCCGACTGTCGCGCGCTACTGCACCGAACAGCCCCAGCGAGTAGCGAATGTCGCCGTCGGCGCGCACCCTGGACCCGGCCGCCTTCGACCGCGTCGACGCGGTCTACACCGCCGCGCTCAACCAGACCTGCGAATTCCTCGCCGACAGGGAATGGCTGTCCCCGGCCGATCACCCCCACCGCTACAGCGAGGTGTGGTCGCGGCGCGCGCACCCCGTCCGGGCCCGGCGCGGCCGCGGCAACGACATCGACGTCGCCGTGTTCGGCGGCATCGAGCCCGCCGATGACGACCACAGCTACTCGTTGCAGACCCAACTCGCCGCCCTCGCCGCCGACAGCCCCGGCCCCCGATGCACCATCACCCGCATCCGGGGAGCCCAGGCTGCCCTCCAACTCCACGGCTGGCGACTCGAACGGCCGAACCTGGCCTTCTCCGTGGGCCCCGGGCTGACCACCATCCCGTTGACCACCGCGCTGGTCGGCCGGATCCGCGCCCACCTCCCCAGCGCGCCCCGCGCGGCTGCGCTGGCCACCGCCCTGTGCACCGGCGCCACCCCCAGCGAACTGTCGATGATCTACCTCGACCACCTTCCCCCGACCAGCACGCACCTGAGCACCGGCCGCCGCGGCCGCATCTACGCGGTGCCCCCGATCGCCCGGCCCCTGCTGCGCGCCGCGCACACCCAGATCCGGCTCAACCATCCAGGCCGCCGAGGACTGTTCATCGGAGCCACCGGCCCCAAAGGCCACATCCTGCGCACCTCCGCCCAGGTCTGCGGGATCCGGCTCCCCGCCCTGCACCGCTTCGCCGACACCTGGATCGCCACCCTCACCACCACCCCCGACCACCCACCACCGACCCCCGACCTCCTCTACGCACTGCAACTCGCCGACGCACCCGCACCCGCACCCGCACCCGTCGCGCGCCGCCGTTCCGCATAACCGTCTCCGACCACCCCGCATGGCGCCGTCCGGTTCTGTACCTTCTCGATTCATGTCGGAGGGGAAACCTGCACGCGGCAGGCCGTGGTTGTGGCGCTGGGGGCTCGTCGTGGCCTGTTCGGCTGGCGCCGGGTTCGGCGCGGCCGTCCTGTCGGGGATGCCCACCAGCTTCTCCCAACCGCTGGCCACGCTGCTCGCGGGGGCCGGGGCGTTGAGCGCGGGGGCGTTGGCCTACCTCAACGGACAACGCACCCGCGAACTCGACGAGAAACACCACCAGGACGAGATGAACCGAGAGCGGGAACGACACCAGGACGACACGCACCGTGTACGGGAGGCCGCGCTGCGCGATCGCTACGCCGCGGTGTCGGCGCAGATGGCCGACGACTCCGCCGCGATCCGCCAAGCCGGGGTCTACGCGCTCACCGCTCTCGCCGACGACTGGCACGCCTTCGGCGAAGACGACGAGCGCCAGGTGTGCATCAACCTGCTCCAGTGGTACCTGCGCGTCCCGTTCCCCGTCGCCAACGATCCCGACAAGCCCGACCTGTCCGAACGCGAGATCCGACAGACCATCGTCACCATCCTCAGCCAACGCCACCGCCGACCGACCGACGACCCGAAATCCTGGGCCTCCACCGCCATCAGCTTGGACCAGGTGTCACTCCCCGCATGCGCTCTCGGTTCCCTCAACCTCACCGGGTTCCGTTTGGGCGAGGCGGATTTGAATTACGCGGACCTGCGCGCCGCGAACCTGCGCGACGCGGACCTGATCGGCGCGAACCTGAGCGGCGCGAACCTGCGCGACGCGCAACTGGGCGGCGCGGACCTGATCGGCGCGAACCTGCACGGCGCGCAACTGCGCGGCGCGGACCTGCACGGCGCGAACCTGAGCTCCGCGAACCTGAGCGGCGCGAACCTGAGCTTGGCGAGCCTGAGCGGCGCGACCCTGGGCAACGCGCACCTGGGCGGCGCGAACCTGATCGGCGCGAACCTGCGCGGCGCGAACCTGCGCGGCGCGCACCTGCACGGCGCGGACCTGGGCGGCGCGAACCTGCGCGGCGCGGACCTGCGCGGCGCGGACCTGCGCGACGCGAACCTGGAGGACGCGATCCTGTACAAGCCGGACCTGAGCAATGTGGACCACAACGAGCAGACGAAATGGCCGTCGAGGTTCGCACCGCCTGTCGGAGGCGACCGTGTTCGGAAAACGAGCGAATAGCGAACACCCACACCACCCCGGTCAACGCCGACGTTCGCGCAGGACGACGTGTTCGGAAACCCGTTCGTTTACCGGTACCCTTCCCCCAGGTTGTCGAACACGTTTACCGAACGCTCGGAGGGAGACAATGGCGCTCGTCGGGCTCGTGCGGGTCAGCACGAGCAAACAGGAGACCCAGCGCCAGCACGACGACCTCGACCCGATCTGCGTGCGCGTGTTCGAGGAGAAGATCAGCGGCTCGCTGAAAGTCGCCGACCGGCCGGGTCTGCGGGCCGCGCTGGACTACAAGCGCCCCGACGACATGCTCACGGTGCAGGTGGCCGACCGGCTCGGCCGTAACCTGCTCGAGGGCCTGATCGTGCTCAATGACCTGTTCCAGCAAGGGATCTCGGTGAAGATCCTGCACGGCATCGCCGCCGGGGAACACACCGAACGCAGCTTTCTGCTGGACCTGGCGCTCGCGCTGGCCGAGGACCGCCGCCGCGACATCGCCCGCAAGACCCGCGACGGCCTCGACGCCGCCGCGCGCCGTGGGCGGAAGGGCGGGCGCCCCCGCGTGGTCGACGACCACAAGCGACGTGCGATCCTGGCCCATCACGCCGAAGGCCAGTCGCTGCGCGAGATCGCCCGCGGCGTCGGGGTCAGCCTTGCCGTCGTCCACGGCGAGGTGGAGGCGGCCCGAACAGCGGAATCCGCCGCCGCTCAACCCTGCCCCTCACCCTCGACACGCACTGACATTTTGATGGCGAAACCGCTGACACCGAGAGGGTGAAACCCCTGATCAGCTACTGCGAATTCCCACGGGAATGCCAGCGGCAAATTCCCACCTCGATGTCAGTCGATGCGCTCATAGACGAGATCGCGAGCGGCGTTCCTGAAGCAGAGCAGTGAATCGTGCAGGTAGTCCCAAGCGTGCATGTTCTCGGGCCATCCGTCCCAGTAAGCCCGGTTCAACTGAGAGGCCAACTGTTCCAAAGGATCCACGAGCGGTTCGGGAGCGATCAGCGCGAGCTTGTTGTGCCGCAACCACATTCGGTGACTCACTTCGTCTGATCGCGCTAGGTCGCCGCTGTTCATGATGCGTTCCATCTCCTGATATGACTCGAGGAACGCCTCAATGCCCGCTCTGACCTGGGCTCGTCGTTCATTAGCCCTGGCCCGTAGGTCGCGGCGTTCGGCAGTCTTGAGGGAAACGAGTTGCGTTCCGAACGTGGCTAGCGCGCCGACCAGGGCACCCAGCAACGTCCCGACCACGGCGAGGACGGCCATCCCTGGATTATCCCGGGCTCGGGACCGGAACATCGCGGGTTTGACGGCCGACTGCGCCAGCTGCATCAACCGGTTGGCCTGTCCCGGGCCGCGGCACGGGTCGAGACGGAGGCGAATCGTCGCGCGGTGCGCGGGGCGTTCGGTTGCGTTCGGTTTGGGCGCGTTCGGCTTTCCCCTGCTCAGACCACTGACATCCTCGTGCGGCCTCGCATTCTGCGGCTCGTCATGAAAATGTCAGTGGCGTCTCGTCACGGAAAATGTCAGTGGACGGCCTGCGGGCAGGGGTTCGTGATCGAATTCAGGGAGGTCGAAAGTTGGTGTCCCGCCGATGTCGGGATCAAGGGAGTCGAAAGCCGTGCCGCGATCACCGCCCACGCCGTACGCGCCCTGGAACGCCTAGAGCGCGGCCGCGCCGATCACATGCGCTGGGCGCGGTGTTCTCCGCGCTCACCGCCGCTCCGGCCCCTTGGCGTACAGAATAGCGAGGCTGTCTATTAAGCTGATGTCCCCGGCGTCGGCGAACTTGCGGTACCAGGTCTTGGCCTGAACCCGATCCCCCTCCTCGTAGAGCAGAACAGCGAGGCTGAGCAGCGCAAAGGTGTCCCCGGCGTCGGCGGCCTTGCGCCACCAGATCTCGGCCTGAACCCGATCCCCCTCCTCTTTGAGCAAAAAACCGAGGCTGGACATCGCGTGCCTGTTCCCGACGTCGGCGGCCTTGCGGTACCAGGTCTCGGCCTGAGCCCGATCCCCATCCTCGTTGAGCAAAATACCGAGGGAGAGCATCGCCTGGCTGTTCCCGGCGTCGGCGGCCTTGCGGTACCAGGTCTCGGCCTGAGCCCGAGCCCCATCCGCTTTGAGCAAAAATCCGAGAGAGAGCATCGCCCGGCTGTTCCCGGCGTCGGCGGCCTTGCGGTACCAGGTCTCCGCCTGAGCCCGAGCCCCATCCTCTTTAAGCAAAAAACCGAGAGAGAGCATCGCCCGGCTGTCCCCGGCGTCGGCGGCCTTGCGCCACAGGGTGGCTGCGATTGGGTGATCGTCCTGCTGGTAGGCGGCCAGGCCGACTGCTGTCAGGGTTTGTGGGTCGCAGTCCTGGGTTGCGTTGTGCCAGTAGGTGTCCGGGATGGGTCGGCGTTGGCGGTGGTCTTGGCCGGCGTCGGCGGCGATGAGGTAGTCGAAGGCGGTGTAGCCGCGGGTGTCGTCGTCGAGGTAGGTGGTGCGCAGCGCCGCGGCGCGTCCCGCGCCTGCGGGGGGTGTGCGCGCGATGAGGGTGGCGTGGCGGATGTTCGTGGAGGTGGTGTCGAGGTGGGGGTGGGTTGTGCGCAGGTGTTGCAGGGTGAGGTCGATGAGGGTGGGCTCGGGGATCGGTTCGGTGCGCCCGATCCGGGCCCAGTCCACCGCGACCGCGATCACCGCGTGCAACGGCGGGTCGGCGGCGCGGGCGTCGTCGTAGCGAGCCAGCAGTTCCGGCGCCCCCGCCAACACCTCCCCCAGCCCGTGCTCACCGCTCGTACCGGCCTGTCCCGGGTACGCGCGGGCGGCCGCGGTGCGTTCGTCGGGGTCCTCGCTGGTGGGAGCCAGATCGATGGTGAGCGCCTGCTCGAGCAGCAGCCGGGTCTCCTGCCGCAGCTCACCCGCCCCGCGCAGCTGCGCGCGCATCTCCGACCGCAGCGTCGCCACCACCACCGTCGGTCCCCGCCGGGCGCGCAGCCGGGCCAGCGTCGCTGGAGTCAGCGGGTCGGCTCGGGTGAGGTAGAGGTGTAGATCATCGAGCCACACCACCAGCGTGTCGTCGCACCCGGTGATGCGGGGATGAGCGGCGAGTTCGCCGACCCCGTCAGGGGTCGGCCAGACCAGCCGCGCCTGCCGGTCGTAGGAGCGGACCGCTTCGAACAGGGTGCGGGTCTTGCCCGCCTTGGACGGGCCCACCATGACCACCAGCCGGTCCCCGGTCAACGCCTGGGCCAGGCGCTCATCCACGCGGCCCGCGGTGCGGGGCACATAGCTGTCGCGGCGTCCGTACTCCCCGGAGCGACCGAACGCCGAACTCGTCGCCCCCAGCAAATACGGATCCAACTCCCCGATCGTGGGCAGATCGTTGAGCCCGAACACCTGCACCAGATCCCGCAACGACCGCGACGAAGTCTCCGACAAGGCGGCACCGACGTGCACCGGTCCGTAGAACCGGCTCCCGGAGGACACGAAACTCGTCCCGCCCCTGTGAATGGCCGGGACGTTCGGCGCGGGGGATCCGGGGGTCAGTCCCGCGCCGTCGAAGGGCCCGGCAACGGCGAACCCGCCCGGATGCCGCGAATCTCGGTGGCCCCCTCGATCCGGGAATCGCGCACCCGCACCCCGTCACCGGTGGATGCCACGTCGGTGATCGTCAACGCCGCCGACACCAGCCCGGCCACATCCACCCCGATCACCGCCTGCGGGGCGTGCTGCTGGACCGCTTCCAGCACCGCGACCGCCGCCGACCCCAACTCCGGATCACCCGCCGCGCCGGCGTCGGCGAGGTCCTCGGCGAGCGAGTCCTGCTTCGACCGCGACTCCGGTTTGCGTTCCACCCCCGACACATCCACGCCGCCGTACCTGCGCGCGATCAGGGCCTTCAACCCCGCGTAGGCGTCCTTGACCGCCTGCGCCGCGGTATCGCCCGCCCCCGCCACCGCGCCAGCCGCGATCGCCGACACCACCACTGCCGTCACTGGATCCACCCCACCATCCTCCCACCCACCGGCACACCCGCCCTAGCTTCCGCGAAGATGACTCGACCCCCTACAGCGCGAGGCCGAACGCGGAGGCCGCCAGACCGCGCGGGGCGGCGGAGAACGTGCGTCTCGTCACGACAAATGTCAGTGAACGGCGTGCGGGCATGGCGGGTTCGTGATCGAATGCAGCCGAGCTGGTGTCGGCGGCGTTGACGATCACCGACGTGGCATCCACCGGTGACGGGGTGCGGGTCAAGGGATTCGAAGGGCCGGGCCATGGTCGAGGAGAGCGCGCGGGCGTTGCGGGGCGCGGCGGCGGCCCGGCTGTCGGTGTTGCACACCGCTGGTGAGCTGACCAGCGAGCAGGTCCGGCTCACCGCGGCGGCGGTGGGGGTTACGGAACGGACGGTGTGGCGGTGGGTGCGCGACCACCCCGCTCCCGGGGCCGGGCGGCGGGAACGCCCGAGGTTCCGTATCGACTCGGATTTACGTGTGCGCCTTGCGTATTGGCGCGGCAATGCCTCGGCGCTGCACCGGGAGCTGGTCGACCGCGCCCGCGCCGGAGGTCCGCCCGCGCCGAGCCCTGGCGACGGTGCATCGAGCGATCCGGCAGGACGTGGGCCCGGGGGATCTCGCCGGATTTCAGGCCGGGGAGCGAGAGCGCCGCAAGTTCGACGTCTACCTGAAACGACCGCCGGCCTACCGCAACGCGGCGTGGGAGGCCGATCACGTCGAAGCGCCGGTGCAGGTGGCGGTGGACGGGATGCTGGTCAAACCGTGGGTGACCTGGTTCCTCGACGCCCGCCACGACGTGATCCTCGGCGCCGCGATCACCCCGCGAACCCCGAACCGGGCCAGCGTGCTGGCCGCGCTGCGCGCCGCGGTGCTGCGGCGGCCGCCCTACGGGCCCGCCGGGGGATTGCCCGAAGTGGTGCGGGTGGATCAGGGCAAGGACTTCCTCTCGGCCGCGGTGGGTGACGCGTTGGGCGCGTTCGCGGTGCGGGTGGTCGACCTGCCCGGCTACACCCCGTTTTTGAAGGGCACGGTGGAGATGGTCAACGGGGCAGCCGAGCGGATGCTGTTCGCGCAGCTGCCCCGCTACACCCACCGCCCCACCCAGATCACCGGCGCCCCCGTCGATCCCGACCAACCGGCCCTGGAGTTCGAGGCGTTCGTCGCCGAGGTGCTGGCGTGGATTCGCTGGTGGAACAGCGAACACCATATCGACGAGCTGGACGGGCTGACCCCGCTGGAATCGTGGCAGGCCGACCCGACCCCGGTGCACGAGGTCGACGAGACCCGGCTGTGGATGTTCACCCTCGAGGACAACCGCCGCACCCGCAAGATCACCACCAAGGGCGTCGGGTTCGGCCGCGGCCGCCACTACGTCGCCGACTGGATGGTCGGGCGGGTGGGCACCGCGGTGCGGATCCGGTACATGCCCCACCACGTCGGCGAGATCGAGGTGTTCGACGCGGCCACCGGCGCGCACCTGGGCCGCGCCGAACTCGCCGACCAGGCCAGCGCCGAGACCCGGCGCGCGATCCGCGCCACCCGCGACCAGCGGGCGCGGCGCCTGCGCGCGGACCTGGCCGCCGCCGAACGCTGCCGCCGCGCCCGCTACGCGCCGGTCACCACCCCGGTCCCGGCGCGGCGCCTGGACGCGGTGACCGCGGCCGAGGCCGCGGCGGAGCTGGCCGCCGACCGCGCGGAGGATCTGGCCCGGTACGCGCGGGTGGACCTGATCCCGCTGGGTCCCGCCGCCGCCGGGCTGGGTGCTGCCGATCGACCTCGACACCCCCGCCGGGCCGGACCGAAAGCGAGACCCGTGACCTCGACCCCGCGCCATCCCGGCCCCGACGTCGACGACGCCCAAGCCGATCACTTCCTGGGACTGCCGGGCGCGCACATCGTCGCGACCGAAGCGCTGATGCTGACCCGCGACAACCTCGCCGACACCATCGACGCACGCGCTCTGATGTGCTGCCACGGAGACGCGGGAGTGGGAAAGACGTTGAGCGTCAACGCTTCTCTGCGTGAACTGGCTCCGGGCACAGTGTGCCGGGTGCAGTTCCGGGCCCGGCCCACCCCGCGCGATATCCGCCACACCCTGTTCGAGGCGCTCGGGGTCGGCGGAACGCCACCGACGCGGCCGATCGAGTTCGACCAGTTGCTGAAAGATGTTCTGGCCGAACGGTTCCGGATGCTGGTGTGCGACGAGGCGCAGTGGATGAGCCGGGAATGCTTCGAGTACTGGCGACACCTGTGGGACGACCGGCGCACCGACATCGCGATCGTGTTCGTCGGCGGCGGCGACTGCTACCGGGTGCTCTCCCGCGAACCCATGCTCAGCTCGAGAGTGTATGTGTGGCAGGAGTTCCGGCGCATGACCCCCGAGCAGGTGCTGCGGGTGATCCCGGCCTTCCATCCGGTGTGGACCGAGGTCGATCCGGAGGTGCTGTCGTTCGCCGACGCGCACGCCGGGCACGGCAACTTCCGCAACTGGGCCAAGATCACCGCCCACGCCGTGCGCGCCCTGGCCCGCCTCGAACGCGACCGGGTCGATCACGACGTGCTGGGTGCGGTGTTCGCCAAGCTCACCGGCCGCACCGGATGAACCTGGTCGTCGTCGACCGCGACTGCCCGGTCACCGTGCTGCTCGACCCCGACGACAACGCCGCGGTCACCCACGCCCTGCTCGCCGCCCACGACCCCGACGCCGGAATCGTCGTCGTCCACCCGACCCCCGGGGTGCAGGCGGCGCGGGGGCTGGGCGCGGATGTCATGGCCGCGCTCGGGCGGCCGCCGGGGCGGCTGGCGGCCGAGCGGATCAGCGGCCCGGACGCGGTCTGGAACGCGGTGTCCGCCTGGACGACGGCCGAGCCGATCACCCACCTGGTCGTGCTGCGCGCGCACCGGCTCATCGACCGCCAACACCGGAAGCTGCTGCAACTGCACTGGCTCACCGGCGTACACCTGGTGCTGGTCTGGCACACCCGCCATGGCGACCCCTCCCGCGACCTCGATCTGACCGGGCTGCCCCACCGCATCGTCCGCGATCCGTCCGCGCTGCTTGCCCAGCTGCACGCTCGGGCCGCGCTCGACGAGCCGCGGGTCGTCGCCGACGAACCGGACCTGCCGCCGGTGCCCTACGCGGAATTCGACCGGTTTCGCGCCGACGCCGCCCGCACCCTGTCGGCGGACCAGTTCGCCCGCCTCGACACCGTCTACGCCTGGACCCAACGCCAGGTGTGCCGGGCGCTGGTGGCCCACGCCCACGCCAGCGCCGATTCGTGCTGGGAACACCCGGTCCTGACCGCGTGGAGCGCGCGGGCCCGCTTCGGCGACGACCGCCCGCACACCGGCCGCCTGCCCCTGCGGACCCAGGCCGCCCGCGTCGGCGAGTACGCCGACTACGACCGCCTCGCCGAACGCGAGGAATTCCCCCGCTGGACCGACCGCCGATGGCTGCGCGAGCTGCTGGTCTCGCTCGTGGCAGACAGCCCCGGCCCGAACTACACCGTGACCCGGCTGCGCGGCGCGCAAGCCGCGTTCGGCCTGCACGGCTGGCGCCTCGACCTGCCCAACCTGCCCTTCGCCGTCGGCCCCGGCCTGACCACCGTGCCGATCACCAGCGCGCTGATCCACCGCATCCGCACCCGCACCACCAGCCCCACCCACGCCGCGGGCCTGGCCCTCACCCTGGCCACCGGCGCCCCGCAGCGCGAACTGCTGGCCCTGCGCGGCGACTCCCTCACCGAGGACGCCACCTTCGTCCGCTCCGGCCAGCACCGCATGTTCGCCGTCCCCCCACCCGCGCGCCCGCTGCTGCTGGCGGCCCGGACCTTCGTGTGGCTCACCCACCCCCACCGCACGGGCCTGCTCAACCACGGCATCGGCGCTCACGGGCACACCGTGCGCGCCACCGCCGACCAGTGCGAACTCCGCCTGCCCGCCCGCCACGCCTGGAAACTCACCTGGGTCGCGAACGCCACCGCCCGCCGCCACTGGCCCCGCCTGCGCCCCGGCCTCGACGCCGAACTGCGCTACGCGCTGCTGCTCGACCCCACCCTCGACGACGCGGCCGGACCCCGACAGCACGGCCAACCCGCCACCCCCTCACCCCCGCGAACCAAACCTCGAGCCCGCGTGGGATAACCGGGAATGCGTTGTGTCAGTCCGGATCCCGCGTCGCGGCGGCCCGCACTTCGCCGTGCACCACCGCGAGGCTGACGCCGACGCCGCGGGCGATCTCGCGCAGCGACTGGCCTTCGGCGCGGCGGGCCAGGATCGCGCGCCGCTTGTCGGCATCGACCACCCGAGGACGGCCGCCCTTGCGGCCCCGGCGCGCCGCGGCGGCGAGGCCGTCGCGGGTCTTGCGCACGATGTCGCGGCGCCGGTCCTCGGCCAGCGCGAGCGCCAGGTCCAGCAGGAAACTGCGCTCGGTGTGCTCCCCGGCGGCGATGCCGTGCAGGATCTTCACCGAAATCCCTTGCTGGAACAGATCATTGAGCACGATCAAGCCCTCGAGCAGGTTGCGGCCCAGCCGGTCGACCTCCTGCACGGTCAACATGTCCTCGGGCCGCATATAAACCAGCGCGGCCCGCAACCCGGGCCGGTCGGCGACGGTCAACGAGCCGCTGATCCTCTCCTCGAACACCCGCACGCAGATCGGATCGAGATCGTCGTGCTGACGCTGGGTCTCCTGCCTGCTCGTGCTCACCCGCACCAGCCCCACCAGCGCCATCCCGATTCTCCCGCGCGTTCGGCAAACGTGTTCGGCAACCACTCGCGAGCGTACCCGTAAACGAACGAGTTTCCGAACACCTCCTCCTGCCCGAACACCGCGCTCACCGGCGGCGACGACCAGCGTTCGGAAAACGGTCGATTTCCGAACGGCGAAGTCAGCAAGGCTAGGTCACGATCACCCGTAGGCTGAGCAGGCATGAACGCAGAGGAACGGTTGATCGCCGCTGGTATCCCCTTTGAAGAAACCGACTTCGGCCGCGAGGATGAGCCCGACGTCAGCGGGTGCATCCTTGTGCGACAGCTCGACCACGGCATGATGATGCAGATCGCCGTCCGACCTGGCCTGGCCGGTCAATCTTGAGACGGCTTCGCCCGGTGGGCCGAGTCCCGCCTACAACGGTTCGCTGAGCACGGTCCCGAACCCGATGGGTGGGAACGAAGAAGCGACGGAGACTGGCAGTTGTGGGGACGCTGGCACCAGATGCCGAAACTGGACTGACGCGCGCCGTCCGAGCTTCTCCCTGCCCCCCGGCCGGTACCACCCCCGACCGCACATGCGAGCACCTCGCACAATTCTGGCGCGGCGGCGCAACAACCCAGCACCAGCGACGAAGCCCAGCTTGGGTCGCTGACATCGAGATGACGAGACCTACTGACATCGGATGACGAATGTGCAGGTCACCTGCTGACGTTCCGATGACGACTCGCAGACTGACATTTCAATGACGAGTCGCAATATTGGGTCCCATCTGCGTCGAACTGCTTCGGGGATACGTCCGTTAATGCGGATTAACGGACGCATAAGACTTGTTTTCCCAGCTGAGGCGCTATAATTGATGCACAATCAGGCCAGCTCAAGGGGCCATGATGGTGCCCGCTGTCGGGGCGGCGTTCTAAGCTCGGAAAACCGGGTCGGACTCCCCCACCCCTTTCCCCGCGCTCCGAGAGGAACGGTGAATCCGCGATGACCTCGCCCTCCGCGCCGCACGTCCTGGCGTCCCCGGATCCGGACCGACCGGCCGAATCGTCACGTGATGATGCCGGGGGCGGGGCGTCCCCGGCCGCGGCGGCCGGACTCCGGGTGGTCCCGGCCGCCCCCGCGGGGACGGCGGCGCGGGCCGACGACGACGCGGTGGCGGAGTTCCTGGCCGTCGCCGACGGGGCGGGCACCACGCACGCCTACCGGGCGGGCTGGCGCGACTTCGTCGGCTGGTGCGAGCAGCACGGCTACGCGCCGCTGCCCGCGAGTTCGCAGACCGTGGCCCGCTACCTCGCCGCCGCCGCCCGGCGCGCCCACCGGCCGCTGTCGACCTCCACACTGGCGGTGTACCGGTCCGCGATCGGGCGCGCCCACCGCGACGCCGACCTGCCCGACCCGACCCGAGACACCCGCGTCACCCGCGTGCTGACGGGCATCCGACGCCGCCGCACCGCCGCAGGGGAGATCCGCGACGCCGCCCCGCCCGCGGAGCTGGACCAGCTGCGGACGATGGTGCGCCTCGCCCACGAGTCGGCCCGCACCTGGCGGGCCCAGGTCGCGGCGCGGCGCGACATCGCCCTGCTGCTGCTGGGCTGGGCCACCGCCGACCGGCGCGGCGAACTGGCCGGGCTGCGCGGAGCGGACCTGCGCCCGGTCCCCCACCACGACGGCGGCCACCGGCTACGGATCCGGCTGCGCGGCAGCAAGACCAGCCCGACCGCGACCGAGGACCAGTACGTCGACCGCGGCGGCCCCGACGCCCTGTACTGCCCGTGGTGCGCGGTGCTGCGCTGGCTGGCCGTCCTCGACGCCCACGACACCGCGGCCGCCGCCGAGCGCGGCCGCCAGCGCCTGGCGGGCACGGCCGAGATCGACGAGGACGCGGTGACCGACGCCGCGTCGATCGCCGTGCAACGGCTGCTGCGCCGCGACGCCGACCGCAACCCCCACACCCACCGCTGCGCCGGGACCTGGCCGCGGCTGGCGCACCCCGAGCTGCCGGTGTTCCGGTCCCTGGCGCGGTCCGACGGCGGGCTCCCCCGCTCCCCCGAGCCGATCGACGGCCGCTCGATCGCCCGGATCGTCGCCGCCCGCGCTCGCAAGGCCGGGTTCGGGCCACTGCGCGGGCACAGCCTGCGCGCCGGCCGTGCCACCGATCTGTTCGACCGCGGTGCCAGCGCCGAGCAGGTGATGGCCGTGACGCGGCACCGGCGGCTCGAGACGGCCCTGCTCTACGACCGGCGCCGGGCCCAGCGCAGCGGCGACGTCCCCCACGGCCTGTGATCGCCCTGCCCGACGGGCTCGGCGGCGAACGACGGCGCGAGTACCGCCAGTTCGCCCGCTGGTGCGCGGCCGCCGACCTGCCCGCCCTGCCCGCCCGCGCCGCGACCGTGCTGGCCTACCTCGCCGCCGATCCCGAGGCCCGGCCCGCGACCCAGCGGGCCCGTGTCACCGCCATCAACGCTGCCCACCGGCTCGCGGGCCTGCCCCTGCCCGGCGAGGCCGAAGCGGTCCGGGCCGCGCTGAACCCGGGCCGCGCCGAACGGCTCGCCCACCATCGTGCCCACCTCGCCGCCCGGCTCCCCCACCTGCCCACCACGGGTTGGCCCGAGGGGCTGACCGGTCGCCGCGACGCGGCCCTGCTGGTACTCGCGGGCACGGGCATGTCGTGGCGGCAGATCGCCCGGCTGCGCCAGCGCGACCTGCACCTCCACGACCACGCCGTCATCATCGGCGACCAACCCCTCGCCGAGCTGCCCGCGACGGGCGACCCCACCACCTGCCCGGTAGCCGTCCTGCGACGCTGGGCACAACTACTGGCCGTGGCGCCCCCTGCCACCGGGCACATCCACCTCGAACGGGCACTCACCGGCGCGGCCGACCCGCCGCCCGCACTGCTGCCCGAGTACGGCGACCTGCCCGTCCTTACCGACTTCGACGACCGCGGCATGCCCACCAGCCTGCCCGGCGAACTCGACCCCCTCTCGGCCGACGCCGTCGCCGCGATCACCGCGCACCACCTCACCGCCCCCCTCCCCGGGCGAACCATGGACGATCTCGATCCGACCTACTACGACCGCGGCATCGCCGCACGGGCCCGCGCCCGCGAGCTCTGCGACGACTTGGACGAATTGTTCGAAAGGCTCGACGAACTGACCGATACGGCGCTTGATCTAAGTCGGATGCTGCTGCGAGATCAAGGGCGCGGTACTCAGGAGGGCAATGGTTGTATAGGGCCTATACAGGTGCCTGGTAGCTAGAAGCCTCTTACGAGAGGTTCGCCGGACTGTATAGGGCCTATACAGTCTGGCGACCGCGATCGGGTCAGCCCAGCATCGCCGAAATGAAACTGCCTCGCTGTATAGGTCCTATACGGCGAGGCAGTTTAGAGATCGAGTCAGGGCGCCGAGGGGTTCTCCAGTCGCGCAGTCAATAGCCGCGCCACCTCGGCGACCAGATCAGGGGGCAGCTTCTCGACCAGCACCTCGACCACCCTCGCTGGCGGGCTCTGCTTCGGAATCTTGACTGCGGCCTGGGTGGTCATACCATCGGCGGGCGCGGACTCGGCGTCCTGGCTGCGCAGTCGTGCGAGGGAGTAGGGGGGACCGAGTTCAATGAGCTTTTGCTGTTCCTCCTCTGAGAGCTTGGCGAGTCGCCATGCCTTGTCCGCGCTCAGTTGTTTGCTCGCCACCAGGGACTGTAGCCCGTCGATGAGTTTCAGTAGCTGCAACCGCTGCCAAACGAGACCGTGGGAAAAGCCGAGCTCGTCCGCGAGGGTGCGGTAACTGGTCCCGGGCTCCTCTTCAAGGATGTCCTGGATCTCCATCGCCTCCAGCACGGGGTTGAGGCCCTTGCGGTGATGGTTCTCAATCAGGCCGGTTTTCTTTACTTGGATCGCGTCGCCCACCCGGTCGTTTCGGACGAAGGAGAGCGTTTCGATGCCCTTCGCCTTCGCGATCGCAAAGCGCCGGTTTCCGATGACGATTACCCACCACACGTCAGGCCCGAACTTCTCACGGTCGTTCGGATGATGCTTCACCCAAACATCGATAGGGCACACAGTGAGCGGTTGGAGCACCCCGAATTCCTTCAGGGTCACCCCGAAGGCCGCGAGCTCCTCGTCCTTCTCCGGGTCGTATTCAGCGGGCAACCTGGGGTTTGCGGGACGGGGGGCGAAGCGATAGACCGGCGCTTCGCCGGTCTTGCCGTCTGCGACGGCCGCTGGGGAACCCGCTGGCGCGCTACTTCTGTCGGCGCGGTTAGGGCGAGGTGCGGCAGCCGAGACAACCTTCGGGGGTGGGGGAGGGGCACCTGTGCGCTGAATGGGCGCCGCCGCTGGGCCGGGCACTTCGCGTGCCCCGCGGCGGCTCGCCTCCTTCTTCTGCTTCAGAATGTTCATCCCGTCAGACAACGCGTTCACCCACTTCCGTCGCGACGGACAACATCGCCGTCATCCAATCGACCTTCGATTTGGCCAACTTCTTTGCGCTCGTGGCCGCAGTCTTCGCGGCTCGCTCCTTCAGCGATTTTTCGTAGGGGATCGGGGTGAGCACTGGCAGCTCGTATGTCTGAACAATTCGCTCAAGGAGCCTCATGTGGCGGTCGGTAGGCATCCTGACCTCGTTGAGCAGCACGGCAATCTCATGGCCACGCATCTTCTCGGCAAACCCTTCGAGGGCTTCGATAGTCTCGTTCTCGAACTTCATGACGCACACCACAAGATGGGAGGCAGCGATGACGCCATATGCGGCAGAGCCGGTGCCGGGGTGAGTGTCGAAGATGAGGCATCGACCGGACTCCTGTGCCCACTTGACTACCGTGTCCGTGATGTGCTGCTGCGGTGGCTGCCCGGCCTCGAAGTCTTCGCCACAGGGAATGAAGTCCGGGCGGCCGTACCGCGCACCGGACAGGGGGCGGGGCATCCGGCCGGTGGTAAGACCCGTCAGCATGGGAGAAGCGAGCCGCTCCTCGTCTCGCCAGTTCAGCGCCCGGGATCCATTGCCCTTGTTCCAGTCCGTGTCGCAGTAGACGGCGTCGAGGCAGTATGCCGTTTCGATGGCGTTCCGGGTTTTGCCAACGCCACCCTTATCGCCGGTGAAGGTGATGACGCGGCCCGCCAAGTGCTCGCGCCCCCATTCCCTTAAGGAGCGGATCGAGCCGAGAACGTCGATCGACTGATCGGTGTCCGCCTCCTCGCCGGAATAGTCATAGTCGTCCGAGTCGACGGCAGGTTCCTCGGCTGTTTCGTAAGACGAAGGTGAAGACAACAGAATCCTCCAGATACATCAGAGGTGAGTGTGATGTAGTGAGATTGTGGCCTAGTGTGGCACAGCGCTACGCAAAGTCAGGTATCCCCGCTGAGCGGTAGTGTGCTTGGGCTCCTGACCCAGACCAACCCACAGGCGTACTTAATTCGTATACACAAGATAATGGTAATCTTGCACATACGCAATACGCGGGACACGACTGGTGAGAGGTTCTCATGAGTGGCGAATCAGGTCACGGCCAAACGCCTGGTCATCAGGTGCGCGTGCCGCGGCCGATGTGGGAGGCGTGGGGCCGAATCACCACCAGGCAAGGCGTCACCCGTACTGAGCGGATTCTCGACACCCTGCGAGCGGACATTATCGAGCACGGAGACGACACCGACCGCGCTGATCTGGCCAAGGGAGAGAAGGAACTGGCCGAGCGCCGTGCACGCCTGTCACCTGGTCGGCCAAGACGTTCCAAAAGCTGAACAAAGGCCCCCGGTTCGGACCGGCTTGGGAGCGGATGTTCTGATGATTTCCGTCACTATCCATATGTATAGAGACGATAGATTCATCGTTTCCCCTGGTCGACGCCCATGTCTTTGCGGGCGCGGTGGAGTTGGGTGTGCCAGCGTTCGGCGTGGGTGACGGCGTAGCCGACCACCGTGTCGGGTGCCTTGCGCGTCCAGCGTTCGATGGCGAGGCGGATCACGGTGGCGGCGGGGAGCCGGTACACCCGCGGCGGCACCCCGCGCTGCGCGGCGAGGCTGGCGTAGCGCAGGCCGCGCGCGCGGGGGGCGGCGTGGGGGAGTTCGGCCGCGGCTTGGTCGCGGGCCTGGGCGAGCGCCTGGTGGTGGGCGTCGTGGGCGGCGTCGCGCAGGGCGTCGATGCGGTCGGCGTAGTCGCCGGGCACGTACACACTCGCCGTCGACACCGCCGGGAACGCGCGGCGGCCGCGTTCGTCGGCGAGGCTCTCGCGAATCCGCTGGTGCGCGCGCACCAAGTCGAGGGGAGTGGGTGCGGCGTGGTCGAGCAGGTCGACGACCGCGGCGGCGAGGCAGTCGGAACTGCTCGCGGGCGGGCGATGATCGCGGGTACGCCACCGCTTGCGGTTCGGCACCAGCAGCGCTTGACGCCACGCGGCCACGACGCGGGCCTGCCGCGCGGTCAGCTTGCCCGTCGACATGTGCACCGCCACCGGCTCCACCACGTCGTCCGGGTCGGCGTCGACCACACCGTCCGGCGACTCCTCAGAAGAGGTATCCATATGGATACTTTACATCAAATAGGCAGGTAGATGCTGCTTTCTTTCTGTCGGTGGTGTGGTTTACCGTACGGGGAGCGACACCCGTTTCCGGCCTTGTCCCCCTTGCCTGAGAGGACCCTTCCGCGATGACCACACCCGCGCTTCCCACCGGATCCGAGGCGGCCGCCGAGGACCCCGCGCCGCGGCCGTTGGGGGCGGTGCGCTGCGCCGCCCGGCTGGCCGAACGCCTCGGTGTGGACGTCGACGCCGACGACATCCGCGAGTTGGACAGCTCCGGCGCGCTCACCGCGGTCGACCAGTTCCGCACGGGCGGGCGGGTCTACCCCCTCTACGACCTCGCCGCGATCGACGCCCTCGACCCGGATGAGGTTGTGGCCGTGGTCGCCGCCCGCACCGCGTGGCTGGCGGCGTCGCTGCCGCTCGACACCGTCGCCCACCGATTCGACTGCGGGCGCGGCGAATTCGTGCGCGCCGCCCGCGGCCGCGGGGTCGAGTCGGGCCGGTTCGGGCGGTGGCCACGCCGCGAGGTCGAGGCGCTCGCCGCCGACGAGGAGTTCCGTGAGCGGCTGCGCGCCGATCGGCTCGTCACCGCCGACGCGGCCGCGCAACTCCTCGACTGCGCGCGACGGCACTTCGACATCGCCGCCGAGCACGGCTGGATCACCCCCGCGCGGGTGCACCACAAGGAGGTCGGCCGCTACCGGACGGTGGCGGTGCCGCTGTACCGCACCGGCGACGTCGAGGCGCTGCTCGACCGGCCGGGGATCGACTGGGAACAGGTGCGGGCCTGCCCGAAAGGCCGCCCGTCGCCGCTTCTCGAATTGGTCGGCGGCCGCAAAGCCTCACGCGCCCAGCTGATTCGGGCGTTCCTGGAAGGCTTCGGCGCCGACCACGGGATCGAGATGTGGGCGTGGTGGGTGCCGGGCCCGGACGTGTGGGAGATCGACTGGGAACGCCGCGACGATGGCCCCACCAAAACCGATGTCGCGGCCGCCATCGACGCCCAGCCCGCGCTGCGCGCGCACCGGGACGCGATCCAGCTGGGCGCGGTGGCCGGGGCGGCGATCCGGTTCGCGCGATCACGGCTCGAGCCCGGCGCGGCGGTCATCCTCGACACCGAGACCACCGACCTGTACGGGGCGATCTGCGAGATCGCGGTCATCGACGCCGCCACCGGCCGGGTTCTGCTCGACACCCTGGTCAACCCGCAGGCCCCGATCACCGCGGGCGCGGCCGCGATCCACGGACTCACCGACACCGAGGTCACCGCGGCCGGGGTGCCGACCTGGCCGCAGGTCTACCGCCGCCTGCTCCGAGTCACCCGAGGCCGCCGGATCCTGGCCTACAACGCCGACTACGACCACACCGTCATCGCCCAGGACTGCGCCCGCCACGGCATCACCCGAACCCGACTCACCGACCGGGCACTGTGGGACGACGTCATGGTCCCCCGCAGCGACCACACCCACACCCACCGGTGGCTGCCCAACGGCGGCGGCCACCGCGCCCTCGCCGACACCCTCACCACCCGCCAACACCTGCTCCGCATGACCGCACCCTGACCAGACCGCGGCGAAAACCGCTGCGGAGCCCCTAATTTGTCCACACGCGCGTCGAGACCCGCCGGAGTGGCTGGCCTTACACACCGGCGCTTGCAAGTCCTCTGTCAATCTGGGTCTCTCTGAGAACGTACAGTTCGCCCTGCCGATCAGGCCCTGCTGGACGTCGACCGCCGGTGCGCCAGTGTTGATCCTTCATCCCTCGGTGCAGTGTGACGGGCGCGTGCGCAACCAGCGCATAATCTCCCGCCAATGCCGCCCCGTCGGTAATCCGATCCGCTGCTTCGCATAGGCGTTCTCGGTGTGCCAGCCATACCATCCAGGAGGAAAAATCCGCGAAGTCGAGATTGCGCAGTATTTTCCTCCTTTTCTCGCGGTGAGACGCTTTCTCGGTATCCGTCAGGGATTTCCACCATTGCCGCTGGGCCCACAGCGAGCGGAGAGTCCGGGCAGCAGGGTGGTCACTGAAGGCCAGTTTCGAGTACGCGGGCAGACGGGCGAGCAGGGAGCAGCGTTGACGCCAGCGTGAGCGGTCGAGGTGGTGGCGTTGGCGGAGGAGGCGGGGGTTGCAGCGGCCGAGGGGAGGGGGGGTGCTACAGCTAGTGGGGGAGTTTTCCTTCGACGCCGCGTCGATGAACGCTTGTGCCGCCGATCCGATGCCGTATGCGTCGCAGTCGTTGGCACCGCCGCTGTAGGTGTGCGTGCGGACCACGATTTCAGCCTCGAGCAGAGCCGCCAGTCCTGCCCGAACCGTTTTCGTGTCGAGGTGAGTCTTCTCTGAAAGTTCTCGGCAGCTTATGGATCCATTTCTCTTGATCAGCACCGGGGCGAGGGCGTGCAGAATGGCCGCGATGCTATGGCGGCGACGGGGACGGCATCGTTGGAGTTGGGGCGTCGAGGCTACGGCCCGTTCGAATCCGCGACGGAATGCGCCGATGCGGGTGAGGGTCTCGGTGGAGTCGACGGTGTTGTGGATGCGCCACCGCCGCGGTCGATCGGTGGCGGCTTCCTTGATAGCTCGATCCCACAGTCCTTGCCAGCCGTCGCGGCCGAGAGTGCGGCTTCCGATTGGAGCAGCACGCTGTGCGAGTTTCCACGCGGCCTCCTCGTCGATGCCTTGTTCGGCCGCCACGGTGGTGACTGCGGGCATCCAGATGTAGCGGCGCCACCAGAGCTCGCCCTGCTCGCCAGATTTTCCGTCGAGGAACACGTCGTGCAGCCATGCCCGCTCGGCGCGGTAGCCTGCTCGAGCCATGGCGCAGGCCGCGCCGTATTCCTGTCCGGATCGCGACAGGTCGCGTTCTCCTGGCGTCGCCCAGCTGGCGGTGCGGGTGGAGGTGGGGCGCGGGCGGTGAGCGGTGAACGGCCTGGCTTCCAGGGCTGCGCGCGGGGTGAGCGTGCCGCCGAGAACAGGTGCTGTGTGGCCGCAGCGGTGGGGGGCACTGAGCAGACGAAGCACCTTGCCGGTTCGGTCATCGATGCGGACGCCGAGCTGCCGCGTGAGGCGGGTGCACAGTTTCGCCCAGTCGTCGAGATCGGTGCGGCGGCGAGCGACTGCGATCACGTGCATTCCGCCAGGGCGGCCAGAGCGCCGGACCATGTACGGCAACCCGCGTTGGACGCACCAGGCCACCTGTATTTCCGCACAGACGTCCCCGAGAATGGCGTCTGCTTCTGCGGGGTCGATGTCGGCGCCGAGCACTCCTGGTCGAAGGCGGCCGCCGATCGAGGCGGCTTGTCCACGTGCCAGTGCCTGCCGTGCTTCGTCGAGGTGAGCGACGCGTTCGGGGGAGCGGTTGTCGGCCGAGATGAGGACGTAGGGTGCGACGAACAGGGCTCGATCGAGGACGGCGGCGATCGAACGGTCGTCGCGGCGATTCTTCGCGACACGGGCCGGAGTTGATGGACCCGTGTGTGGGCGTGCGCTATCGTTGGAGCTGTCCAATGACAGTCCTTCCTGGGGCGTCGGTGGACAGCAAAAAACCGGGTTCTGGCAGACCCGCAAATTTTGGAGAACTCCACCCCCGGCGCGGCATGCCGGGGTTCTCCTTTTGGAGAGGTTCTTCGCTATCCGTTCAGTTTTGGCGGTCATCTGCGGGGACTCGTTGGCGGCGAGTCTCCGCAGTACTTGTTAGGGCGGTCCCATCGGGGCCTTCGGCCCACCTCCTGCTCGGTGGAGTTCAGCTCGTAGGGTCATCGGTTGGCCCTGGTCGGGCGCTCATGATGCTTGTTCGAGCACCTCTTGCAGTGGTACGTCGGTACGCTCTGCATCTTCGAGAAGCAGCGCACAGACGTAGTCGTTCATGTTCTTGAAGCCACGACGCATTGCCTGCTGCTGGAGGTCGATCACCTCGGGCACTCGGATCTTGTGCTCGTTGCGCGGCCCTAAGCTCGGTCGGCCCAGCTTGGCCCCTGTCGTGTGTGCTCTCCGACCACGACTTGCGCCTGCCATCTGCGTCTCCTTCACTTCAGCCGGTCCCAGGCGGATTTTCTGGGGACAGCAAAGGTGATTATTGGCGGTCGCGGCGTAGCTGGCGAAGTGACACGCCGAAGAACGCGGAGTTTTTTGTACCCAGAAACGGGCTGGCCGGGCCGGGCGGCCGATGGGAATGCGGTCCACGCTCTTGGGGTTCCGGTAGTAATCGCGCGAAAAACAACGGATATGACGTAATCCGCTGGTAGACGCTGGTTTTGGTGTTCGTGCTGCGTGTTGGGGTGGTTGGTGCTTGGCTTGGCTGCCGATGAGGTTGGTCGGCGTGCTGGAGGTTGGGGTTCGTGGCGACGCGGGTGTTCGCGGACGAGGAGTTGGAGCATCTGCGGGGGGTTCCCGGAGATCAGCCGGGAGGAGTTGTTCCGGTATTTCACGCTGACTCCGGCGGATCTGGCGTTCGTGGATCCGGGCCGTGGCCGGGGCCCGGCGGACCGGTTGGGGCTGGCGATCGCGTTGTGCGCGTTGCCGTGGCTGGGGTTTGTGCCGGACCGGGTGGTGACGGCGCCGCCGGTGGCGGTGGCGCGGCTGGCTGAGCAGTTGCGGGTGGATGCGACGCATATCGGCTCGTACGGCCGCCGGGCGCAGACCCGCACCGAGCATGTGCGGCTGGCGGCGCGGTATCTGGGCTGGCGCCCGGCGGGGACGTTGGAGTTCAAGGAGCTCGGCGAGTTCTTGCTGGCGCGGGCGATGGAGCATGATTCGCCGACGCTGCTGTTCCGGCTGGCGTGCGAGTATCTGATTTCGGCGCGGGTGATCCGGCCCAGCCCTGACACCCTCGTGCGCCGTGTCGCCCACGCCCGTGAGCAGGCGCAGCGCGAAACCTACGATCGGCTGGCCCATGAGTTCACCGAGCAGCGGCGCGCCGAGCTGGATGCGTTGCTGACTGTCGATGCGTCGCTGGGGATGTCGCGGTTGCGGTGGTTGTCGACCGGCCCGGTGGAGGCGTCGGCGAGCGCGGTGAAGGCCGAGGTGGAGAAGCTGGGGTTCCTGCGGCGTCTGGGTGCCGACGGCCTGGATATGTCGGTGCTGCCCGCGGAGCGGCGCCGGTTCCTGGCCACGATGGGCCGCCGGTTGACGCCGCAGGCCCTGGAACGGCGGGATCCGCAGCGCCGGTATCCGATTCTGCTGACGGTGTTGGCGCAGTCGGCCACTGATGTGCTCGACGAGGTGGTGCAGCTGTTCGATCAGGCGGTCTCGGCGAAGTTCAGCGCCGCCGAGAAACGGATGCGTGACGAGCTGGCCGAGCGCGGCAAAACGGGAGAGCACCGCCAGGCGCTGCTCGATGAACTGTTGGCGATCATCAACGATCCGCAGATCGCCGATGAGGAGGTCGGCGGCCTGGTCCGCGGCGAGAGGATCGGGTGGGAGCGGCTGCGGGCGGCGGTCGCGCAGGCCAAGCCCCGGCTACCGCGCGATCACGGGCACCTGGCTGCCTTGGATGCGTCGTATTCGTATCTGCGGCAGTTCACCCCGGCGGTGCTGTCGACGGTGCGGTTCGCCGGCGGCACTGCCGCGACGGAGCTGCTGATCGCGGTGCACATGCTGCGGGAGCTGAACGCCACCGGCACCCGCAAAGTGCCCCCGGAGGCACCGACCGGGTTCGTGCCGACGAAGTGGCGCGGCTACCTCGAGGAGGCCCGAAAGTCCGGTAGCGCCACCGGTTTCCGCCATTACTGGGAGTTGTGTGTGCTGCTCGGCCTGCGGGACGGGCTGCGCAGCGGCGACGTGTATGTGCCGGGGTCGCGCCGCTACGCCGACCCGGCCGCCTACCTGCTCACCGAGGAGCAGTGGGCGCCCCAGCGCGCCGAGTTCTGCCGCTTGGTCGGCAAGTCCGCGGACCCGGGCGAGACCCTGGCCGCGGTGGTCGACGAGCTGCACACGGCGGTCGGCGAGCTGGAGGCGGTGCTCGGTGACGGTGAGGGCCCGGTCCGCCTCGATGACGAGGGCGAGCTGGTGATCTCCCCGCTGACCGCGGAGGACGTGCCCGCCGAGGCGACGGCGCTGAAAGCGGAGCTGACGGAGATGCTGCCGTTCGCGCCGATCGTGTCGTTGCTGATCGAGCTGGACAAACGCACCGGCTACCTGGACTGCTTCACCCACGCCACCGGCAAGCAGACCCGCACACCGGAGCTGAAACGCAACCTCATCGCCGTGCTGCTGGCCTACTCCACCAACCTGGGCTTGACCCTGATGGCGGAGGCCTCCGGGATCTCCTACGACATCCTCGCCTGGACCAGCGAGTGGTATGTGCGGGAGGAGACGCTGCGGGCGGCGAACCTGGCGCTCATCGACTACCACCAACGGCTGCCGCTCACCGCGGTATTCGGCGCTGGCACCCTGTCCTCCAGTGACGGGCAGCGGTTCCCCACGCGCGGCAAGTCCACCACCGCCCGGGCGCTGAGCCGCTATTTCGCGGAGGAAGGGCTGTCGACCTACACCCACGTCACCGATCAGCACGCCACCTACGGCACCAAAGTCATCGTCGCCACGAAACGGGAAGCGCACTACGTGCTCGACGAAATCCTCGGCAACGCAACGGATCTGCCTATCACCGAGCACGCCACCGACACCCACGGAGTCACGCTCGTGAACTTCGGGCTGTTCGACCTGCTCGGACTGCAGCTCTCACCGCGGATCCGGGATCTGGGACGGATCACCCTGTACCGGCCGGGGTCGCGCGCCGACACCGAGGCCCGGTTCCCACACGCGGGCCCGCTGCTCACGCGGAAACTGAATCTGGACCTCATCTCGGCCCATTGGGACGACCTGCTGCGGCTGGCCGGGTCGCTGAAGTTCGGGCACGCCACCGCTTCACTGCTGGTCGGCAAGCTGTCGGCGTCCGGGCGGCAGAACACCCTCGCCGCCGCGCTCAAGGAGTACGGGGCGATGCGCCGCACCATCTACGCCTCCCGTTACCTGTCGGACCCGGACTACCGGCGGCGCATCGCCCGCCAGCTCAACAAGGGCGAATCCCTGCACGCGCTGCGCCGCGACCTGCTCTACGCCCATGAAGGCATGATCCGAGCGCGGCACCTCGAGGCGCAGACCGAGCAAGCCTGGTGCCTGACCCTGGCCACGAACGCCGTAATCGCCTGGACCACAGAGTATTACGGGCTCGCGGTCGAGCAGATGCGCCGTGCCGGGCAGCGCATCGACGATGAGGTGCTCGCCCACATCTCTCCGGCGCACAGCGCCAACATCAACTTCTTCGGCGCCATCGAGGTCGATATCGACGCCGAACTGGCGCAGCTCGGGCCTACCGGGTACCGGCCGCTACGCGTCCGAGACACCCTGTTCTGACGCAATGGCGTGGTGACCGACCACCTCTCGCAGGTCCGCCGGGCATTCGTCCAGGCTGTCGACGGGTTCCCATTGCTCGCACGGTCTACGGTCGGCGGGCGAGCACCATCTCCCGGCGCTGCTGCGGGCACTGCGAGGTGTAGTGCCAGTTGTCCAGGCACCACATGTTCAGGCAGATGTGCTGCTCGCGGCGGCGGACACATCCACGCATGCGCACACCATTGAGCAGGCTGGTGAGCGCGAACGGCAGGACCGGCTGCTGTTCAGCGTGTAGCTCATCGAGGGTGCTGTACCACTCGCGCCGGTAGCGATCGCGGTGACGGCAGGGCAGAGCCAGAACGGCCACGGTTACCAGCAGATACTCCGGGCCGGTCGCCCGGCTGTGAGAAGACGTCACAATTCAATACCCCCACGCCGGACTCGTCGGCCCCGCATATCCCTCCGGTGTCGTCCGCTCGGAATTCAGTGCCTGCTGAGCCTCGACGAGAGCAGCGCGGGCGTGCGCGCTGCCGTCCCGGGTGAGCTGGTACTGGCGGCGCTTACGGCGTCCTTCGACGGATTCATCAATGCTTTCCCACTCGCTGGTGATCCAGCCGGCGGCTTCCAGACGAGCAAGGATCGGATAGACGCTCCCCGTCGGCAGGTCGCAGCGTTTAGCGATCTGCAATCCGAAGTTCTCCGTGGCTGGATGGAGGAGTAGCACGCGTAGCACTGCGAGTGTTTGAAGTGTCATCCGAACCTTGTCGACCATGATAGCTAGTCTACACTGGGCATCCATGTTGCTCTATATAGCCTTGAACAGCGGTTATGTAAACCTCTCCGTCAGTGGTGCCGGGCAGGCAGGCGCGATGTCCGCGGGGTCAGCCGTGTTCTGGATGGCGTGCGCGCTGCTGGTGGCGCTCGCCGCCATCTGCGGACTGGTCGCAGGATTCCTGTCGTGGCGTGGAGGGGCCAACACGTCCAACGCCGTTCTTTACGGCTTCGGCGCCTGCGGCGTCGCCGCCGGTCTCGGCATCGCGTTCTTCGCCCTTCTTGTCTGAGTTGCGGGTCCACTCGATTACCGGTTGGGGGCTTCGCGACTCCGTCCGTACTGTCGTCAAATGACCCTTTGACGACATCTGTCCCGGGCAGCTCGGAGACCGCCCGGATCGTGCGGAAACAGCGCACCCGATCCAATGCGATCCGTTCCGGATTGACGACAGGGTTTGACGACAGGTAAAAACCGTGAACGGAATGAAGCGGTCGGCGGAAAGGGGCACGGCGGCCATGGCCGAACTCGTCTACACGCGCGTGTCCACCGACGAGCAGAGCACCGCCCGGCAGACCCACCTGCTCACCGAGGCCGGGCTCGTCGACGGCGCACCCGGCGTGCGATTGTTCGCCGACCCGGCCACCTCGTCGAAGATCCCCGCGCTCGACCGCGACGGCTTCCACCAGCTCGCGCGGTATGCGCGCCACGGTGACCGGCTGACGGTGTCGGAGCTGTATCGGCTGTGCCGCGATCTCGCCGACATCCTGGCCGTGCGCGATTGGTGCCAGCAGCACGGCGTGCAGCTACGGGTGCTGTCCGGGGCGCTGTCGGGCATCACCGACCTCGCCGCCACCGACGCGACCACCACCATGCTGGTCAACGTGCTGATCTCGGTCGGGCAGTTCCAGCGCGACCTGCAGAACGAACTCACCCGCGAGGGCCTGGCCGCCGCCTGGGCCCAAGGCGCCAAATCCGGGCGTCGACCGCAGGTCGCCGCGATCGGTGCCACCGAGCAGGTGCGCCAGGAATTCCGCGACGGAGCGAGCATCGCCGCCCTGGCCCGCCGGCACCACGTGAGCCGGGTCGCGATCCGCACCGCCCTGGCCGACCTGCTACCCGGCCGACCCGAACAACCCGCGCCCGACGAGGATGGCGAGCAGCGCCCGATCCGAATCGAGGTGCCCGGCAAGATCGCCCACCACCTCACCGGCGGTGCCGCCGACCTCGGTGACATCGAGCGCCACGCCCTGCAGCACGGCCGGGAAGTGCGCCGCGGCCAGGGCTACAGCCTGCACATCACGGCGGCGCTGCACGTCCACCAGGCGCTGCTGGCCGCCGCCGAAACCATCGGACAGAGCACCTCGGCCGCCGACCGCAAGGCATACCGGATCTACCGCGAACGCCTCCGCCAGCGGCAGCCATCCTGACGAGGTTCAGGAGCGCGAAAACCAGCGTCTACCAGCGGATTACGTCATATCCGTTGTTTTTCGCGCGATTACTACCGGAACCCTCTCTTCAACCCGCCGCAGTCCCACCGGCGAACTCCCCGAAGGGGACGGCTGCTGGCCGTGAAGGTCAGGAGAACCGTCGGGCGGCTAGTCGATTTTGGTGATTTGGATGATGTGTAGGCGTTGTCCAACTTCGCCGGGGTAGCGGCGGGAGGTGACGAGGGCGGGTTGCCACCCGGTGTCGGTGTGGGCGCGGATGCGGGCGGGGGTGGTGGTCTGGCTGTCGGGGAGGCCGGGTTCGAGCATGATGGTGGTGCGGCGGAGTGGTTCCCAGTCGTCGGGGTGGATGAGGGCGATGTCGCCTTCGCGTTGCCAGTCGATCCAGGCGGGTACTTTCCCGATCCATTGGACGATGACAGGTGCGGGGTGGGTGGTGGGGAAGGCGAGTAGTGCTGCGGCGGGGGCGTTTTCGCCGGGGTCTGTGGTGAGTCCGAGCTGTTCGAGGGGGCCGATGGTGGGGCTGGCGGTGTCGGTGATGTCGTAGTTGATGCCGCGCATGCCGACGTGGCGGTCGTCGCGGCGGCCGCGTCCGACGCCGTACCAGTGCATGAGGTGTCCGCGGTCGTGCAGGACGGTGAGGGTGGTGGTGATGGTGGCGTCGGGGTCGGGGTTGGTGGCGAGTTCGATGAGTTCGGCGACGGTGTCGAACCGCACGACTTTGCGGAAGAATTCGCCGGGGGAGCGCACCCTTTTGAACCCGTCGGCGTCGTCGGTGGACATCATCCAGGAGTCGAGCCCCTGCCGGATCTGGAGCTCGCCCAGGTGCCAGCAGATTCCGGCTACGGGGCGGGGTGGGGTGGGGGTGTCGTGGGCGAGCCCGATCCAGAGGTGGATGCCGTAGACGTCGCCTTCGGGGCCGATGATGGGGATGGCTTCGACGTAGCGCTGTCCGGCGCGGCCGTGGGCGGGCTGCTGGATGCGGGAGCCGGTGCGGCGAACCCATTCGAGGAGGTCTACGAGGTCGACGCCTTCGTCGCGGTCGAGCCGCCGCAGCGAGGTCCAGTCGCGGGGCTCGCCGTCCTTGGCGACGATGGTCATCGGGTGGGGCTGGGCAGCGAGTGCCTCGATGAGGAACCACGTCATTGGAGCACCTCCATCGTTCGGGGGTTATGTCCTGGCTAGGACTTTCAGGTCGTAGGGTTCGGGCCGCAGGGTGCCCCGCTCTTGCATCGTGAGGGGGGCACCGGCGCCGGTGAGGGTGTAGGCGTCGAGGATGCGGGCGAGCAGCAGGCTGGCCTCGTGGAGCGCGAATTGGCGGCCGATGCAGCTGCGGGGGCCGGTGCCCCAGGGCTGGAAGAAGCGGTCGGGATGTTGCCGGAGACGGTCGGTGTCGAAGCGGTGGGGATCGAATTCGGCGGCGTCGGCTCCCCAGACGTCGGGGTCGCGGTGGGCGGCGAGGGCGAGCACGAGCACGGCGCGTCCGGCGGGAACGCGGTAGCCGCCGAGGATTTGGTCGGAACGGGCGACGCGGAAGAATCCGGGCAGCGGCGGCCACAGGCGCAAGCATTCGTTGAGCAGGCCGCGGGTCAGGCGCATGCCGGTGACGGCGTCGTAGTCGAATCCGCCGCGGCCGCGGTGTTCGTCGCGCAGTTCGTCTTGCAGGTCGGGGTCGGCGGCGAGGTAGTGCAGCGCGACCTCGAGCAGGGCGGCGGTGGTTTCGTGCCCGGCGATGAGGAAGGTGAGGACCTGGCTGGCGATGTTGTCGGCGGACAGGGGCTGGCCGGTCTCGGGGTCGGTGGTGGTGAGCATGACGCTGAGCAGGTCGTGGGCCTCGGTGTCGGGGTTGGCGGTGCGGGCAGCGATGACGCGGTCGACGTAGTCGCGCACGGTTCGGACGTTGCGGTCGATGCTGCTCGCCCGCAGCCGGGACCGGAGCGCGCCGATGATCGGCAGGTCGTTGGTGGTTTCCGAGGCCCATTGCAGGACTTCGGCCAGCGCGGTGACGAAGCGGCGGGAGTCGGCGCTGTCGGGGCCGTCGTGGAACAGATCGAGGTCGCGGGAGAATCCGGCGCGGCCGATCACCTCGAGGGTGGCGCGGGTCATGGCGGAGTGGACGTCGATGCTGCCGGTGGTGGCCCACTCGGAGAGGAGGTCGTCGGCGACGGTCTGCATGGCGTCGTGGTAGGTGCGCATGGCGGCCTGGGCAAAGCCGGGGGTGAGGATGCGCCGGGCCTGTCCCCACAGCGGATCGCTGGAGCGGGCGGTGAAAAGGCCGTCGGGCACGATGCGTCGCAGGACAGCGCCGGGCCCGACGAGGGCACGGCCCCAATGGGTTTCGTCGCAGGTCTGGGTGGCGAGGCGGGCTCCGGACACGATGACGAGCCGGTCCCGCAGGAGCTGCCGCTGGAAGATCGGGCCCAGACCGTCCTGGGCGAGTTTCAGCTCGTGCTGGGTGGGTCGTTTGCGGTCGACGCTGGTGATGTCCCCGAGGATCGGCAGACGGCCCGGGGCGTGCGGCAGTCCGTCGAGTTCGGTCGATCTTGATGCCATGCTGTCACCTTCTCACGGCGGACGGGCGGGATGCGGCTTCTGAGGTCCGTTGATAGCGAATGGCTTCCAGTCATTGCAACCAAGATCGAGGTGTGATTAACTGCATATGCGCTGGGTGGCTGATTCCCCTGGCCGGTCCGCTAACTCCATCTCGACGCGTGTATCGCGGTGCGAGGACACCGACAAAGCATGCGTGAGCTGGTACGACCGCCACGAGGACACCATGTCAGCCACCCCCCATTCCCACCGCCTCTCGGCGGCAGCTTCCTGCTCCACCCTCGCGGTGTCACTGCGGTGGGTCGGGCCTACTTGGATCTTCCTCCCTCCCAGGCGATCAGCGAGTTACCGCTGGGGCGCACCGTCGCGCGCGCGGAGCGTGATAGGGGTTGGTCCCGGCGCCGACCTCGTGCGCGCTCCCCCCGGACACGGGGGTGGGGAGCCACGTTCGGGGCGGAGAGCAAGGGCTGGGGTAGTCGCACTCGTGATGCAGGGGTCACTGTGATGAAAAGCGTTCGGGAACAGAGGAATTGTTGGACTCCTACACTGACCGCCGGGAGCGGGGGTCAGGGGGCGCCGTCGCAGCGGTCGCGCCGACGGGCGTCGGCGCCGCGGCCGCGAGTGAGGGGCTCGGGCCGGTACGCCGAGGTCGCGGCCGCGCGCACGCTCGTAGGCGGCGCACACCTCCGTGGGGGTGATGTCGAGAGTAGCGGCGAGTCGACGCGCGTTCTCGTCGGTCAGGGCGGTGGAGCCCTCCTCCAGGGCGAAAGGGGGGCACCGATGATCGCGTGACGGTGGTGACGGCGAGCGCTGAATCGGCGGCTGCAACCGCGGGACACGCGCTCCGCCTCGCCCGGTAAAAGGGCCTTCCCCCCGCTGCTACGAGGGGAAGGCAACCGAAGGGCTTCGGGATTCGCGGCTGCAACCGCTCCCGGAGCAGGTGCAGAAACTCGGAAAGGCTCTGCAATGACAACACTAGATCCTGTCGTCTCCGACGCGCTCGACCAGACCCCCGAAACCCTTGTCCCTGAGACCGGATCGTTGCGGTGGGGCGCCCTTCGGCGGCGGGTGTTCGCCGCGGAGCGGACCCGCGTGCTGCGTGTCGTGGTGTCACCGGCAGTCGCGACCGCGGTCTTGTTGACCGCCTCGGGGTTGGCCCAGGCGGCTCCGTCGGAGCAGCCGGGCATCACCGGTCCGGCCAAGCCGCAGGAGCAGCCCGGTGTGACCACCGCCCCGCCCGCTCCGCAGCGCCAGCAGCCCCCGCAGGTGCCCTCACAGCCGCGCGAGCAGTCGCCGCTCGGCAACGCGATCCCCTCTCCGGCGCTGCCCGCCGATCCCAACCAGTACCGGTACTCGACCCCACCGGCGGACGATTCCGGGCCGTCGACCGTGCCGCAGGGCGAGACGTCGCCCGCGCAGTACAGCGAACCGTCGACGTCGACCCCGCAGAGCGACACCGCGCCCGCGCAGGACAGTGAGCCCTCGACCACGCCGCAGGCCCCGGCCCAGCAACAGCCGGCCGGGCCGTCGACGACGCCGCAGCGCCCGGCGCCGCAGCCGCGGTCCGGGCCGCCGCTGGTCGAGGATCTGCCCAACCTGCACCCGCCGACGCCGGTGGAGCCGCCGAAGGTGATCGTTCCCGCGGCTCCGGACAAGCTGGGTCTGGGGGAGCTGACGATCGCTCGGCCGGACTGGGTGCCCGCGGATGTGGCCTGGAAGGTCAACGGCCACATCGCGTTGATGCAGCGCGATACCAATGCCGCGCTCCAGTCGATCGGCGTCAATGCCTCGCGCGCGGATGTCATGTCCGCCGCGATGGTGCTGGGTGGGGTGTCGGGGTTCGGGATCGGTGCGGCCACCGCCGGGATTCCGCTGGCTGTGGTCGGCGCGGTCGGCGGCGGCCTGATCGGCGGCACGATCGGGGGTATCGCCGGGGCCGCGGTCGGCACCCTGCTTCCGGTGCCCGGGGTGGGCACCGTGACGTCGGGGGTGGCCGGTACCGCGATCGGGGCGGGGGTCGGCGCCGCCGTCGGCGCGGCCGCCCTCGGAGTCCCCGCCGCGCTGGCCGGGGGTGCGGCCGGGGCCGCGGTCGGCGCGTTGGCCGGTGGTATCGCCACCGCCGGTGACGGGTCGGATTACGTTGCGCCACCGGAGGATTCGCCCGTGCCCGCGCCGATGCCCACGCCGGAGATACCCGCGCCGGAGGCCCCCGCGCCCTCGCTGCACGACGAGTTGCGCGCGCAGGCCGACGCCGCCGTCGGCGCCGGAGAGCAGGCGGTGGATTGGGTGCAGGACCAGCCCGGCGGCCAGCTGGCCCTCGACGCGGCCGCCTCGGCCGGTGAGGCGGCGGCCCAGGCGTGGCAGGCCCAGCCGGTCGCCGAGCAGGTCGACGCGACGGTCACCCAGGTCGCTCGCGATGTCGTGACGACCGCCAGGACCACCCCGCAGACGGCGGCGGCCGAGGCGGTCACCACCGCCATCACCGAGCAGCCCGCGTTCGAGCCGGGCCAGTTCGGGCCGCTGACCGATGCCGCCAATGCGGCGCTGGCCACCGTGCAAGGGCTGGTGCGGTGATGACCCCGGCGACGAACCGGTGGCGGCGCGCCAGCGCGCTGGTGGCGACGGCATTGATCTGCTCCGCGACCGCGGCCGGAACAGCGGTGGCCGACCCTGCCGCCGCCCCGGCGGGGTCGGCGGCCGACTGCACGGATGTGATCGCGCTGGCGGTCCCCGGTACGTGGGAAACCAGTGCCGGGGCCGACCGCAACACCGTGCCGGGCATGCTCGGCCAGATCACCGGCCCGCTGCTGGCCGCCCTGAACGCGTCCCCGTCGACCATGGCGACAACGGGGACGGCGGGGACACCCACGTCGACGGGCACCCGTGCGTCCGCGACGCGCGCTACCGCGGCGGCCCCGGCCGCGGCGAAGGCCGCGTCGGTGCGCGCGGAGCAGGTGCCCTACGTGGCGCAGGTGGGTGGCCCCCTCGCGGGCATGGTCACGGGAAACCCGTTGACGCTCAGTCAATCTCGGGACAACGGGGAGTCCGCGCTGCGGGCGCGCGCCAAGGAACTCGCGGAGGCGTGCCCGTTGTCGCGATTCGTCGTGCTGGGCTACAGCCAGGGCGCGCTGATCGCGGGAGACTTCCTGTCCGAGGTCGGCAACCGCAAGAGCGTGATCGACCCCTCCCGCATCCTGGCCGGTGCGCTGCTGTCGGACCCCAAACGCTCGGCCACCGCCGACCCCGCCGACCCCACCGCCACCTCGCCCTCGCCCTCGTCCGTTTCCTCGGCGACCGCGAAGTTGTCGGCGGTGTCGGAGACGCTGGTCGGCTCCAATCCCGGTGGGGAGGGGGTGCTCGGTCAGCGCGACGGGGGCATGGGGGTGCTCGCCGAGCGGGTGACCACGATGTGCGCGCCCGCCGACGCGGTGTGCGGGCTGTCGAGCAAGTCCAAAGTCGTGGCCGCGGTGGTGCCGTTGCTCAACCTCACCCCCGAGGATCTGCCGGCCTACTTGATCGGGCGAGGCATGGAGCTGGTGAAGAACGTCGCCGCCGCCGACCCGCAGGTCATCGCGAAGGCCGCGAAGTCGGTGATCGGCGAGTTGACCAAACTCGGGGTGGCGGCGGCGACGTCGCCGGAGACCTTGCCGATCGCGTTGGCGGAGATGGTGTTCTCCTCCACCATGCTCGACGACGTCGCCAAGGTCGTCCGCATGCCCGAGTTCGACGCCCTGGTCAGCCTGACCAAACCGGACGAACTCGTCCAGCAGGCCACACAAGCGGTGTCGTATCTGCTGCTCGACGCGCACCGGTCCTACGCCAGCAATTACAAGGTCGACGACGGCGGCGACACCGCCACGCAATGGATCGTGAAATGGCTGACCGCGAAAATTCAGGCCGGTCTGTAATCCGGTGACGCTCTTTCCGCTGGTGCCCGAATAGGGCTTGCTGGACGCCAGCGGAAAGAGCAGCCACCGAAACCTGATATCGCCGGAATCAGTGGAATCACGGCTTCGGAAAACCCCGCTCGGGAGGTGAGACGCTATGAAATCGCCAGGCAGGCTGGCAGCGATGGTGATGGCGCTCATCCTGATTCCGGTGCTGATCGTCGCGATCCTCATCGACGGCGACAAAGACAATCCGGGTTTCGCTCAGGGAAAGTTGGCGACAGGGACCGTTCCGCCACAGTACGAGGCGTGGGTCATTCTCGCTGGAACATTGTGCGAGGACATCTCGGCTCCGCTGATCGCCGCGCAGATCGAGCAGGAGTCGAACTGGAACCCTGCGGCGGTGTCGGCCGCGGGCGCGCAGGGGCTGTCGCAATTCATGCCCTACACCTTCCCGAGCTACGGCACCGACGCCAACGGCAACGGGGTCATCTCCCCCTTCGACCCGCCCGACGCGATCATCGCGCAGGCGAAGTTCGACTGCGCCACCGCCGCGCAGGCCAAGAAGGACCTGGCCAGCGGGCGGATCCACGGCGACGTGATCGACATCGTCCTCAACGCCTACAACTGCGGCTACGGCTGCGTGCTCGCCAACGGCGGGCCGCAGATCGTCAACGGGGAGACCGAAGGATACGCCCCCGGCGTCAAAGCGCGTATGGCCAAATACACCCAGATCGGGACCGGCGGGCAGGGCGCGGTAGCCCAGTGCAGTCAGTTCCATCCCGGAGCGGTCTTCGGCTCGAATGTGGCCGCGGCGGCGCTGTGCTGGCAGGGCACCCCTTATGCCTGGGGCGGCGGCACCCTCGACGGCCCCTCGCAAGGCGGACGGGACGGCGGGGTCGCGGATTCGTTCCATGATTACGAAAAGGTGGGATTCGACTGCTCGGGATTGGTCCTCTACGCCGTCGGACAGGCGAGCGGGAAATCCATTCAACTTTCCCACTACACCACCTACATTCTCAACGACCCGCGCGGCAAACCGGTGCCGCACGGCGATATCCAGCCGGGGGACATCGTTTTCCCGGGCGGCGGAGATCCGCAGCACGTCGCTATCGCGATTGGTCAGGAAAAGATTGTCGAAGCCCCGCAGTCGGGCGACGTAGTGAAGATATCGCCGTTGTCGAGTCTGGGATCGGGAATTCAAGTGAGGCGATTCGGATGAACAGGAATGATATGCCCCCGCAAACTCGATGGAGGGTACCGGCCGTGGTGCTCGCGGGTGCGACTCTGATGGTCGGCGGGTGCTCGTCGAACAGCACGGGACGTGACAGCGCGACCGGCCCGCAGGCTCCAACCACGTCGTTCGTGATCCCTACCGCGACCACCTCCCGGGGTCCGGCCACCCCGCCCGCGACGCCGCTGCCGACCCCGGCCGCGCTCCCGGCGGAGATCGGGCCGGTCGACCAGGGCAGCGTCGACGCGGTCGCCGCGGCGGTGGCCCGGATCTGGTTCGGCTGGGATACCACCCGCGACGTGAGTCCGCACGACGCGAAGCTGCGCGCGGTGCCGCTGCTGGACCCGCGGCTCGCGCAACTGCTGCGCACCTATCCCCCGATCGCCGGGCCCGGTGCGGACTGGCTGGAGCTGACCGCGCGATCCGCGGTGGTGACCGTACCCGCCGACGGGGTGCGTCCCGGCGTGGAGTCCGGCGCCCCCGCCGACACCGCGACCTCGGCGGCGCGGCTGCTCGAGATCACCCAGACGATCACCACGGCGAGCGGGCCCCTGCCCGACCGGCACCTGGTGGTCGGGCTCGCGCTGGTCCGCATCGGCGCCGAGTGGCGCGTGGCGCAGGTGGGAACGCGATGAGCGCGCGGCCGCGCCGTCCGAGGGTCGGCGGGATCGCCGGGGGCGTGGGGACGACCACGGTGGCGCACCTGCTCGACGCCGTCGACGTCGGCGTCGTCGAAGCCAACGGCACCCAGGGCGTCGACGTCCTGGTAACCCGTGCGACCGCGGTGGCGGTGAGCTGGGCGATCGCGACCGCGCAGAAGATGCCCGCGCGCCCGGTGCTGGTCGTGGTCGCCCACGGGAGCGGGCGCTGGCCTGCGGTGGTGGAGCGGCGGCTGAAGATGGCCGCCGCCGGACTCGACACCCCGGTGCTGCGGCTGGGCTGGGTCGCCCCCCTGGCCGCCAGCGACGACCCGTGGGGCCTGCTGGCCACCGGGGTGTTCGCCCCGGACCGCAAGACCTACCGGTGGGCCGACCCCGCGCGACGGTTCCGCGACGACCTGGTCACCGCGGTGCTCCCCGCCCTCGACCGCGACACCACCACCGCCTCCTCCGCCACCGTCCCCGTCTCCGACTTCGGCCCGGAGCCTGGGGCGGGCACCGACGACCGGCCCGCGGTCATGCGGGTCTCGTAACCACCAGGAAAGGAACAACGCACATGTCCACTCTGCTGATGGCCAGCGATTGGCTGGCCCAGGTCCAAGTCCCCAATCCGCCCGCCAAGCCGCTGCCAGGCACCATCGGTGACCGGCTCAACGACGTCCTCGGCTACGGCAAGACCGTTCTGTTCTTCCTGGCCGTGGCGGGCATGTTCGCCGTGGCGGGGATGCTGATCATCGGTCTGCGCGGGCGCAGCGACACGGCCAAGAACGCGCTGACCCACCTGCCTTACGTCATCTGCGGCGTCATGCTGACCGGCGGCTCGGCCGGGCTGATTCAGGTGTTCCAGTGAAACGGGCGGTTCGGGCGGTCGTCCTCGTCGCGGCGCTGGCCATGTCGGGCACCGGGGCCGCGCTCGCTCAACCGCCCGCGACCACTCCGGTCCCGAGTGGGCAGGTGAGCCCGCAAAGCCCCGGCGGGGCGGGGCCGGGTGAGCAGATCCCGATCCGCCAGCCCGCCACCGGCGGGGTCCAGTGGGACCGCTTCGGTGGCGACGGCACCAACGCCCCGCACGATCTGGACTCGTTCATCACCGACGTCATCGGCTGGCTGCGCACCCTCGCCCTGGTCTGCGCCATGGCCGGTGCGCTGATCACCGCCGCACTGCTGATCGCGGGCGTGCGGGGTCGATCCGACCAGGCCAAGCGGGCGCTGGAACGGTTCCCCACCGTGCTGGCGGCGACGGTGATGGCGGGATCCGCCTACACCATCATCATGATCTTCCTGTGAAAGAGGTTGAGCCGCAATGCCTTTGACGACCCGAGAGTTCCGTCCCGGACCGCGCTGGGCCGGGGTTCGTCGCCGGTATCTGATCGGAGCCGCGTGCGCGGCGGCGCTGGTCCTGGTCACCGTGCTCGCGCTGAACGGGCCCGGTCCGGGTCGCGACAGCATCGCCCCCGGCACCGAAACCGCGTCGCAGGCAACGGATTCCGGGACAGCCAGCGCGAAAGGATCGCTGCTGCCGCAGGTCCCGGTCCATCGCGGTCCGGCCGATCCGGACTGGCTGACCGCCGCACCCGCGGCGGTGTCCTGGCAGCGTGTGGACGGCGCGCCCGTGCCGTTCACCGCCAGCGACGGGCCCACCCGGCTCGACGGGGCGGTCGCCTCCGGCTACAGCCACACCCCCCAGGGCGCGGCCGTGGCGGCACTCCAGATCAGCATGCGCCTGCTGTACTCCCCCGACGTCGCGCGCATCCTCGACGCCCAGGCCGCGATCTCGCCCGCCGAGCGCCAGCAGATCCTCACCGCCCGCACCACCCAGCCCCACCTCGACCCCGCGGTGGTGCAGGCCAGCACGGTGCAACCCGCCGGATTCCGGATCGGCGCCTACACCGACGACGCCGCCACCGTCTACTACGCCTACCCCCGCTCCGACGGGTCCTACCGGATCGCCCGCCAAGCGGTGGTGTGGCGCGAGGGGGATTGGCGCTACAGCGGGGACCTGACCGCCCCATCGCTGCCGCCCGCGGCGGACCTGACCGGATTCACCCCGCTGTAGGCCGAAGGAGACCCTCGAATGTTCACCACCCGGGAATTCGCCGACCACCCCGCCCGTCGCGGGCCCCGTCTGCCGCGGCGCTGGCTGGTCGCGGCCGCGGCCGCCGCGCTGATCGTGGCCCTCGCACTCGTCGTGACCGCGGTCATCCACGGGCGCGCAACCGATTCCGCGTCCTCGCCTCCGTCGGGGCCCGCTGCCACGGCGACGGCGCCGCGCGAGCTGGAATGGAAGCTGATCAATGGGGTCCGGCTGCCGTTCGGCGCGGACGGGCCCGCGCACGTCGACGGCCCCCGCGCGTACGGCTACACCCACACCCCCCAAGGCGCGCTGCTCGCGGCGTGGCAGATCTCCACGCGCGTGCTGACCGACACCCGCTACGAGCAGCTGCTCGGCACCCAGGTCCGCGCCGACCTCGGCCAGCAACAGCAGGTCCGCAACGCGGTCACCCAGGCCCGCAACCTGTCGCCGGAGGAGGCCGCCGCGGCCTTCCGTCAACCGGTCGCCTTCCGATTCGCCACCTACACACCGATGTTCGCGCGGATCTACTTCGCGGTCCCGTCGACCAAGGGGGGCTTCGACTTCCAGCGCCGCGCGGTGCTGTGGGACGGCGACGACTGGGTCTACCAGGTCGACTCCGGCCTTCCCGACCTTCCCAATTCCACGGGCCTGCCCGGGTTCACGACCTTCTAGGAGAAGGGGACGCGATGAGCACCACACCACCTTCCACACCGCGACCGGTCATACTCCTGCTCGGCCTTCTGCTGGCGCTGCTGGTCGCCGGTCCGGCGACGCTGGCCTCGGCCGCGCCGCCGCCGAACATGCCCCAGAAGCTGTCCGAGCTGAGCGCCGAGCAGAAAAGCTGGCGCGATAGCGACGGGGTGATCTGGTGCTCCCAGCACCCCCAGTTCCCCGGCTGCGACGGCAACCCCGACACCGGCTACCGCTACCCCGACGACGACACCGCGTTCCAGGCCCAGATCAACAACGGCGCCAAGCACACCACGATCGACCTGAGCCCGGGAACCCTCGCCGACAACACCGTCGGCAAGGCCGTGGATTCCGCGTTCGGCAAAGCCGCCGAGTCCATCGGCCGTTTCTCCGGTGACCTGCTCGTGGAGTCGATGACCTGGTGGATCGGCACCGACTCGATCAGCCTGTCCTACGCGGGAGTGATGGCGGGCAAGGCGCCGGTGCAGAAGGTGGTGGCCTTCATCATGCTGGCCGGGATCCTCACCAGCGCCATGGTGATGATGGTGACCCGCCGCACCGAACCCGGCGCGCAGGTCCTGCTCGGCGGGGTGAAATACATCGTCATCTCCTCCATGGCGCTGATCGTGCTGTCCGGAGCGATCCACGCCGGAGACGACTTCGCCCACCAGATGATCGACCCCGACGCCAACCAGTTCGGCCAGCGGGTGCAGGCGATGCTGGGCACCGCCACCATCGGCAACCCGGGCGGAGTGCTGCTGCTGGGCATCGTCGCGTTCCTGCTCGGCGCGATCCAGTGGGTGATGGGCTTCGTGCGCCAGGCCGGAATCATCGTGCTGTACAACATGATCCTGTTCGCCGCCGCCGGACAGCTCACCACCTGGGGACGACAGTGGTTCCCCCGCATCGCCGCCACCTGCGTGGCGCTGGTGCTGTACAAGCCCATGGCGGCGTTCATCTACTCCCTCGGCTTCGGGCTCATCGGCCAGGAGCAGTCCCTGACCACCCTGGTGACCGGGCTGATGGTGGTCGCGCTCGCGGTGATCGCCCTCCCGGCGATGCTGAAGTTCTTCGCCTTCATGGGCACCCACGTCTCCGGCGGGTCTGGAGCGCTCGGCGTCGCCGCCGGTGGCCTCGCGGGCGGCGCGCTGGCCGCCGCGGCCCTGGGCGGAGGCGGTGCGAGCGCAGGCGCCCAATCCTCCTCCAGCGGGGATGGGTTCGCGAACTTCATGTCCGCCACCGGCCCCGGCGGGAGCGGCGAACACGACCCGACCCCCGGCAACGGAGGCTTCCCGGCACTGGGAGCGGGTGGGGGCCAGGCCCGGCTGGAGGCCGGTGCCGCACCGAAGGCCCTCGGGCCGGGACACAGCGGCCCGGACCTCGAGGGCGGCTCCGGCCCGCACCCCCACGACACGACCGCCAGCGTGCCCCCCGAGAGCCCCGACGCCGCCGGGACGCCGGTGACGGGCAGCGGCACGCCGGGCCCCGGCGCCGACCTCGCCGGTGCGGGTGCCGGTGTCGCGGACACCGGCACGGCGGCCTCGGCCGCAGGCGACGCGGGGATGGCCGCGGGGGCAGGCGGGGCGGCGGCGGTAACGGGCGGGGCGGCCCTGGTGGTCCAGACCGGCGTGTCGGCGGCCGGGTCGGTCGCCGAGCGCGCCGACGAGATCGGCGCGGAGATGACCGGAGACGACACCGGCCCGGACATGCCATGAGCACCAACACATTTCACGGTATCCGGGCGTATCGAGCCCGGCCCGGCAGGACGAGAAAATTGAGGAGCACGCGATGAGTGAGACACCGGCGTACGGCGGCTTTCGGGAAGTCAGGGGTTTCGGACTGGGGCAGCTCGGAACCAGCGGCACGGTCATCATCCTGGGCGTGGTGGTGGGCCTGGCGTTCACCACGTTCGTCAATTTGATGGCGGCGTTTGTGGGCCTGCTGATCGCGATCCCCGTGCTGGCGATGACCATCGTGCCGGTGGGCGACTCGCGGCGCACGCTCGTGCAGCACGCGGCCTGGCAGCTGCGCTCGGCGTGGGGGGCGCACAGCAACAGCGACGCCTACGCCGCCGACGTACTCGAAGAGGTCGACCGGGGCGAGCACCTGCCCGGCGTGCTCGCCCCGCTCCAGCCGCTGACGGTCGAGGACGGCCGCGGCGGCAGCCAGTGCCTGCTCTGGAACCGCCGCACCGGCATCCTGTCCGCAGTGTTGAAGGTGTCCCCGGTCGGGATCACGCTGGCCGACGTCGCCGACACCAACGCCTGGGTCCGCAACTACGGCAGCTGGCTGGCCGACCTCGGATTCACCCCCCTCATCTCCTCGGTCTGCTTCACCTGCGAATCCTCCCCCACCGGCGGGGTCGACCAACGCGCCTACACCCTGGCCCGGATGCGGCGCGACGGCGCCGATGCCCCCGCCCTCGCCAAAACCATCCTGACAGAGGTTGTCTCCCAATCCCGTTCACGGACAGCGGACGTGCAGATGCGGGTCACGGTCAACTTCGATTTGTCCAAGGCGTCCCCGCAGCCGCGGACGCTGTCCGAAGGCGCGGCCGAGGTGGTGCGGTGGCTACCCCGCATCGAGTCCGCGCTCGCCGCCGCCGGTGCGACGGTGACCGGCCGGGCCAGCACAGCGAGCGTGATCCGCAACATCCGCGCCGCGTTCGATCCCGCGATCCGCGTGTTCGTCTCCGACACCCCCGACGAGGAAACCGACGAACTGCTGACCTGGTCCGACGCCAAAGCGCTGCGCACCGAATCGACCAAGGACGTCTACTACCACGACTCCGGCTACTCGGTGACCTGGCTGTTCGCGGCCCCGCCCAGCGGAGCGGTGCGCCACGACATCCTCCTCCGGTTGGTCAGCCCCGGCCAGTACTACCGCCGGTTCTCGCTGGTCTACCGCCCCTACACCGCCACGCAGGCCGGTGAGCTCGTCGAGCGGGAAATCCAGGCGGGCACCCTGCGCCGCCTCTGGGCGGCGAAGACGAAAAAGGACGAGACCCAGCGCGAGCACGACGACCGGGTGCGGGCCCGCCGAGCCGCGCAGGAAGAGTCCATGGGCGCCGGCGTGGGCCGATTCACGATGTATGTGACGACCACGGTGCGCAACGAGGAAACCCTCCCCGCCGCGTGCGCCGACGTCGAGGACCGGGTCAGCGCCGCCAAGCTGCGATTCCGCCGAGCCCGCGGAGCCCAGGCCGCGGCCTTCGCCACCAGCCTCGGCTACGGCATCGAACCGACCGCAGGGCTGTCGCGGCACGCCGCCCAGAGGTGGCTGGCATGACCACCGAACTCGCCACCGACGCCACCACCGCCCCCCTCGCCGCCGCACACCGCGCGGGCGCCCGAGCGGGACTGGCCGAACGCTGGCTGGCCAAGCTCGGTGTCACCCCGGCCTACCGCTCACAGGACCAGCCCGACGCGGACGAGCCCGGACAGGCACCGTTCCTGCCCTACTTCTCCGCCCTGCCGCCGCTGCCGAAGGCCCGCGGCGCCCACCGGCCCTTCGGCGGGTACGCGCACAACGTCGACGCCGGGCGGCTGTACGCGGGCACGACCATGCAGGTCCAGGGCCTCTACCCGTTCCCGGCCGCGTCCGGCGCGCGGGTGCGGGGCGTCCCGTTCGGGCGCCACCTGCACACCGCCGAACCCATCGGCCTCGATCCCTCGCAGTGGCTGGTCGACGGTCTGGTCACCAACACCGGCCTGTGGGTGCAGGGACAGCCCGGCATCGGAAAGTCCACCGCGATCAAGCGGCTGCTGGTCGGTCTCGTCGCGTTCGGGTTCGCCGCGGTGATCCCCGGTGACATCAAAGACGAGTACACCCCGATCGTAGAAGCGTTGGACGGCAAGGTATTCCGGATCGGACGCGGTCTGCACAGCCTCAACCCGCTGGACCTGGGGCCGCTGCGCGGCGCGATCGACGCAGCGGTCGGCACCCACCGCGAGCAACTCATCTCCCAGGCACGCGGCCGCCGCCTGGACCTGCTCGAGTCGCTGATCACCATCGTCGGCGGTCAGGATCTGACCGCCACCGAGCGGCTGCTGCTGGCGATGGCGGTCGACCAGGCCGACACCGCCGCCGCCCGCTACAGCACCCCCGACCCCACGATCCCCGAGATCGTGGCCATCCTCGATGCGGCCGCCACCCCGTTGCAGCGGGTGGTCGCCGTCCGCGACGAACACGAGTACCGCCGCGAGATCCGCGAGCTGCGCAACACGCTCGTGCTGCTGGTCGAGGGACCGATCAAGGGCATGTTCGACCGCCCGTCGAGCTTCGCGGTCGACGCCGACCTGCCCGCGGTCTCGCTGTCGCTCAAGGCCGTCGAAGACGACGGCGACGACGTGGTCGCCGCCGCGATGATGTGCGCGTGGGCGTGGTCGGCGGGACTGATCGAGGGCAAACAGGCCGCCGGGAAGCGCCGCAACGTCTTCCAACCCCAGGACGAGCTGTGGCGGGCGCTGCGCGCGGCCCCCGGCCTGGTCGAGAAGTCCGACCGGATGACCCGCCTCAACCGGGCACGCGGGGTGGTCTCGGCGCAGTCCACCCACTCCATCACCGACCTCGAGGCGCTGCCCACCGAGGCCGACCGCGCCAAAGCCAAGGGCATGGTCGCCCGCAACGCGATCAAGGTGATCGGCGGGCTCGACAACGCCGAAATGGAACGGCTGCACGCGATCTCACCGTTCACCAGCGGCGAGAAGGACCTGGTGACGCGATGGTCCGCACCACCGACCTGGGTGCCCGGCCAGCGGCATCCCGGCCGCGGCAAGTACCTCATCAAATCCGGCTCCCGCATGGGACTGCCGGTCCACGTCGACCTGACCCCCCAGGAACTCGACCTCTACAACACCGACGGCGCGTTCGCCGGACTCACCCAGCACGACGAACGGAGGAGCCATGCATGACAGACCCACCCGGGAAAGGATCGTGATGCGCGACGTGATCACCCCACCGCACCGGCACCACCGCGAACAGCCGCCGACGCCGAGCACCCGCGCCGCGGCCGGGCCCGCGCGGCGGCCACCGGACCACGAGCAGCGGCAACCGTGGGTGTGGAACCCCGAAACATCGGTGCCCGCAACGACATTCCGGTGGGACCTGCTGGCCACCATCACCGACGCGGCCGACGCCGACCACGTGGCCGAACACCTGCTCTCCGTCGTCGACGAGGCGGCCCGGTTCTTCGTCCCGGAGGCGGCGTTGCTGGCCGCGAATCTGCTGCTGGCCGCCGCGCGCGGACAACGCACCCTCCCCGAGGTGCTCGCCTGGATCCGCCACGGTGACCTGCGCGAGCCCTACCGGCTGCTGCGCGCACGCGGCGAGACCGGCCCGGTCGCCGACCTGGACGCCTTCGCCCACGCGCCCGCGGGAGAGCAGGCGGCGATCTGGGCGGTGGCGCGCCAGGCCCTGCTGCCCCTGGACCACGGCCCCCTCCTCGCCGCGCTGAGCCCCCACCCCCACACCGAAGGCGAGGACGGGCATCTCCCGGTGCTCGACCCGGCCGCGCTGGCCCCCGGCCGGACGATCGTCGTCGTCGCGACGCCGGGCAGCCGCAGCGCGGGCGCGGCCGCCGCCCTGCGCGCCACCCTGGAACGGGCGGCCCAGCAGGCGGGCGTGGCCGTGAAGGTGGTGACCGCGCACACCCAACCCCGGGGGGCGTGATGGGAGACGCTGCGCTGGCGTGGGCGTGGATCGCGGTCTTCGTCGCGGGAGGGATCGGCTTCGGCGTCTACCGGCTCCACGAGCACGGCACATCCTGGCTGATCCTCGGCCTGGCCGCCGGGCTGGTGTGCGCGGTGGCCGCCGCGCTGGCGTGGGCGGTGTGGAAGACCTGGCCCACCGAGACCCCCGACAAGCTGCTGCGCGACACCACCCAAATCCCGGACATGCTCGGCAAGAAGGCAGCCCAGCGAGGTGTCGGACTACGCGCCTCCATCGACAGCGCCAGGGGCGTGCCCATGCGGGAGCTGGCACCGCAGATCGGGCGCCTCAAGGGCAAACCGGTCTACGCCTCCTACGAGGACTTCACCACCGTGATCATGGGGCCACGCAGCAACAAGACCAGCGCCGTGGCCGTCCCGCGCATCCTGTCCGCCCCCGGCGCGGTGATCGCCACCTCGAACAAACCCGACCTGTGGGTGCTGACCGCCGCGCTGCGCCGAGCCGTGGGCCCCGTCTACGTCTTCGACCCCAGCCCGATCGCCTACGTCGCCCAAACCTGGTGGTGGAACATCCTTTCCGGCATCACCACGCTGCTCGACGCGAGGAAGGTCGCCGAACACCTCATCGAGGAGAACCGCGGGGGATCAAGCCAGAACGAAGACCCGTTCTTCGCGCCGACCGGCAAGAACCTGCTGTCGTGGGCGCTGCTGGCCGCCTCCCTCGGCGGGCGCACCATGCGCGATGTCATGGACTGGGTCGACACCTACTCCGACAAGCCCATAGACATCCTCCACCAGCACGGCAACCGCCGCGCCGGTGGCGCGTTCGCCGCGGTGCTCGACCTGCCCGCCGAAACCCGCGGCGGCGTCTACGGCGAAGCCCAGACCGCGCTGGCCAGCATCCAGGACGAAACCACCCTGCGCTGGATCACCCCGCCGCACACCTGGGAGCAGCCACCCTCGGGCGCCGTCACCGAACTCGACCTGTGGACCCTGTTCGCCTACGACGACGGCGACGCGCCGACGCTGTATTTGATGACCCAGGAGGGCACCGGCAGCGCGGGCGCGGTGATCGCGGCCATGGTCGCGAAGATCTTCGAACTCGGTGATCTCGCCGCCTCCGCCCACGGCGGACGCCTCGACCCGCCGCTGACCCTCGTGCTCGACGAATGCGCCAACATCTGCCGGATCAAACGCCTCCCCAAACTCGCCTCGCACCTGGGATCGAAGTCGCTGTGCGTCACCGCGATCTTCCAATCCGAAGCCCAGATCATCGCGACCTGGGGCGCCGACGACGCGGCCGCGCTGTGGGGCGCCTCGACCGTGCGCATCCTCGGCGCCGGACTCCAGGACGAGGTGTTCCTGCGCAAGATCTCCGCCCTCGTCGGCCAATACAAACCCCGCGAACGACGCCGCTCCCACGGCCCCGGCGGCACCACCACCTCCAACGACCGCGGATCACTCGAGCCCATCATGCCCATCGAGGACATCTCCGCACTGAAAAAACGCCACGCCCTGCTGATCCGCCAGGAATCCAAACCGGTACTGATCGACCTCATCCCCTGGTACACCGAACCGGACAAAGGCGATATCGAACGCGTCCGCGACACCGCCACCGCGGAGGTCCAAACCGCAGCCATCAAGCACCTGGGCCCAAATAATCCCGTCGCCCAAGCCCTGCGCCGTCGGCGCGCCGACCAGACGAACACGGCGACGACATGAGTACCGGTCCCGGCGAGCCCCCCGACCACAGCCTGACCGACTTGCGCGAGCAGGTGGCCGCCCTCGGCGAAGCGCTCGTCGAACTCCGCCAGCACGACCGGATGCTGTCGACGAAGGTCGAACGCATCGACGCCACCGCCGACCGCACCGCCCAAGGACTCGACGAATTCGAAACCGCCCTCGGCCTGCTCGCCGACCGCATGACCGCAGCCACCGCCCCCGCCGAAACGACCACGACCACCGCCACGGCCCCGGCCGGCGCTGCGACCGCGGCGGCCGATCCGGATCAGATCGACATGGACGCACTGCTGGAATGGGTGATCGCCAACATCGGCGAATGGGCCCAGCGCAAGCTGCCGCGCTCGGCCACCAGCACCGCCAACGGCGCGATCTGCTGGTGCTCGCAATGGTACGAACACCCCGAGGCCATCACCGTGCTCTGGTCACTGCGCCGCGCCTGGCTCGAAGCCGTCGTCCAACCCGGCGCCGCCATGGCCGTCTACCTCCGCGACTTCTTCTATCCCCTGCTCCGCACCCTCACCGACCCCGCCGGACCGTTCTACGCCTGCACCCCCGACACCCACGACCCCGACGCCAAATTCATACCCGTCGTCCCACCAGGCTTCCGACCATAAGACCCGCCCGGGGCCGGGTGCAGCGCTTTCCCGCCCCAACGAGCACACCCACCATCATGTCGAACACATGTGCGATAGAGTGGCGGGGTGGGCGAGAACTCGGATCGCGGACCTAAGCCGACCTCTTACATCGCCGACGGACAGGCGGCGGCACCGGGCACGCGGATGTGCGTTCTTGCGGGTCACGATCGAGGAGCGTGACCGTGGCGCTCGAAGTGCGTACGCCGGTCCGACGCGGGGACTGGGCTGGACGGCCGGGCGGCGACGTCACCGGATATGTGGCACCACCGGGCCACATGGGTACGGTCCGCTGGGATTTCGACCACGGGGCAGGGGAATTGGTCGAAATCCGTTCTGCCACACCGCCGGATCCCGAGCAGGACTGGGTACTGGTCTGGTGGCCGGGAGGCAAGTGGAGATGGGAGCACGAGCGCAATCTGGTCGTGGTCGACGCGCCGCGCCGTGACACGCCTTGATGTACCGGATGCAACACTGTTGCGGCCGCTATTGGGTAGCGAATTCCGGCGGTGCGAGGGTGTTCGGCTCATTCTTCGGCGGGTTCGTCTGAAGTCAGATATTGCAGTGCTTTCCTCAGCGCCGCGTCGTCGTGGGGTCCGTCCCATCCGACGATGGCGAAGCGATGGATGGATTCGGCGCGGTGGAAGTGGTTATGCATCTGCTGGAAGTGGGACGGTTCGAGCAGGGAGAGGACCACCAGCACACGATGTATTCCGGCTACATCTGCGTGGTGCCGCACTTGGTCGGCGAGTTTGAGCGCCCCTCCGGCCCGGAGGACGGTCCTGGTTTGGACGCCGATCTGCTGGCCGTCGGCGTTGAGAATGAGACTGAAACCTTTTTCCGGCCAATGGATTGTCGAGTTCGAGTTCGGGAAACTCGCCGCAATCGCGTTGGCGACCGCTGCTAAGGTAGTGGCTCTCGCGGGCACCCACGTAGCTCTTGGTGGTGACGATGCTCGGGGACACGATCTCGGCGGCCTTGGCGAGAGCGTCGGCCGCAGCCGCGTTCGGTTCCAGTTCTGCTTGGGCGATCAGCTTGCGGCCCAGCTGCCTCCGGGCGAAATCGACGCTGTGGTCACCGGATCCGAAGCGGGTGAGCGGGGTGCCCTGGACACCCATCAGCAGCAGCGCGGCCGAGACGAGGAACAGTGCCGCGCACCCGGCCTGGTTGTCCGAGACGAAAACAGCGACAGTGCCCGCAGTGCCCGCAGCCGTTCCCAGCGTCAGCGCGATGCTGCGCTCCCATGGCCGAAGAGGCACTCCTTCCCGGTCAATGTTGAGATCCAGGCTCGGAGCCGTCTCGTTTTCGGTCGGTGGGGGTTCGTCCGACATGGGTGCTCTCATCCTCGAATAATGATCAGGCGCAAGGGTATACAGTCCGGCGGGTCGGTGAGTGCAGCACCGTGGTGCGTGTCGCTGCCGCCATCGAGACGAGACCGCGAACCGCAGCGGCGCAGTCGATTATCACCATCTCGAGATGACCCCCCTTGTGTGCCTTGCGAACACCGCACACGTCGCGGAGGATGCAGCGTTCTCCGCTCGGTCGAAGGCGAGTCGGTGTCGAAGGAAGCACAACGGCTGATCGACGAGCTGATTCGTGACTACCCGAACAACTTTCAGCACCAAGTGATTTCGCGGGTCGAAGCGCGCGAGATATGGGCTCGCGGCCTCGAGGTTGAGCGAGGTCAGCAGCTCGAGCTCCCCGGCGTGGGGGAATTGGCCAGGCAGCCCCGCGAGGTCGCCAAGAACGTCGAGAAGCCGCAAGCAGGTACAAAAGGACCGGACGCTGGCCCAAACCCTGACCGCGGCGCAGCAACAGGCGAGGAAGCAGCAGGATCTCGCGCGGGCGGTGCAGGCACAAACCCAGCAGCTCACCCACGCACAGCAGCAGGGCCTGGCCATCGACGCCGCGGATGCGCAGCAGACCCACCACACGGCGGCACAGCAGCTGGACGCGGTCCGCGCGACGGAGAAGGCGAACACCAAGGACATGCTCGCCGCTATCGGAATAACCGGAGAGCACGCACGGACGATGGAGGAGATCCTCGTCCAGGGCCGGGAGAACCAGCGCCAGGGCCTCGTGCAGGGCATCGAGGCGATCGGGAAGGTGGCCGCGCGGGAAACGCAGGCGGAACTGGCGCGGCAGCAGGCTGCCGAGTTCCAGCGCCAGCAGCGAGAGCTGGCCCTGCGGCGTTACCCACCGGAGTTGCGGGCGATCCTGGAGCTGGTGAACCAGGGCAGGCCCGCCCCGGGCGTCGCCCTGCCCGGCGCACCCGCCGAAGCCCCCGAGGTGCAGCGGGGAGGGCGCGCCGCCGAGCGGGCACTCGAACTACGCAAGCAGCAGGGCCTCGGGATTCAAAAGGGGATATAACCCCTTGGGCCGTGGCGCCGAACTGCCGCCTCAGCGGCCCCGCTCTGTGAGCGCCATCAACTCCCGCATGGCCCGGATAACCTGATCTGCTTCACCGAACGACATCGGTACCAGGCGATCACCTATTTGGAGGTCCACCTGAAACTCGGCGTCCAGCCCATCCACGCTGCGGTCGAGCCTGCTGATGCTGACTCGCGCCGTGCCCGCGTCGCGTATGGGCACGAGCACCGTGTCGCTGATATGGAGCGGCTTGTCCTCCGGATCGTCCGGATCTGGAGCCAGATGCTGGACGCACCACTGCGGACATTCCGGTGTCGCTGCCACGCCTACCCCCACTATCTCGTCTTGCTTCGAACTGCGAGGCTACCTGCTCCTGGCAGTCATCATCGGATCGATATGCAGAGAACGAAACCCCATCCAGCACAGGCGATTCCAGGAGGGGGAGCGAGGGTCGTGATCAGAGCAGTTCCGTTGAACACTGCGGGCTAGTACGCTCCGCGACCGTGAGCCAATGGGAACATGCGTTCGAAGACGATAGTCCTTGTCGATGGGTGGATCCGCCGATCCACGTCCGGGTGATGACCGAGAGGCTCTGGGCCCCGCAAAGTGTGCGATGGGGCTATCGGGCTGCGGTGGCACGAGCGAACGGTCTGCGGCTCGAGGAGGTGCCCGGGCGACTGGTTGAGCTGGCGGTCACGGTGGCGGGCGACGTGGTCGGCAGGGTGCAGTTCGCACCGATCATCGACGGCCAACGCAGCGCGGAAGTGATGCTGTTGCCGTGGGGCACCTGGGTGCCGAGCACGGAGGCCGACGCGGTCCGGCTGCGATCGCTAATGCTGAGCTTCAGCTGAAACCTGTGCCGTCAAGAAGCGACCAGATCGTACGTGGTGCCAAAGAAGGAACCCCCGTCGGTCACTTGCCGACGGGGCCTGTTGTTCGGTTATCAATGACGACGGCTAAGCAGCAATAGCCGATTGCTCGAATTCTCCCGCCAAAAGGCCAGCCTTAAAGGCAGACCACTCCTCTATAGTAAAGACCAACGTTGTCCCGTCTGCCCCTCGAAGAATTATTCCGTTACTATGCTCCTCGATTTCAGGTTGCCCCAATACCAAGACTGAGCTGTTTCCTAGAATTGCTGCTTGAAGGCTTCCCCACGCATTTGCGGGCATCTCGATGATGGGCTCGTCCTCGGGAGGGTTACGGGGATCACGCAGGTATGCTGTCTCGTATATAAACCGATTTATCGTTCGGGTTCCGCCGGATCAGAACGCATTGGCCGCCGCCGTCGCTGGCTGATGACTTGACGTAACCGTCAAGCGGCCGACGCCTGGTGACGTTCCTGTTCCTCACTGCTTCACTGCTCCTTCGCGAGAATTTCTGCGATCCGCCCGGCAATTGCTGCACGTATTGCGGGAGTTACCGGTGAGGGCCGGATTGCGCTGCTACTCGGCGATGAGTCTGCGGATGACATCACCGGGCGGGAGGTTCCAGTTGTCTTTGTCGGGGATGTAAAGGGCCATCAGCTTGCCGGTGATGTCGGCGTAATCGGTTGGTAGTCCGGCTTCTTCGAGGCTGAGGGCGACCTCACTGGTCTCGGGTACCCATCGCCATGCGCGGGCGGCGACGCCGGGTAGAGCATCGCGTTGGGCGAGCATGTCAGCGCCCACCCGGCGCGCTTCGGCGCTGAGTACATCGGTGACACCGTGATGGTCGGCAAGGCCCTGAGCGATGGCCGCCAGCAGCCGCGCGGCTCGTTGGTAGGAGATGAGCGCCATCTTCAGAGCGCTTGCGGCCCATGGGTTCTCGCCGATTTCGTCGGCGTCGAGCCCCGCTTCGGTGAGCAGCTGAGCGCAGCGGACGCGCGGGGCTTCCGGACCGGCCAGGAAGAACTTCGCAGTCGGAGCGTCCCGGGGTGGTGGTCCGGAAATGGCGGCGTCCACGACTGCGGCCCCGGTTTCGGAGAGCAGTCCGGCGATGTGCTGCATCTGTCCGGGGCTGACCGCGTTGGCATCGACGTAGATCCCGCGGTACCTGTGCTCGGCCACGCTCTCGGCGAGGTCGATCGCGGCCGCGGATGGGCAGATCGCGAACACGATCTCGGCTCGGCCGAGCAGGTCACCCAACTCGTCTACCGGCGTCAATCCGGCGTTGGCGGCCCGGTCCCGCGTGCTCGTGCTGCGCCCTTGTCGGCACCACAGCACGGTGTGGCCCGCCCCCACCAAACGCGCGCCAACTGCGGAGCCCATATTTCCGGGATGGAGTAGCCCAATGATCATGATTCACGTCCGGCGTCGAGGCTTTTCATGCCGCCAATCGTGGTGACGTCGAGGATGTTGTCCCGGATGGTCGTCGCGAGGGTTGAGGTCTGATAGCGCGGCCGGTCGAGCTGGGTGCTGATCTGCCGCAGCCGCCGCGCGGTGCTCTCGACTCGCCGTTGGGTGCTGGTTCGCAGTACGTCGCGGATCTGTTCGTCCGCTCCGTCGAGATCGTCGCGGCTGAGCCGTGCGGTCGCCAGATCCAGCCTGGCGAGTGACATTTCACCCAGGCGACGGCGTTCGGGCGGATCGGCCAGATACAGTTCGAGGCTGGTTTCCGCGAGTCGTTCGGCCTGGCGGAAGTTCGCGTCGCCACCGAGCCAGAGATATGCGCTGGCCGCGGAGTACGCCTGCTTGCCGGGCGGGAACGCCATCATGCCCCCTGGCAAGTCCTCCCCGCGAACCTGTTCGCGGGCCTGCTCTGCGCGTCTCAAGGCGTCCATCGTTCCCTGCTCGTCGCGAAGCCTGCCCCTGGCTCGAGCTTCGGTCGCGGCCAGACGTACGCGGGCCGTGCCGGTCTCGGGCGAGTACTGGTGATACGCGCGCTCGGCGAGATCGGCGGCAACTTCGTACTCGTGATCCCAATAGGCGATGAGCGCTTGCAGCCCCCGCACCCACGCGCGCAGGCCGTGGTGCTCGGCCATCTCCCCGCACATGAACGCACTGCGGGCCAGGGTTTTTGCGGCGTGAATGGACCCCAAATCGAAGCACGCGTTCGCCTCCACCGCGCACAGCGTGCCCGCGATCAGGTAGAGATCGCGCGAGCGCGCTGGCGGCTGGCGGCCGTCGAGCAGCGCGAACGCGCGGGAGGCGAGGGCGCGCAGCTCGACGAGCAGCGGGTAGATCGGCCGGTTCGGATACACACTGACGATCCGGGTCAGATCGTCGTGGAACTGCTCGAGGGTGTGCGGGCCAATGTTCGATTGTTCGGCACGTTCGCTGAATGCCGCGGACTCGGCAGCGGCCATACTGGTCAGTCCTTCGATCTCGTCGGCGTTCGCTGTCTCGGCCGCCAGCAGGGGCACTGACGAGACCGGAAGCGATGGCGGTCGGGGGTCGGCTGTTCGGGGCAGATGCGCCACCAGGGCTGAGCCGTGGTCAGCGATCGGCGGACCGAACAGTTCCTCGGCAGTACTGCCGTACCTCTCGAACATACGCTCGAGGACGCGACACGAGGCCCTGTAGGGCAGGTCTTTCACCTCGCCTTTGATCCATCGGCGAGCTTGACTCCATGAGACAACCGCCGGTTTTTCGCTGGCGGGCGACTCGGCGGCGAGCGCGGCAGCAGTGTGCTTGAAGCGGCGCAAAAAGTCTGTGGTGTCGAGCCGTTCCTTCATCAGCAGCTGCTCGAGCCGTGTGCGCGGCGCGTCGGTCACCTCGGCCACCCTCTTTCGCGGGTATGTGCGTCGAATTCAAGGTTAAGGCTACGGCTCGCCTACCGGCTTCGACCTCCGCGCGCTGAGCAGATGTGAACCACATGCGCACAGATGCGCACCAGATGATCAGCCCGTGCGCGTCTGCACCCCACCACGATTGGAGCACTGGTCGCAGATTCGGAGCACGAGGAGGCGCGGTGGGAATTCTGGATATGCCGTTAAGGAAGAACACCCGGCACGATTGCGCTACCGACCCAATTGAATTCGTCTCCCGTGATGACGCCTACGCAGTCCTCGAGGACCATGGCGGGCACGACCTACACCGGTGCAGGCCACTGCTCGCAGCGCACGCCTATGTGTCCGACGGCGTGAGCGAAGCGGACTAACCCGGCGACGCGGCGGCGTAGGCGGTGTCGGATGCAGATGTTGCACGTAATGGTGCAGTTTCCGGAACTTCCCGCGCCGCTGCACTTCCGCGCCGAGGCGACCGTCGCGCGGGCGTTTCTCAGCGAAATGGCGCGCTGGCACGACCGCGCCGTAGTCCGCCTGGATACGGCGGTGACGGCGGGTATGCGACTGCTGCCCTGTCACAAGCTTTTCATGGAGCACTGACACTAACTGACACGAAAGGCATTGGAGCGGTGGGTAATTCGCTGCCAGCCGTGACCGCACAGGGCCGGTATTACGCGGCTCTGGGCCGGTGCGAGCGCGAAGGGGATCACGAGCGTGTCGCCGAGCTGCGCGCCGACGGGCCGCCGCCTGCGGAGCCGCGCGACGGGCTGGACGGCATGGTGGCCTACTACCGCCACCGCGCCGCCCAGGGGGACGAGGACGCGGCGCTTTTCGTCCGCCGTCACTCCTTCGGAATTCACGCTTCCAACTAGGCCGCCGCCCCGGCAGAACCCCGACGAACGGAAGGACTTTGGCGCAGTGCGCAATTCGTCTCGAAGCTGGCGGCACGCCTACACGCCTACACAGCTGGCCCTCGTGTCCGCGCTGGGCCGGAAGAGAGACCCGCAGACCCTCCAACAGCTGGCCCGGCGCATCGGCCGCCGCTCGACCGGCCCTGTGCGGCAGTCGATCAAATCCCTCATCACCATGGGACTGGTGGAGCTGACCCCGGTGGAGGGGCCGGGGGTCGGCAACCTGCCCGAGACGTGGGCTTTGACCGTGCGCGGCCGGGAGCTGTTTCGGCGCATCGCCGCCGATGAACGCGCGGCACGGCGGGCCCGCGCGGAGCGAAGACGATCGGCGCAGATGCCCACGCTTCCGGGCAACGTGCAGACCCACCGGACGGCAGCGGCCGCCGCCGAGTCCGCGCAGACCACCGAATCTGCGATGTGGGGTTACTCGGGGGCGCAGGTGAGGATGGTCGCGGCGCTCGGTGATGCTCCGGGCCCGCGGACACTGGCAGAGCTGGTGGGCGACCGCCCACAGAGCGGGGTACGGCAGACGGTGACGCGGCTCATCGAGCAGGGGCTCGTGAAGCCGGTCGGTGCTCGCGGGGCGGCCGCTCGCCATTTCATGCTGACCAAGGACGGGCGGGCCTTGTACGAGCGCATCGCGCTCCGGCGTCGCAGGCAGGCCGCCGGAAAACCGCCGGACATCCCGACCGAAACCGCGCTCCCCACGAAAAGTGTTGCGCCAGTGGCGTATCCGGTGCGACCCGGCCTCGCAGAGCTGCCGCCCGTGGCGGCCGCGCCCGTCGTTCGCATCATCTCCAGCGAGGGGACGAGGGCACTCATCGCTCACGCTCACGGGGCCGGGTACCGGCTGACCCGCGATTCCCAGCCGCCCTACTACTGGCGGCTCAGCGAAATAGCCAGCGGGAAGCGAACTTTGGCGGCACGAAGCCTGTCCCACGTCGAAGCCTGGCTCGACGCCTGAACCGCCCGCGATCGCCGACACACGTATCCGCATCAACACAGTGAAGGGGGGGGTGAGCCGATGACGCCGGATTCGTCCGGCACCACCACCTAGCCATCACCCGTACTACGGGAAGGCACAGCGGCGGCGGTCGCCCATCGCCGGGGCGCGGCATACCCAGAATCATCCGCGACCCACACGAACGCCGCCGCACCCTGCCCCCAGGCAGGGCGGATGAGGACACCCCCATGAATGCTGAGGTCACCACCGCGCTACCGGTACTGCCCGCGGACCCGCTCGCGGCCGCGTGCGTGTACTACCGGCAGGCGTGTCAGCTCGACGCCCGGGTGCGGCCGGAGCTGGCGGCCCTGATCGTGACCACGAGCCACACCCTCGGCGCGATCACCATGCCCGCCAGTCTCGGGGCGCGGGTGCGGCTGTATCTGCGCGACCAGGGGCGGCGCGTGGGCCCGATCCTCTCGCACTCGGCCTCGGCGCGGTGGACGTTCCTCACACGCGCCGATATCCCTTGTGACACAGCGACTTCCGCGCGGATGTACCGGCGGCAGGTGGCGGTGGCGCGTCCCGGCACGGAGATCACCGTCCCGTCGCTGTCCCGGCAGCGCGGCCCGCGGCAGTGGGTGGAACCGCCCACAGACCCCTACCGGACGTGCGCGGCGCTGGTGGTGGCCGCGACTGATGCGTGCGCGGCAGGACTGTCCCACCCCGGCCCGCGCCAGGCCCGCCATCGACTTCGCGAGGACTGAGAACTCATGAACGACACCGACACACCGCACCTACCCCAGCGCACCCCCGCACAGCAGCCCGTCTACGGCGGGGATCTCGGCCGCGAGACCGACCCCGCCCACCTCGCGCGGGTGCTCACCCACCTCCAGGCACTCGACCCCGCCACCCTCCCCCAACGCGCTCACCCGAAATCCCTTGCCGTGACCAGTAATTCGAAGGAGACGTGAACACTGATGGATACCATCCGCCACACGGTCATCACCGGCGGTGCCGGACTGATCGGCAGCCACCTCGCACTGCGCCTGCTGGACCAAGGCCACGAGGTGACGGTGATCGACAACCTCTGCACCGGCTACAGAGCGAATCTCGACGCCGCGATCGGGCACCGGCGGTTCGGGTTGCGGATCGCCGACGCCGCCGACCACACCGCCTACCGCGACCCCGCTACCGGCGATATCACCGACATCGTGCATCTGGCGGGCCTGGAAGGGCCCGCCACGCGCTCCCGGCTGCCGATCGCGACCCTGGAAACCGGATCGGCCGCGACGAAGACCGCGCTCGAGGTCGCCGCCGCCTACAACGCGCGGATCGTGGTCGCCTCCTCGGGCGCGATCTACAACGAGACCGCCACCCACCCGCGAGACGAGACGAGCACCGTCGCCATCGATCCGGTGGGCCCCCACTCGGCCTACCAGGTGGCCAAGCTGTACACCGAGGCCGCCGCGAACGCGTACGTGCGCAGCGAAGGAGTACGCGCGGGGGTGGTGCGCCTGGGCGAGGTGTACGGCCCGCACATGCGAGCCGAGGGTGACCGCAGCATGGTCGCGGCGTTCTGCGCGGCCGCGCTCGAGGGCCGCACGCTCACCGTGACCGGCGGGGACCGGCAGATGGGCCTGCTCTACGTCTCCGACGCCGTGGACGCCCTGTACCGGATGCTCGAAGGCGAGGCGTTCGGGCCGGTCAACATCGCCGCCGCGCCCACAGGACAGGTGAGCGTCACGACGATCGCCGAAATGGTGATCACGCTCGTGGGCGCCGGGGACATCGAGCACACCGAGGGCCCGGTGACCGCAGCGCCGTCGCCCTGCCTGGACATCAGCCGCGCCGCCACCCTGCTCGGCTGGAAACCGCAAATCCCTCTCGCCACGGGCCTCGAGGTCACCCTGGAATGGATGCGCGCGCACCGCGCGGGCCCCGAGATCGCGACCGGCCAGGGCGCGCGGTGAGGAATCGGCACGGTGAGGTGCTGGTCTTGTGCTTGGACATCGGGGGAGATGCCGACGACGCGTGCGCGCTCGTCTGCGCCGCGCACGAGCCCGAGCTGGCCCTGGTGGTCACCTCCGACGAGGTCGGCGGCGAGCGGGCGCGACTGGCCCGCCATCTGCTGAACCTGGTGGGCCGCAGCGATGTTGACATAGTCGCCGGTATCGATCTGGGCAATTCGCGGTACTGGGTGGCCGATGGCCTGACCCCGGCCGAGGTCCCGGCGCAGCCCGCCAACGTGGTGGCCGCGGTGCGGCGGGTGTGCGCGGGCACCGAGGGACCGCTGCGGTGGGTGGGGTGTAGCCCGCTGAGCGAGCTGGCCCAGGTCTGGCGCGAGGCCCCGGACCTGCGGGAACGGTTGCGGGTCACCCAGATGGGCGGCGGCCTCGACGGCTTCCGCGATCCGACCAAGGCCGAACACAACGTGCGGCTCGATCCCGTGTCGGCCGGGTACGTGCTCGACAACGTGCCGGACCTGACATTGGTGCTGTCGGACACGACATTCCGGGAGGAAATCGCGATCTACCCTGGGCATCCGCTGTACCAGGCGTGGGCCGCACCCGGCGCACCGGCCGCGACCCGTCTACTCGCCGACCACATCGACCGCTGGTGGGACAGTTTCCAGCGCTCAAGCAAACAGCACGATCCGCTAGCACTCACTGTGGCACTGGGATATTCGTTCGTCGAGCTGGCGTACCGCGAGATCGTCATGGCCCCCGACGGCCGGATGCGCCTCGACCCGGCCGGGCGGCGGGTCCGGGTCAGCGTCGGCGCGGACTACGCCGCCTTCCTCGACTGGGTCACCACCCGCACCACCAGCCACCTGCTGGCCGAACCTCAAGGGCTGGAGGAGGTTTCGTGATCGCCCCTCGAATCGAGCTGCGTAAGGAGTCTTATGACACCCACCCCTTCCCGTGCCGCCTCCCCGCGGGCGCGGCATGCACAGGACCGCACCGGGCCAACGTCTCACCGTCTTCTGCGCGCGACCCGGCGGAGGGCGAGACCGCACACGAGGAGCAGTGGCGGGAAAGTTGCATCGGCATGCGCTGTGATCATCGGGCTGGTGCTCGCGAGCCCCCGGGCACACGCGGATCCGGATCCGGCTCCGGAGCTGACCGGTGGGGCAGCCGCGCAGCAGATCCTGCGCTACGTCCAAGACACCGCAGACGCGACCGGCTTGAAGTTCTCCGACGGCGCGGCCGAGGCGAATTTCTGCGAGGCATATGAGCCGCGCGGACCGCAGCAGATCCTGGTGTCGTATCGGATCACCGGAGTGCCGCCGGGTCAGACAGGCGCGGCGGTCGACCGGCTGCTCACCGTGTGGGAGAGCTGGGGGTGGGCGAAGGACCCGAGATCGACGACCACGAAGGCCGCGGCCAAAACCCCCATCCAATACACGTTCCTGTTGAAGGACGCCGGGAAGGGCGACGGCGGGTTGAGCGTCATGGCCGCGTCACCCTGCTTTCCGCTCTCGTCTCTGAATCAAGGCCCCCAGGGGCGGGTGCCCACGGAAATCACCAGTACCGACCCGAGGAGGAAATTCGAGGAGCACTCACGATTTCGGTGGGCGTATCTCGCCCTCGCCGCTGTGGGCTTGGGCCTGTACCTGGTCCTCGTCGGGATCGGCGTGGTGCGCGTGCGGCGCAATGCCCCCCGGATCGCGCGGCTGCTCTATACCGACATGCGCGTCGGCGGTTACAGCCGCGGGAAAGCGGCATCGCTCACCCGGATCGGCTGCGTCGTGGTCGTCGCGGTGTGGGCTGCGGTGTGGCCGGTGCAGGTGGCCCTCGGCTACGGGCATCGGCTGCTGCGGGGCGCCCGGCGGAAATTCTCGAGCGCGCGCTCGAATCGGGGTGAAATGTGATCATCGCGGGGGAGACTGCCGGAGAGCGTATTTCTCTAGCACGAGGGGGCGGAAGTTGCCCGGAGGGGGTGCGACCGGCGTGCGGACGCGCCGGGCGGCCAGCCAGCAGGTGACGCGCGAGGCGCTGCTGGCGGCGGCGACGCGGCTGTTCACCGACGAGGGCTATCGCGGGGTGACGGTCGACGAGATCGCGACGGCGGCGGGAGTGACCCGCGGTGCGGTCTACTCGTGCTTCACGAGCAAATTCCATCTCCTGCTCGAGACTCTCGCCCAAGCGGTCGAGACCCGACCCGGCGACCCCTGCGCGAGCGGTGACGGGGTCGTGACGTTCGCTCGCGCGTATCTGGGGGGCGGGCCCGTGCTGACCGGTGAGGTGCTGGCCGAGGTATCGGGCGAGGCGGGGCTCGGGGCGGTGCTGGCCGACGCCGTGCGGGCCGCCGACGCGCTGATGGCGGTGGCGCTGTGGCGGGCGGGCAGCGAGGCCGCGCTCGAATGCCCGCGATGGCGCGACGTCGCGCGGGAGGTGATGGTGGTGCTGCGCGCGGCGGCACTGACCGCCGCGACCGCACCGCAGATCGTCGACCGCGACGCGGTGGTGCGCCTCTGCGCCATCCTCGCCGACACGGCCCTCCCCGGGCGGCGCACGCGATCGGCGACATCGCCCCGGCGCGGTGGTCCACGCTCGAACTCCCGAGCCGGGACGACGGGGTGGACTCTGCCGCCGTGTCCGGATCTGGTCACCGGCGAGGCGTGCCTGAACGCGGAGGGCGTGATCGTCGTGGTCGGACCACGCGAGCTCTCCGAGGCGATCACCGAACTGGGCTCGGCCACCTCCGGCGACGCGCGGGTGGTGGTCGTGCTCGCCGAGGCAGAGACCGCCGCGCTGATCCGGGTAGCCCTGCTGGACGTCACCCGTGCGCTGCGAGCGGCCGGGCTGGCACGCGGTCTGCCGCTGCGGGTGGTGGTCGACTCCACCGGTGCGGTCGCCGCGGCGGCCGGGATCCGGGACGAGCAATGAGCGCCCGGGCGCGCGAGCGTGATGCGTACGCGGAGCTGCGGACGCCGCCGCGTGAGGCGGGTCCGAGCCGCCGCGGTGGGGGGCGTCGATGAAAGCTGTGACGTTCACCGTCCGCCTCCCGGTGCGCGAGCGGGAGATATTGGCCTTGCAGGCTGAGGTGTTCGGGGTGTCGGAGGCGGCGCTGATGCGCGAGATCATGCACGAGGGCCTGCGTCGACGGCTCGACCCCGCTGAGATCGATCGCCGGATGGATACCGTTCGAGCGCGGCAGCACGCGGCCGCCCAGCACCTGCGTGATCGGATCGACGGCTTGCGTTGTGCCGCAGAGGATTCGGAGGAGACATCGCCGAGCGGCGAGATCGAGCGCACCGAGAAGGGGCCGCTCCGATGATGCGGCGGCACCCGCCGGGCGACCGGCACGGGCCGGGACGGCGCTGGCGGAAAGGCGAGATCCGGGACGGGTGGCCTTGGCTGGTGGTTGTCCCGCTGGTCCTCCTGATCGCCCTGGCGCCCGAGGTGCCCGTGGCGTGGCGGCTGTGGCACGACCAGGGCCGGACCGGCACCTGGACGGCCACCTCGCTCACCTGCCTCCACCCCCGCCGGTGCACGGCCAGCGGCAATTTCTTGGCCGACACCGGCGGACCCGTGCGGTCCCAGGTCGATCTCGGGGGGAGGGATTTCCAGCCCACGGTCGGGAACCGATATCGCGCCGTTGACGTCGGCGACGGTGAGGTCTACGTGCCCGGCGGCGGTCGTGCGCTGTCGGTGCTGTGGATCGTGCCGGGGCTGGGCGTGCTGATCGTGGTGTGGGCGGCGTGCATCGTGGTGGTGTGGTGGCGCCGCCGACGCTGAATAGCCTGTGTGGGCAGTGTCGACCGGTCCCGAGTTGGTGTTCTGCGGTGAACTGTGCGAGGTTGGCCCGCAATGGTCGTAAATGGTTGCGGCCGAAGGTATTCGGGGTTTCGGTGGTAGTGGCGCGAAATCCGTTTGCACTGCTGCGCCCAGCCTACGGTGCAGGGGTGTCGAAGGGTGGTGTCTCGGTTATGTCGGTTGGGGGAGTCGATAGTGCTGGCGCAGGGTGTGTGTCGTAGGTGGTCCGGATCAGTCTGCGGCGGCGCAGGATCGGGAGGAGGTCGGTGAAGAAGCGGTCGCTGCTGCCGGGCAGGGTGGGTAGCAGGACGGTGAATCCGTCGGCGGCGCCGGTTTCGAACCAGGACTGCATGTGGTCGGCGACGTCGTTCGGGGTACCTACGACGGTCGCGTGTCCACGGCCTGCGGCCAGGCCGTTGTAGAGTTCCCGGATGCTTCGGCAGCGGGTGGCAAGGTCTTTGATGACCTGGAATCGGCCCTGCTGTCCGGGGAAGTCGGCGGCGTCGGGTAAGGGGGGAACGGGGCCGTCCAGGTCGGTACCGGACAGGGGGATGCCGAGCCGTTCCTCGAGGAAGGCGATCATCCGTGCCGGCGGAACAGCGTCATCGAGTCGGGTCTTGAGGGCGTGTGCCTGGGCAGTGGATTCGGCGATGATCGGGACGATGCCGGGCAGGATGCGGATGCTGTCGCCGTCTCTGCCCGCGGCGCGGGTGGCGGCGCGGACAGCGCGGTTGTGTCGCTGGGACGCGGCGCGGGATTGGTGCACGGAGAACACGATTTCGGCGTGGCGGCCGGCGAATTGCTGGCCTCTGGGTGACGATCCGGCTTGGGCGAGGACGGGATGGCGCTGGGGGCCGGGGGCGATGTTGAGTGCGCCGTGGACGTCGAAGTGGGTTCCGCGGTGGTCGATGGCGTGGATCTTGTCGGGGTCGGTGTAGTCGCCGGTGGTGCGGTCGCGGCGCAGCGCGCCGGGTTGCCAGCTGTCCCAGAGCTTTCGGACCACGCCGACGAACTCGTCGGCGCGGTCGTAGCGTGTGTCGTGATCGGGGACGGGCCATCCTCCGAAGTTGCGTGCCGCGGCGTCCTCGGCGGTGGTGACGATGTTCCAGCCTGCGCGTCCGCCGCTGATGTGGTCGAGGGAGGCGAAAGTTCGGGCGAGGTTGTACGGCTGGGTGAACGAGGTCGACGCGGTCGCGATGAGTCCGATCCTGGTGGTGTGGGTGGCGATGGCGGCCGCGAGGGTGAGTGGCTCGAAGGGGCGGCGTTCGGAGTAGCGGGCCTCGGCGCCGAGCGCGAGCGAGTCGGCGATGAAGATGGAGTCCACGGCCGCGTCCTCGGCGGTCTGTGCTTGGGAGATGTAGTGGGTGACAGTGGAGTTGGCGTCGATGTCGGCTTCGGGGAGCAGCCATGCGCCGGCGTGGTGGCCGCTCGCGGCGAGCAGGATGTTGAGGTGCATGGTCCGCGCGGTCATTCGGGCTCCGGGCCGGGAATGGTCAGGGTGCCGCGGTCGGTGCAGGTGTGGGGCATGCCCATGGCGACGTGGACGCGGCGTGGTCCGGTGAACGGGCGTCTGCCGTGGGCGTAGCGGAGGTTGTCGATGACGGCGATGTCGTGGGGTTCCCAGTCGATGTCGATGGTGTGGGCGGTGAATGCGTCGGTGATCTCTTCGACGGTCTGGTCGGGGATGGGTTCTCCGTCGCCGTAGTAGGCGTGGCGGGGCAGGTCGTGTTCGCTGTAGAGCTGGCGGAGGTTGCGGCGCAGGGGCTGGGGGAGCCGGGCGGGGTGGTAGAGGTGCAGTTGGTTGAACCAGATCGGCCGTGTGGTCGCGGCGTCGGTGAGCGCTCCTTGCGCGGTGTGGGTCAGTTGTGGTGCGCCGGTCGAGGTTCGGCGCAGGGTCATGTCCGCGTCGGCGGCGATGCGGGTGATCTGGGACAGGTCGTCGGTGCCGAACGCGGTGGCGAGGGGGATGTCGATTCCGGGGTGGAAGGTCCGGACGTAGGTCACCTGCCGGGTGCGGAGTTCGGCGGACAGGGCCGCGAGGTCTGCCGAGACCGCGTCGAGGTCGGCCAGGGTGGTCTGGCCGCCGCTGGCGGCGCGCTCGAGGGCGTGGAAGACCAGCAGGCGGGGGCGGCGGCGGTGATAGGACATTTCGCTGTGCAGCGGAATATGTTGTCGCGGAGGGTATTCGGTGGCGGTGAATGTGTGCCCGCGCACGTGACGGCGTGGTGTCGACCAGAACACGTTGTCCATGGGTTGCGCGCCGAGCAGCGCGAGGATCCGTTGTGCGGTGTCGGGTTCGGGGGTGTGAAATCCGCGCAGTAGGACGACTCCGGCGTCGCGGAGTGTCGTGCTCAGCGAGGACAGGTTCTGGTGTCCCCATTCGAGCAGCGAGCGGGCGGCGCGAGTGTCGGGGGCGTGCAGGACGGGGGTGTCTGGCACTGGTGGTCCTTTCACCCGGTCGGTGGCCCGGGAGGTTCGTGGCCGCCGGGGGTCTGTTCGAGGTAGGCGCGCGCGGTTTCGGTGAGTACCGCGCAGGCATGGTCCGTGCGCAGGCGCTCGGGGTCGTAGGTGAACTCGAGGGTGGATGCCGTCGGGGCGTGCCGCAGGACCAGGATCCCTTCGTAGGGCAGGGTGTTGGGGCCGGACAGGGCGACCGCGCAGCGGCGCAGCCGTTCGCGCAGCGGCGGGGGGAGGGTGTGCGGGAGGGAGGAGCCGTCGGTGATGTTGACCGCGAAGCGGCCCACGCGTGGGGTGGTGATCGTGTGGTGAACCCATCGGGCCATGCCGTAGGTCAGGCTGGATTGCCGTAATGCTGGCCAGGTCGCGGCGATGTCGGCGGCGTGGCGGTGGTGGTCGCTTCGGTGTGGCAGGACCAGGGGGTGGTGCAGCGCGTACCAGCCGACCGCGTCGGTCAGGTCGACGCCGGGCAGGGCGGTGCGCCCGTTGCGTTCGATGTCGATGATCGAGGTGTCGTGCGGCTCGGTGTGGGCCAGGCCGCGGGAGAAGGCCGCCAGCAGTCGCGGCGCGAGGCCGCCCGCTGTGGTCGGGTGCAGGCGCGGCACCTGCTGGGTGAGGTGGAGCAGGCGGGTGGGGCGGTGTCCGAGGTCGGCGCAGCGGCCGTGGGAGTGGATGTCGGTCCACACCGCGGCCTGGTGCGCGGTGTGGGTGTGCGTGGCCAGCGCGTCGGTGTAGCGCAGATAGCCGAGATCCCGGGGCGCGGCGCGGGTGGGGATGGTGGTGAGGGCGCAGCGCAGGCGGTGTTCGATCAGCGGCCAGGACCAGTCGTCGACGACCAGGTGGTGGGCGGCGAGGACCATGGTGGTGGCGTGGTCGCAGGGGAGCACCAGGGCGCGCAGCATCGCGCCGTTCGCGGGATCGATGCCGTCGTGCAGTTCCTCCAAGCAGGCCCGGACCTGGTTGTCGGGGGCGTCGCTCGGGCAGAGCAGGGGTTCTGCGATGGTCGGGTCGCGGGGTAGGCGCAGGGCGTGGTTCTCGTCGACGGCGGCGAGGATCGGTGTGTGGGTGAGCAGGGTGTGGAGGGCGGCGGTGACCGCGGCGGGGTCGAGGATGGCGTCGAGGGTGAAGGCGTGCTGCTGGTTCCAGCGGCGGGGCTGGGGGAGGGACAGTGCGTGAAACCAGCCTTGGGCCGGGCCGTGGGGCGCGGCCGCCGCGCCGGTGGTGCTGCCGAGGTGCGGGTCGGGTGTGGCGGCGTGAGCGGCGAGGTCGGCGGCGATCGGGTGCTGGTGGATCTGGGTGGGTGTGAGGAGATGGCCGGCGGTGCGGGTCGCGCGCGCGAAGCGCAACACGTCCAGAGAATCCGCGCCGGAGGCGAAGAAGTCCGAATCCGGGCCCGGAACGGTGCCGAGGACCTCGATCCAGGCGGTCACGAACCACCGCGGTAAGCCTGTCGCCGAGTCCGGCGGAGGCGGGGCGGTTTCGGTCTGTGCGGCCAGAGCGTGGGTGTCGATGGCGCCGGTGGTGGTGCGCGGCAGAGCGATCAGGGCGTAGAGCTGGCGCGGGCGCAGCGCGGTGGGCAGCTGATTCAACGCCGCGCGTAGGGCGTCGCGGTCGCGGCAGCCGTCGACGTAGAGGACGATCTGCTGCTCGGTTTCGTCGGTGGTGGGGATCGCCACGGCGTCCCCGCACAGACCGGTGCGGCGGGCGGCGTGTTCGATCTCGCCGAGTTCGACTCGGTATCCCCGGATCTTGACCTGCCGGTCGATGCGCCCGGCGAAGTGCAACTCTCCGTGGGGGGACAGCCAGGCCCGGTCTCCGGTGGCGTACCAGCGTTGCCCGGTGTCGGGGTCGTCGCGGAAACGGTCCCGGTCGTTGCTGTCCGCGCCGAGGTACCCGAGCGCGATGCCGGCGCCGGTGAGCATCAGCTCTCCGATGACCCCCGGCGGGGCGGTGGCGTCGCGGTCGATGCTGACGCGGGCGCCCATGCCGCGGATCGGTCGTCCGATCGGCGTGGGCTGGCGCGGGGGGCAGGGCACGGGGGTGAGGTCGGCGACGGTAGCGGTGACGGTGGCTTCGGTGGGGCCGTAGATGTTGAACAGTCGTCGCCCGGGCCGGTGCAGGGCGAGCAGGGCGTCGGTGCGGCAGCGGTCACCGGCGCTGGCGATCATCACCAGGTCCGGATACGGCGTGGCGGGGTCGAGGGTGCGGACGAGAGCGGCGGGGAGGAAGGCGTGGGTGACGCGGCGCCGGATGAGGATGTCCTCGAGCCCGGCGGCGGGGTCGGCTGCGACGAGGGTCGCGCCGTGGGCCAGGGCGGCGCTCACGTGGCAGATCCAGGGGTCGGTGGTCGGCGGCGCGATCAGCAGGATCCGGCTGGCGGGGGTGATCGCGAATCGGTCGGCTTCCCCGGCCACCAGGTTCGACAGGCTCGCCCGCGAGACGACGACGCCTTTGGGGGCTCCGGTGCTTCCGGAAGTGAAGATGATGTAGGCCGGGGCGCCGGGTGAGGCCGCGTGGGCGGGGCGGCGAGCGGGGCGGCTGTGGTGTACGGCGGTCACGTCCGTGCCGGTCGCGGTCCACACCGAGCGGTTCTGGTCGATCAGTTCGTCGAGCACTCGAGCGGGGATGGGTGGGGTTGTCGGCAGGTAGATCGCGCCCAGTCGCAGGGCGGTGAGGAACGCCGCGACCCGGTCGAGGGTGCGGGTGGGGTGGGCGATGACGACGTCGCCGCGGCGCACCCCGCGCGTGTGCCACCGCGCGAGCAGCTCCTCGGAGGCTTCGAGCAGGTTGTGCGCGGTGTGGGTGCGGTCGTGGTCGAGGAGGACGGGGTCGGCGGCGTCGGGGGCGTGCAGCCGCGTGAGGATCAGGTCCTCGACCGGCCGGAAGGAATAGGGGTGGGGGACATGGCATCTCGCGAGGTCGCGGGCGGTCGGGGCGAGCAGGTCGTCGGCGCCGAGACGCTGGTCGGGGTGCGCGGCCAGCGCCTGCAGGAAGGTGTCGACGGTGTCGGCGATGCCGTGCAGGTGCGGGCGGTCGACGCTGGCGGGCCCGGTGCGCAGTGCCAGGGTGATTTTGCCGTCGCGGGTGTGTACGACACAGGTCAGGCCGCCGGCGTGGTGGAGTTCGGGCACCGCGAGCGCGGTGGTCACCGCCCCGGCCAGCGTGGGGGGCTGGGGCGGGTCGTGCTGGTGGACGAAGGCGAGGGCGTCGGGGGCGGTCAGCGCGATCGGTATACCGGCGTGGTCGAGGTCGTCGAGGTCGACGTAGGAGTGCTCCCGGGCCCGCAACATCGCCCGGGTGTGGTGTGCGGCCTGGCTGCGGAGGGGCTGGTTCCAGTGTTGGGTCGCGCGCAGGGGAAGCAGTTGGGTGACTTGGCCGAACGTGCGGCGATGGTGGTGCGGGCGGCAGTCCGTGGCGACCAGGACCGCGAGGTCGGACACTCCGCGATAGCGGGCCACCGCGTGGGTGAGGGCGGCCAGGATCGTTCCGGCGAGAGTGGCTCTCGCGGCGCGGGCCGCGTGGTCCAGCGCCCGGGCGCGGGCAGCGTCGAAGCGCAGACAGCGGTACGCGGGTGCGGCGGCGTCACTGCTCGGTCGGGGGCGGTGGTGGTCGAATCCGGCGAATTCGGTGGTCCAGTAACGGATGTGGTCGGCGTGGTCGTGGGGGGTGTCGGTGAGCAGGTCGGTGTATCGGCCGAGCTCGGCGGCGGGTGGGGGCGTGCCGGCAAGGACGGCGGTGAGCTGCTGGTGGAGCAGGTGGAGCGAGGTTCCGTCGGCGAGGGCGTGGTGGACGGTTTCGACGACGATCAGATCGCCGTGGTGGTCGGCGATGTCGATCGCGGCGACGGGGCCGTGCGCGAGATCGAAGCGGCGGCTCGCGGTGCGGGCTATCCAGTGGGTGAGTGCCTCGGGGTCGGTGGCGCCGTCGGTAAAGGTCCGGTTGTCGTGGACGGCGATGTGGACGCGCGCAGCGCCGCCCAGAAGCAGGCGGGGCGCACCGCCGAGGTCGCGAACGTACAGGCGCAGCGCGTCGAAGGCGTCGACGGCGGTGGTGTAGGCGCGGGCCAGCTCGGGCGGGGACACCGTTCCCTGGACGCGGTAGGCGAACACGCAGTTGGCGCCGGGCCCAGCCGTGTTCGGGGCGGGTGCTGTGCGCAGCAGCGCGGTCTGCGCGGGATGCGGCGCCCACGTCGGGGATGCGGCGTCGCGGGTGAGTCGGGGGTGTGGCTCGCCGGGGTGGGTCATGGACGCTCCGGGCTGGGGTGGGTGCCGATGCCGGCCATGCGGACGAGGTGGCGGCGGGGTCCGGTGAAGGGGGCGCGGCCGTGGGCCAGCACGGCGTTGTCGATCAGCAGGACATCGCCGGGTTGCCAGGCCAGCGGGTAGTGGTGGCGGGTGTGGGTGCGGATCAGGGCGTCGACGATGTCGTCGGTGATGGGGGTGCCGTCGCCGGCGGTGCATCGCCGGTAGGTGGGGACGAGGTTGTGGGTGGTGAGTTCGCGCAGGTCGGTGGGGAGGGCGGCGGGATGCCAGTGCAGGATCTGGTTGAACCAGGTGGGGTGCCCGCCCGGGCGCGTGAAGGCGGCGCGGTGGAAGGTGATGCGCGCTCCCTGCGCGGTGAACTCGAGGAGTTCGTCGCGGGCGGCCGCCGCGCGTTGGGCGTGGTGGGGGTTGTCGGTGGAGTAGAGCTGCTGCCAGCTGCGCCCGGCGTGGCCGTCGCAGAATCGCTCGTATCGGATTCCAATGCGATGCAAGCGGTTTCGCACGGGTTCGGGGGTGTCGCGGTAGACGAGGCGGGTGTCGACCAGGGTGGTGTGTCCGCCGGTGAGGGCCGGGCGCAGGCAGGCGAAGAGCACGAATCGCGGCCACTGGCGGGCGAAGCTGTCCTCGTGGTGCCACAGCAGCGTCTCGGTGGCCGCGAACCGCACCGGCTCGTAGACCACCTCCCCGGCTCCCGCGCGCACCGCGGGGTGTTCGCCGGTTCGATAGACCGGCATGTCGGCCAGCACGGTGTCGGCCAGTCGGGCGAAATCGGCGGGGCTTTCGATTCCGGTGCGCCGCAGCAGCAGAGCGGGGCGGCGGAGCAGTTCGTCGGCCAGGGCCCGGCCGAGGCGAGCCGTCCACGACGGCTCCGGTCTCGTGGGGGTCAAAAGCAGCGGGGCTGGTGTGCCCGGCAGCACGGGAACACCCAGGACGGAGGCGTCGAAATGGGCGCGCAGATCCGGGAGGAGGGCGGGGTCGTCGCGAGTCACCAGGGCTGTTCCTCGGTCAGGATCCGAGCGTGGTGTCGGGAGGCGGTGTCGATGACCTCGTGCAGCAGGGCGCGGGCGGCGTCGCGGTCGAGAAGGTCGCTGGCCCAGGCGAGTTCGAGGCGCGCGGTGGCGCCGTGCTCGCGGACGAACAGGGTGGTGGTGTTCTCGGCGATCCCGTGGGGGAGGGTGTGGTAGCGGGCGGGGCGTCCGTCGAGGCGCGGGATGGTGTAGGCGCGGGGTTGGAAGACGAGTTTGTGCAGGAAGTACGGTTGGCGGGGATCTCCGGTGGGCCGGCGCCGCGGGGGGATGGCTGCGGTCAGCGGCACCGGGGCGTGCGGCAGCAGACGGGCCACCGCCATCCCTGCCGCGCGGGCGCCGTCGTCGATGTCGGGGGTGGGTGGGGGAAGCACGACGGGCCTAGTGACCGTGCAGACGCCCACGAGGTCGCGCTGATCGGGTGCGCGCGTATCGATGTCGATGCCGATCAGCGCGCTCGACGCCAGCCCCGCCGTGGCGAGCGCGCACCGGTAGGCCCACAGCCAGTGCGAGTGGGCGGTGGCGGTGCTCGATGTCGTCTGTGCGGGGAGGTCGACCTCGATGTGCGCGCGAGCCATGCCTCGCAGGTCGACCGCGGCCGCCCGCTCACCGGGTTCGGGGAGCACCGAGTGCCAGTAGTCCGCGGCCGCGGCCACCGCCTCGGGGTGGGTGCCGCGGGCCCGGGTGTCGGCCATCCACGCCAGAAACGACCGGTCCGCTGCCGGTGCGGCGGTCGGCTGGTTGTAGGCGGCGGCAAGCGCGGCGACGACGAGTGCGAGGCTGGGGCGGTCGGCCACGGCGTGATGGATCCGCAGCGACAGCGTGCTGGTCTCGCCGTCGGTCGAGGCGAACAGCCTGGCCAGCCCCTGATTGTCGGTCAGTGTTCCCAAGTCGGCGGGGACCGGGGCGAAGATCTCGGTGTCCGCCGGAGGCCCTGACGCCGCGGTCAACGACGCGGCCTGCTCGAAGCGCAGCGTGAGCGCGTCGAAGCGGCGTAAGACCTTGCGCCATGCCGCGGTGAGTCTGTCGCGGTCGACCGCCGCGTCCAGCTGTAGGTCGATCGGCAGCCAATACGGTGACGGTTGTGTGGGATCGGCGAGTTGTTCGGCGACCCACATTCCCTGCTGCGCCTCGGTGGCGGGGACCGCCTGCTCCGGTCCGACCGCTCTCGGGCGTGGCGCCTGCGGGAGATCGGCGGGCACCGGCGCGGGGGACGTGGCGTCGCCGCTGGTCAGGTCGCGCAGCGCGGCGAGAGTCGGTGCGCGGTAGAACTGTTCGGGCAGCACCCGGATCCCCAGTTCTCGGGACACGGCGGCGAGCAGCCCGATCAGCGACACGCTGTCGCCGCCGGCGGCGAAGAAATCCCGGGCCGCGGAACCGGCGCCACCGGTGGTGTGCTCGACCCAGATCCGTTCCAGCACATCGAGATTGGCGGACGCGGTGTCGGCGCGGTGGCGGTCAGCGAGCAGTTCGGCCACCTGGGGCCGGTCGATCTTGCCGGTGCGCGTGAGCGGCAGGGCCGGGAGTTCGGCGGCCACCGGCGCGGGCGCGCCGGGAGGTAGGGTCGAAACAGCCGCGCCGACAACGGTTTCGGTGTCCGTGCCGGGTGGGGAGGTGACATATGCGATGCCGATCAGCGTGTCGTCGGCGCGGGATCGGGGGATGGTCGTGACGGCGGCCTGGCGGATTCCTGTGAGGGCGGTGAGTCGGTTCTCGACCGCGGCGAGGTCGACACGGATTCCGCGGATCTTGATCTGTTGGTCGACGCGGCTCTGATACGACAGTCGGCCGTCGGGCCGGACGCGGAACAGATCACCGGTGCGCAATCCTGGTGTACCGCAACGGTTGTCGAGGCCGGGGTGGGGACGTAGCCGACAGTCGGCGAGGAGCCCGTCGCGGGCGTCGACGCCGTGCAGGATCATTTCGCCGATCCCGGGTGCCGGTCCGTCGTCGAAGTGGGCGTGGAACGGCGGGAAGGGCGCGGCGAGGGGCAGCGGGCCGTGTTCGTCGGTGTCGTGGTCGGCGTCGGGGAGCGCGCTGAACGCGCCGCCGGTCTCGGTTTGGCCGTAGAGGTGCACCAGGGTGTGAGGGTGGTCGCAGTGCGCGCGCCAGCGGGTGAGCAGCGCGCGGGGCAGTACTTCGCTGGCGACGAGTAGTCGGCGCAGGGACCGGGGGAGCGGGCAGTCGGGATCGGTGTCGAGGTGCGTGGTCATCGCCGCGAGGTGGCTCGGTGTCAGATCCAGGGAGGTGACCGCGCGGTGTGCGCACACCTGCAGCGCTTGGCGGGGGTCGAAGCGGGGCTGATCGAGGAGGGTGAGCTGGGCGCCCGAGAGCACGGGCAGCAGGAGTTGGCGGATGCTCGAGGAGAACGAGAACGCCGCCGTGTGCAGGGCGTGTTCGCCGGACCGCATCTGCACGATCGAGGCCAACCCGGTCAGTACCGCGGCGGCGGTGTGGTGGGTGACGACCACGTGTTTGGGGGTGCCGGTGGATCCGGAGGTGCTCATGACGTAGGCGTGGTCGGGACCCAGCGCCGGGTCGGGGGACCCCGCTCCGGGTCGGCGGCGCAGGCGGTAACCGAACGGGCCGCGGGGCGAGTCGTCGTCGGTGATCAGCACGGTCGCGCCGGCGCGGGCGGCCGCGCTGATCACCGCGGCGGGGTCGCCCGGGGCGTGCGGGACGGCGACCGCGCCACACGCCCAGACCGCGAGCAACGCCGGGAGCCAGATCGGGCGGCGCGTGGCCGCGAGGACGACCGTGTCGCCGGGGCGCACACCCAGCCCGCGCAGGTGGTCGGCGAGGCACTCGGCGACGGTATCGATGTCGGTGGCGGTAGCGGTGCTGTTGTCGTCGAGCGTGATCACGGGCCGGTTCTCGCCGAAGCGGGTGGCTGCGTCGTTCCACAGCCGCAGCAATGGCGGAGCCGGGGCGGAGGGGGACGTCATCATTGCGGGTCCGTGGCGGGTTCGTATTGGCGCAGCGGCAGGCGCAGCGCGTGGGGGCGAGGCACGTTGTCCCAGCGCAGCAGCCCTCGTGCGCGCAGCGCGAGCGCGGTGTCGAGGGTCGCGTCGAGATCGGCGGCGAGCATATCGGCGAGCGCGGCGACGGTGCGGTGCCCGTCGGCGGTGTCGAGGACCGCGCGGGCGAGGTGGTCGGTGACGGCGAAGCTGGGGAGGGGGTGTGAGGGGGTAGGTCTCAGGCTGGTGTGGTCGGGGGCGTCGATCTCCCAGTCGCCGATGAACAAGCGGTCGATGCGGGAGCCGAACAGGCAGTCCAGTGCCTGTTCGGGGGTCTCGACGATCGGTTGCCCCCGCAGGTTGAACGAGGTGTTGAGCACCACCGGCACACCGGTGAGGGCATGGACCTGTTCGAGCAGCTCGCGCAGGGGTCCGGGCAGGTGCGGGTCGACGGTCTGGATGCGGCAGGTGCCGTCGGTGTGGACGACCTCGCTGATCGCGGCGCGCTTGTCGGGGTGGACCGGGCAGACCCGGAGCATGAACGGATCCTCGTCGTCGAGGTCGAACCAGTCGCGGGCGTGTTCGGCCAGGACCGCGGCGGCGAAGGGCCGGAACGCTTCCCGGAACTTCACGCGGGCGTTCAACCGGTCCTTCATGCCCGCGATCCCGGGATGGCACAGGATCGAGCGGGCGCCCAGAGCGCGCGGCCCGAACTCGCCGCGGGGCCCGAACAGCGCGATGATCTCGCCGCGGGCGATCGCGGCCGCGGCGCGGGCGGGGGAGCCGGGCCGCGCGCGCAGACCCCACCGCTGGGCGGTGGCGTCGATGCCGTGCAGGTCGCGGACCGGCCCGAGATAGGCGTGACGCATCGCGGGCGGTGCGGGGGCGGGGGTGGTGGCGAGCAGGACGTGGTGGGCGTACAGGGCGGCGCCGACGGCGTTGCCGTCATCGGTGGCCGCGGGGAAGACGAACAGGCGCTCGCAGTCGGTTTCGCGGCGGATGCGGGTGTTGACCACCGAGTTGAGGAAACAGCCGCCCGACAGCACCAGGGCGCGGCTGCGGCTGGCGTGCAGGACCTGGTCGGCCAGGTGCAGGCAGGCATGCTCGAATTCGCGCTGCACTTGGGCGGCGAGCTGCTGGTGGAACGGTTGTATGGGTTCGTCGGGGCGGCGGGCCTTCAGCTCGAGCCCGTCCTCGCGCCGGATCGCCAGCCCGAGGTCGATCAGGGCGTCGGCGGCGTGGTCGAACCGCAGCTGACCGTGGTCGATGCGGATGAACAGGTCCTCGGCCGACAGGGGTGTCGCGTAGGCGGCCAGGCCCATGGTCTTCCCGGCGTCGTCGTAGGTGGTGCCGGTTTCGTGGAAGCCCAGAGCGAGGGTGAGCACCCGGTAGATTTCGCCGATCCCGCTGAGCTGGGCGGGAATCCACAGGACACCATCGCGCCAGCGTCCCGCGATCCGCGTTGCGGCCCGCTCGGTGCGCCACAACACCGTCGGCGGGCGACCGGCGCCGAAGTGGAAGGCCGATTCCCGTTCGCGCCCCGCCGCGATGCGGGATCCGTACGCGTCGATCACCAACGCCGCGGCCTCGTCGAATCCGGAACTGTAGAACGCCGCGCTGGCGTGGGCGAGGTGGTGACCGGGATGAGGCAGGACGAGCCGTCGGTCGGCCGGAACCAGCAGTCCCAGAGCGTCGGCCAAGGCGGCCTCGTCGTCGCCGTCGCGGGATTCGGTGGAGGTCGCGATCCAGTAATCGATCTCGCCGGCGGTGAGCCCGCGGGCGGAGAGAACGTCGCCGACCAGCGCGGCCATCGCGGCGGCGTATTCATGGGCGGGCACCACCCCGCGTTTGATGCCGGTGATGCGCTCGAGCGCGAGCGCGGCCGCGACCTGCCCGTCCTCGAGCAGGCACGCGGCGCTGTCGTGGCTCAGATTCACACCGACCACTCGAAGGGTCATCGCCGGGCCCCTCTGTTCCGCGGTGCCGGGGATTCGCCCGGCCCGACGCGGGGACGTGTCGTCGTCACTGCTCTAGACCTTCCAGTAGCCGCACATGAGGGTGGTCCGGGTGACCGCGGCCTGGCCGCCCGCGACGCCGTGCAGGGCCGTGGCGGTGTTGGGCATGACGAACGCCCGGTTCGGCGCGAATTCCACCAGCGCCGCCGGTGTGTGGTCGGCGTTGGCGGAGAACTCCAACGGCGTGACCGCGGCGGCGCGGTTGTCGTAGAGGGCGGTGCCCCACCGGCGTGGGCTGGAGGCGTCGACGTCCCCGCTCAACTGCAGATACACCACGATGGTCACGATCTTGCGCAGGTCGTCGACGTGGGCGCCGAGCGCCTCTCCGGCCCCGTGGTCCTGGTTGAGCCACACTTTGTAGCCCGCTCCCTGTGTGGGCGTGTGCTGGTGGGCGAGATTGGCGTCGAGGACCTCGGGGAATCGCCACGCCAGCGCCTCGAGTAGATCCGGCGAGCGCAAGGTGGCGCGCACCTCGTCCCACGGCGGCCCGGTCAGGTCGCGGTCGTCGGGTTCGGTGAGCCCTTCCAGCAGCCGTGTTCGGCGGGATCCGACGTAGCGGTCGGTGCTCGGCAGCGTGACCGCGGCCAGTTCCTGCGGCGGCGGCCACGCCGCCAGCACCGCGGCGAACAACGCCGGCGGGAGGAAGTCGTCGATGACCCCGTAGGTGAACGGCTCGGTGAACACCGTCATCGCTGCCGCGGCGTCGGCGAGGTCGGGGCGCGGCGGCGCGCCGCGGTGACGCGGATCGGCGCGATAGGCGGACAGGAATTCACGCAGGTGACCGCGTGCGGGGGCAGGGGTGGCTGGGGTGTGGGTGGTCATCGGATACCTTCCTGCGTCGAGACCGGGGAACCCGTGCGCGCGTCGGCTATCAGCGTGGTGAGTTCGGCGACGGTGGGGTGGTCGAGGATGTCGGCCGCGCTGAGCCGGACCCCGAGCTCTGTCTGGAGGGAACTCGCCAGCACGAGCAGTTCCAGGCTGCGCGCCCCCGCGTCGAGCAGGTCGTCCTCGGCGCGGATCGCGCGCCCGAGAGCGGCCGAGGCCAGCCGCGCCACGACCGCCGAGATCTCACTGCTCTGCGCTGTCGAGGCCGGGGACTCGGTGATCGCGGCGGCGGGCGAGGCGGCGGGTGCGCGTCGGTCGACCGGGGGCAGGGGCTGGCCGTGGCAGATCCGGGTGACGGTGTCGAGGTAGCGTCGCGCCACCGCCTCGGCGATCGCCGCGATCACGGTGTCCGGGCCGCTGCGGTAGATGATCCGGCCCTCGCCGGTGTGCGGGCCGCGGTCGACCCGCAGGTTGATCGCGAGATCGAATTTCGCGATGTCCGCGGTGGGGATCGACTCCCAGCGCACCGGTCCGGCCGAGCCGTGGTGGGGTGTTTCCAGGACCAGCGCCAGCCGCGGCGAACTCGCCCAGCCGGGATCCCCGGCCAGCAGCGCCTCGTGCAGCACGCCCGGGTCCGCGCCCGCGTGCCGAGCGCTGTACCCGATCGAACGCCGCCATTGCCGAACGAAATCAGCGTGCCCGCAACCGGTTTCGGGAAGCTCTGCCAGAACCGGCACCGAGGCCACCATGCAGCCCACCGTGGCGAAGTCCGTGTCGGCGCGGCGCAGGCTCATCGGCATGAACACCGCAAACCGGGTCATCCCCAGCTGCGCGCCCAGCGCGTGAACCGCCGCGGCGCCGCAGAGGGCCGCGATCGTGGAGCCCGACCTCGCCGCCGCCGCGGCGAGGTCGCCCAGAGCGGGTTCGCCGGTGATCGGATGGGTGCGGGTGGTGGCCGTGCGGCCGGGTTTGTCGCCGAGATCGGCGTGCTGCATCGGCGTGTCGAGCAGATGCCGCGTCAGCGCGGCGGCCGCGTCCCGCGCCGCGACGGCACCGTCGGGGCCGTAGCCCTCCCGTGCCCAGGTGGCGAATTCGCCTGCTGCGCCGAGGGACTCGCCTTGCGCGCGGCGGAAGATCTCGCTCCACAGCAGCCGGGCGGAGTGCTCGTCGACGACGGTGTGGTGGGCGATCAGCGCGCAGATCCAGTGCCCGGCAGCGGCCGGATCGGGCTGGGGTCGCACGAGGAGACGGGGCGCGGCCGCGCCGGGGTGGGTCAGATCGAGCGTTGTCGTTTTCGCGGCGCGCAGCGTCGCGGCCGGGTCCGGGTCGTCGACCGCGATATCGATGTGATCGGCCAGCAGTCGCGGCGTCAGCGGCGCGTCGATCATGTCGAGACGGCCATCGGCGCGGCGGCGCAGGGCGCGGGCGAAGACGGGGTGGCGGGCGATCACCTCGGCCGCGGCGGTGCGGACGGCCGCCCAGTCATCGATGCCGGTGGCCGCGACGGCGTCGACGACGGTGTAACTGCCGGGCTCGGTCTCGAGGCTTTCCGCCCGCAGGATCGCCTCCTGCCACACGGTGAGCACAGGACCCGCACCGGGTTGGGCGGCGGGAGGCCGGTCGCCGGAACTGCCGCGCTCGAGTGCGGTGACGAAATCGTCGAAGGTCGGGTGGTCGAAGATCAGGGAAGCCGGGATCGCCCTGGCGGACGCTGCGCTTACTCGGCCGGTGAACCGCAGAGCGGCCATCGAATCACCGTGGGTGAAAAACGACTCGCCGCCGGTCGCTGGCGCGGTGCCGAGGACCTCGGTCCACGCCTGCGCGGCGAGATCGCGCCAGGGGCGCTCGGGGCCGTCCCGCCGCGACGGTCCGGTCTTGGTGTCGAGTGATCGGCGCAGACGGTGGCGGTCGATCTTCCCGTGGTCGGTCAGCGCGATCTCGGGGACCACATGCAGCGCGGTCGGCTGCATGTAGCCGGGCAGCAGCTCACGCAACCCGGCGCGGACGGCGTCGAGGGGGCGGTGCGGTCCGGAGCCGTCGATGAACCCGACCAGGGTGTCGTTCACCGCGAGAGCCGCAGCCGCGGTCGCTCCGGACGCGGCCAGCATCGCCGCCTCCACCTCCGCCAACGCGACCCGGAATCCGTTGACTTTCACCAGGTCGTCGACTCGCCCGAGATAGTGCAGGATTCCGGAGTCGTCCACCCGCACCCGGTCCCCGGTCCGATAGGACCAGCGTCCCTCGATACGACAGAACCCGCCAGGATCGCCGTCGAGATAGCCCTCGGCCAGGCAGGGGCCGCTCACGACGAGTTCTCCGCCGTCGCGTGTGGATCCGTGGTCACCATCAGGATCGTCGGGGAGGACCGAGACCGAGGCGCCCTGGTGGGGTTTCCCGATCGGGACAGGTCCGCGGCGGGGTTCGTCGCGGGCGATCCGGTGGATGACGCAGCCGACGGTGGCCTCGGTCGGCCCGTACTCGTTGAAGATCCCCACCGCGTGGTCGCGGAGCCAGTCGATGTCCTCGTAGCGCAGGGCCTCCCCGCCGAGCACGAACTGCCCCCGCAACCGGGCCGCGGTCGACGGGGAGACGAACCGTTCCAGCAGCCTCGCCTGGGCGGGGGTGATCTTGACCAGAACCGGTTCGGTCGCGGTGTCCAGCACAGCGGCCAAGCCACGGGTGCGCGACAGGGGATCGGTCACCGCGACCGCCACGGCGCGGGTCACCAACGGCGACACCATCGCCGTCAGCGACGCATCGAAGGTTGCCGGCAGATGCACCGGGACCGTCGGGGCCGCCTCGTCGATCCCGTACAGGACCCGGGCCTGCTCGATATAGGTGGCCAACGCGGCATGGCTGACCACCACACCTTTCGGTCGCCCGGTCGAACCGGAGGTGAAAATGACATACGCCTCGCCCGGTGCCCCGGCTCCCGCCTCCACATCGCCAGCGGCGGGCCGCAACGAGCGGACTCGGCCGGCAGCCACCTCGGCGACCGGCACCCGCGTCGCCGGGGACATGGCGTCACAGCTGGTCAACAGCAGCCGCGGGGCGGCGGACTCCAGAATCGCCGTCGCGCGCGCACTGCGATCCCCGGGGAACAAAGGGACGAAGGAGGCGCCGGCGGCCCAGATCGCGGCGAGGACGAGCAGCAGATCCGCCGACGGCTCGAACGACGCCGCCACCCGATCCCCCTGCCGCACACCGGCGCCCGCCAACTCCTCAGCGAGCGCGCGGGCGCGCGCGAGGAACTCCGCCCCGGTCACCACCTCGCCGTTGTCCACCACCACCGGCAGGTCCGGGAACCGCGTGCACCGCCGCTCCCATTCGGGCAGCAGGGATTTCATAGAGCTTTCCTCCGCGTGAGGGCGTGCCGCACCAGCGAACCCCCGTCCGCCGCCGCACCCGGGCAGGCACTCGAGGACAACGAGGCGGCCCAGCACCGAACCGCAGTACCGCGGCCCGCCCCATTCCGCATCCGCCGAACCGATCGACCGGTCACACCAGCGATCCCGGACGCCATGCGCTCACCCCTCCCCGCAACCTGACGACGCTGAACTCACGAGCACCGGCGTCCCTGCCGACCGATAACCCAGCGGCACTGGAATCGACTGTGACACATCGTATTTCACCGCACGATCACTGTCTGCCGATTCAGAGAACTTACCCGACCACCGGCCGGTGCCACAGTCGTCCGTTCATACGACGCACACGACACTCCTGACTGCCACTCTCGGATTTCTGTTCCGTGACAAGGACTTTCGCGGGCAGCGCGCTCATGCATTCCCGATGAGTCCTTCCGTCTCCAAGCCGCAGCGATGGTTGTCTGATCGACTCATCCACCCACCCCTGCGCGGTCAGGACGCAACAGCACGGATGGCCTCGGGTGGTCGCGGTGGTCCAGTTCCTGTCGAAGGTCTGGCCATGTCGATCACAGCGTCGTCCGCCGACACGGATACCGCCATTCCCACCGGCATAGTCCCAATAGGTATTGCGCCCCTGCGCCCTTCGATACTCACCCAGGTCAGCGGCGTGGGCAGTACTTCTCCGGAGGACACACGGAGACCGCGGCGATGTCTCGGTCCACACGCGGTTGCGGCGCAACAGAGATCCCTCGTTCGGACAGAGCGAGAACGGCACGCCGTTGCGACAGCTGATGTGGCTGCACAAATTTAGCCGCCGTGCAGCGAAGTTCGCGCTTCCCTGCCCCGGCAGGGCTCGTTAGCTTCGCGGCCATGCTCCGGTCACGATGCCTGCGTCGAGGCAGCGACGAGGACGTCGGTGAGCTTGGTCAGATCGGCGAGCACGGTGGTGCCGTACCGGTCCGCCAGACCGAGGTGTGTGAGGTGGTGGACCCACTCGTTCTCGGTCACCACCACATCGCAGTAGGGCACGGCCGTCGACAACGCCAGCAGATCGTTCAGGTCGTTCTTCTCCCACCTCTTCTGCGGATTACGCAGACGTGCCCGCCGCAGTTCGCTGGTCACCCAGCGGCTCGGCAGCCCCCGCAGCAGGTTCTGGCAGGATTCCCTATCTCGGAACAGTGCCTCGGGGTCGATGCCGTGCCGCTGGCATCCGGCCAGGAGCGGATCGATGAAGTCGGCGATCTCGCTGGCTGCCACGACATCAGCGAGCCGGTCGGGGTGGCGGACCTTGGTGGCCGCGATGTAGGCGGCGACCGTGTTCTGCGCGTCGACGAACTTCTGCGAGGCGTTCTTGATCGTGCGGGCCACCTCCAGCACGCGCAGGTCGAAACCGGGCACCCACGTCGACTGCCCGGCGAGCATGGCTCGCTCGATCAGCATGCTCGTCTGCTGTGCGGCGGTGCTTCGCAGTCCGGCCGGCAGCACATCGAACCTCGTGGTGGCGGCGCTGAAACCGAAGTCGGCATCGAAGGCGTGCTCGACCCCCACGCCGAACAACTCCACTTGCTCGGTGACCGGACGACCGGTCAGGAACTCCTCGATCTCGGCGGGCACCACCACCATCGGCGGTGCGAGGGCATGGAACCGCGAGAGCTCGGCCATTGTGTCGGCGAGTTCGGCGCGGCTTCTCGCTCCGCTCCGGTGGTGGGTCTCGTAGTAGTGCGCGCAGGACAGCACGAACGAGGCGTTCCCGACGCGCACCGCTTCGGAGGCGACGGCGTACACGTCCTGAAACCGGTTCCCGTCACCGCGACCCGCCCGGCACTTGGACAGATCGATCCACTTGGCCTGGTCGAGGTAGATACGCAACATCTTTCGATTTTCCGCCCGGCCGTCCACAAGTTTTCCCGCCTCGCGCAGCCTGCGGTCGGGCGTCCGGTCCGAGTTCGGGGACGGCCCACGTACGTTGGGTCTCCGGCAGATTTATGCGCTGTCGGGGTGGCCGCTGTCATCGGGTTCGGGGTGATGGGTGTGGTCGAGGTGTGTCAGGTCCGGTGTGGGCCGGGCCGCCATCGCGTCGATCCATTCGCCAATCAGCGAGCCAGCCGATTCCACGTTGTCGCTGTCGACGCTTTCGTGCAGAGCGAAGAAGGCTAGGACGCCCTGCGCGTCCGGATCGCCGCCGTCGCACACGCTGCACAGCACGACCGTCCGCGCCCCTTCGACGACCGTGCCGTCGTCACGCTGGAAGCGATGCGGCACACGGGCCGTGAGCAGCGCGGGGCGCCCGCAGCGGTGACAGTGGACCTCGCCGGTGGTGACCTCGTAGTCGGTCACGTTTGCACGGTGATGCCGGGCATGGCTTTGAGTTCACCGACGAGGCCGGATCCGAGTCCGACGGGGTAGTCGGGGAGGGCGAGTTTGCGCTCGGGGCGGTGTGGGCCGTGCACGATGAGGTGGACGGGGACCTCGCCGGGATGGGCTTGCAGGGCGCGCCGGAGTTCGACGACCATGTCCTTGTCGACTCGCCGGTAGTCCACTCGCAGAACCAGCGGGGGTTCCTGTCCCACGGCGAGGTCTCCCACTTCGAGGGTGATGACCCCGGCCCCGAAGATCGACATGCGGTCCTCGCGCATGTTCACCTTGCCTTGGACGGCGACGACGCTGTCGGGGATGAGGTCGTTGGCGAACAGGGAGTATGCCTGGGCGAAGAACAGGACCTCGATCGAGGCGTCCATGTCTTCGAGGGTGACGATGGCCCAGGGCGCTCCTTGCTTGTTGACTCGCCGGTCGACCGACACGATCATGCCCGAGACGGCGACCTCGCCCTGGGGGGCTTCGTCGATGATCGCGGCGATCGGTTTGGGTGCGTGTTTGCGCAGGATGCGTTCGGTGCCGTCGAGGGGATGCGCGGACACGTACAGGCCCAGCATCTCCCGCTCGTACATGAGCAGCTGGCGGCGGGGCCATTCCTCGGCGCTGAACTGCACGTGCCCCAGCGGTGAGGCGCTGGGGTCCGCGATGCCGTCGTCGATGCCGCCGAACAGGTCGAACTGGCCCATCGCCTGCTGTTTCTTCAGGCTGATGATCGCGTCGATCGCGTTCTCGTGCACTTCGACGATCGAGCGGCGGGTGTGGCCGAGCGCGTCGAAGGCGCCGGCTTTGATCAGGGATTCGATGGTGCGCTTGTTGCAGGCGACCATGTCGACTTTTTCGAGGAAGTCGGTGAAGGAGGTGAAATTCCCCTTGGTCTTGCGGGCTTCGATGATCGCGTCGACCACGTTGGCGCCCACGTTGCGCACGGCTCCGAGCCCGAACCGGATGTCGCTGCCGACCGCGGCGAAGCGGTGACCGGAGTCGTTGACGTCGGGCGGCAGCACCTTGATGCCGAGGCGGCGGCATTCGGCGAGGTAGACCGCGGCTTTGTCCTTGTTGTCGCCGACGGAGGTGAGCTGGGCGGCCATGAACTCGGCGGTGTAGTTCGCTTTGAGGTAGGCGGTCCAGTAGGACACCAGGCCGTATCCGGCGGTGTGGGATTTGTTGAACGCGTAGCCCGCGAAGGGCAGCATGACGTCCCAGATCGTCTGGATGGCCTCGGCGGAGAAGCCGTTGGCCGTCATGCCGGCGCGGAAGTTCTCGAACTCCTTTTCGATGATCTCTTTTTTCTTCTTGCCCATCGCGCGGCGCAGCAGGTCGGCGCCGCCGAGGCTGTAGCCGGCGAGCCGCTGCGCGATGGCCATGACCTGCTCTTGGTAGACCAGCAGGTGGTAGGTCTCGCCGAGGATCGGGTCCAGCGCTTTTTCGAGTTCGGGGTGGATGGGGGTGATCGGTTGGCGGCCGTTGGAGCGTTCGGCGTAGTTGATGTGGGCGTTGGCGGCCATCGGGCCGGGGCGATACAGCGCCAGCACGGCGGCGATGTCGCCGAACTTTTTCGGCTGCATCCGGCGCAGCAGATCCCGCATCGCACCGCCGTCGAGCTGGAACACCCCGAGCGTGTCGCCGCGGGAGAGCAACTGGTAGGTGTTCTCGTCGTCGAGCGGGATGGAGTCGGCTTCGATTTCGATGCCGTGGTTTTCCTGGACGGCTTTGATCGCGTCGTCGATGACGGTCAGGGTCCGCAGCCCCAGGAAGTCCATCTTCAGCAGGCCGATGTCCTCACAGGAGGGGAAGTCCCAGCCGGTGATGATCGAGCCGTCGTCGCGCTGCCACAGCGGGATGACATCGAGCAGCGGCTGCGAGGACAAGATGACCGCGCAGGCGTGCACGCCGGCGTTGCGGGTCAGTCCCTCGAGGCCACGGGCGGTGTCCATCAGTTTGCCGATGTTGGGGTCGCTCTCGGCGTAGGCGCGGACCTCGGCGGCTTCGGCGTAGCGCTCGTGGTTGGGGTCGAAGATCCCCGACAGTGGAATGTCCTGCGCCGCGATCGGGGGCGGCAGCAGTTTGACGACCTTCTCGGCGATGGAGAAGCCGGGTTGCCCGTACAGGACCCGCGCCGCGTCCTTGATGGCGGCCTTGGTTTTGATGGTGCCGAAGGTGATGACCTGGGCGACGTTCTCGGCGCCCCATTTGTTGATGGTGTACTCGAGCACCTCACCGCGGCGACGTTCGTCGAAGTCGAGGTCGATGTCGGGCATGGTCACGCGTTCGGGGTTGAGGAACCGCTCGAACAGCAGTGAGTGCTCGATGGGGTCGAGGTCGGTGATCTGCAGGATGTAGGCCACCAGCGATCCGGTCGCCGAACCTCGGCCGGGCCCGATCGCGATCTTCTGGCGTTTGGTCCAGCGGACGAGGTCGCCGACGACCAGGAAGTAGGCGGGGAACCCCATCGAGGAGATGGTGCTGAGCTCGAACTCGATACGGTCGCGGTATTGCTGGGTGATGCCGTTGGGGAACCGCAGGGGCGTGAATTCCTCGACCTCGCGGCGCAGCAGCAGGTCTTCGGTCTCGCCTTCCTTCAGCGGGAACCGGGGCATCCGGTCGACGTGGTTGTATACCTCGTCGTAGGGTTCGATCCGTTCGGCGATCTCGAGGGTGGCGTCGGCCGCGCCGGGAACCTCGGTGTCCCAGTAGGCGCGCATCTCCTCGGCCGACTTCAGGTAGTAGCCGTCGCCGTCGAACTTGAATCGGGTGGGATCGTCGAGCGTCTTGCCGGCCTGCACGCACAGCAGCGCGGCGTGGGTGTCGGCCTGGTCCTGGGTGACGTAGTGGCTGTCGTTGGTCGCCACCGGCTTGAGGCCGAGTTTGCGTCCGACCTCGAGCAGTCCCTCGCGGACCGATCGCTCGATCCGCAGGCCGTGGTCCATGAGTTCGAGGTAGAAGTTCTCGGCCCCGAAGATGTCGCGGTAGTCGGCGGCCGCCTGCAGGGCTTGGTCGAACTGTCCCAGACGCAGCCGGGTCTGGACCTCGCCGGAGGGGCACCCGGTCGTGGCGATGATGCCCTCGGAGTACTCCGCGAGCAGGTCACGGTCCATGCGTGGCTTACGGTAATACCCCTCGAACGAGGCCAGGCTCGACAGCTTGAACAGGTTCCGCAGGCCGGTGGCGTTGGCGGCGACCATGGTCATGTGGGTGTAGGCGCCGCCGCCCGACACGTCGCCGCCCTCGCCGTATTCGTCGGTACCGCGCTGGTTGCGGTCGCCCCAGAACACCGGCTTCTTGTGGAACCGGGTGGTGGGGGCGAGGTATGCCTCGATCCCGATGATGGGTTTGACCGCGCTCGCCTTGGACACCCGGAAGAACTCCGCGGACCCGAACATGTTGCCGTGGTCGGTCATCGAAACCGCCGGCATCCCCAACCGTTCGGCTTCGGCGAAGAGTTTCTTGATCTTCGCGGCCCCGTCGAGCATCGAGTACTCGGTATGAACATGAAGATGGACGAACGACGAACTGGTCAACGGTGCGCTCACACTCCCTCGCGGTCGAGACAAGAGGCTACCGTCTCGGAGCCCCTTCTCGGCAACGCCACGCGGTGAGGTCGTCGACACGTCCCGAACTGCTTGTCGCGCAGCGGTATTCACTGCGAGCGGTGGTTCGGGTTCGGTTGACTGTCAGGTGTGGAGGGCCGTGTCGGAGAGGGCCGTGTCGGGTGTGGTTTGTGTCAGAAGTTCCAGCCGAGTACGGGCTCCGTCACGGTGCTGAATGCGAGGTCTACGGTGTCCAATATCGTTTCGGTGCGAGCCCGCAGCCTGTTGGCGGCGGCGAACGTCCTGGCGCGGTGAGCCCCGAAGTACAGGCTGCCCAGCACGTCCAGGCCGAGGTCTACGTCAGGGGCGCGTGTCGTCGGATGACACTGTGCGCCATCGTGATCGGCCACCAGCCGCACCGAGCTGTCGGTGTTTCGGAAGGGGTCGTGCACACGGAGGACCACGTCGAGATCGCATCGGTAAACCCGGGCGCGGAGAGCGGTCGGGATGTCGGTGATCCGTGTCCAGAGCGCGTCTCGGGTGGCGGCCACCTGCACGAGACGGGGATCGACGAGAAGGTAGGGAAGGGGGTCGTCGAAGGGCAGGGAAGCAGTGACGCGGGAGAGGCCGTCCAGGGCCAGCAGCGCACGCCACAGGGCAGCGTGGGCGTCGGCGGTGAGGTAGCGCAGCTCCTGGACTCGGATGGCGCCGGTACGGGCGTTCGGCTCTCCCCAGTGGCAGTTGTACAGCGCATAGCCGTCGTCATGGACCAGTGCGAACGATCCCGAGCCGCCGTGTAAGGGGTGTGTCGGGTTGTCGAAGAAGCCGCCCCATGCGGATTCCGGTCGTGCCTGTGCGGCGGGGGTCTGTCGGCGCCAGCGGTCGTAAATCGCGGGGATGAGTTTGCTTGCTTCCGCCATGGTGACGAATCGTGCCCCGCCTGGGTTCGGGGTTGTCGACAGCCACCGTGCCGTGGCCCGGTCGATGCTGATCTCGAACTTTCTCGTGGATGGGCCATAGCCGAATCGGCCGTAGATTCCGCCTTGTGAGGACATGAGGATCGTCAGCGGCACTCGCGCTGTTCTGCTGCGCCGATCGACTTCGTCGAGCAGTGCCCGCATGATGCCTTTGCGCTGGTGCAGGGGATTGACCGCGACCGCGGTGAGCCCGGCCGCCTGCAGTTGCTGACCGCCGGGGACGGTCACGGTGAATCGTCCTACCGTCACGTTGCCATCGACCGTGCCGTCGGAGTCTGCGACCAGCGACTCGCCGAGGGCGAAGTTCTCCCACAGCGCGTTGAAGACGCTATCGGGATGGCGGCCGCCGTAGGTGACGTCCATGAGTTCTCGAATGTGAGGCAGGTCCGGTTCGGTCGTCGTGCGGATTCGATGCGGGTGGGTCGCCGTCATGCGAGGGTGTCCTTTCGATGGGTTGCGCGCCACGGCAGCAGTGCCGCGCTGAGGATCAGGAGAACGGCGGAGCAGCCGATCGCGACGCGCACACCGGCTGCGCTGGCGATCACTCCGCCCGCGGCGGCGAACAGGGGCTGTATCCACTTGGAGGTGATCGACCACGCCGTGGTGACGCGGGCCATGTAGTCATCGGCGGTGCAGTTCATGCGCTCGGTGACGAAGACCGGGTTGAAGGCGCCGGCGAAGAACATCAGCACGGTCACCGAGCCGATGATCAGGAGCAGGCCACGTCCGTCGGGGCCGGCGAACAAGACGGGCCCGAGCCACAGCGCGCGCAGGCCGCCGAGGACGAGCAACGATTTCCGGTCGCCGAATGCCGCGGTCACGCGGCCAGCAATCACAGACCCCAGGACACCGCCCGCTCCCGGAAGCCCGAGCGCCAACCCGTACTGCCAAGGCGTGAAATGAAGTTCGCGCAACATCAATATCGCCAACAGCGGTGTGAACATCATGATCGAGCCGCCGAAGAGGGCGGCATTCGCCAACAACAACCGCAGCATCGGGCTGCGTGCGATGTAGCTCCAACCGGAGCGGATCACCAACGCCCAGTGATGATCTGGGGGGCGTTGCGGCGGTGGGGTTCGCTCGGTGGGGATGGCGCGGAGCACTCCTGCGGCGAAAAGATAGCTGATGGCGTCGACGAGGACGGTGATCGTCGGACCGATCGCAGTGATGATCGCGCCACCCACGGGGGCGCCCGCCACGGCAACGAGCTGGAACATGGTTTCGAGCCGCCCCATCGCGGTCACACGCTGTGCGCGCGGCACAATCGCCTTGATGTAGGCGTGGCTCGCCGAGCTGATCGCGATCGCGCACACGGTCTGCACCGTGACCACCGCGCAGAGTTGGGCGAAGCTGAGGACACCGAGCCAACCTGCCACGGGAATCGTGAAAAGACTCGCGAAGGCCAGCAGGTTGGCCGCTGTCATGATCGGCAGTTTGCGGTGGAATTCAACAAACGGTCCGATAGGCAAAGCAATTGCGGCGCTTGCGATTCCGGAGATGGACGCCAGAAGCGAGACCTGCACGTTGGAGCTGTCGAGGACCAGGATGGCGAGTAACGGGATGGCTCCGCCGCCTATTGCGCTGCCGACCTGGCTGACCGTGGAACTACGCCACAGTCTCCGGAAGTCGCGGGGCAGCCGATCGCCGGTTGTGTTGGTGACCGTCATCGTGGCCCGACAACGTCGAGCGCGGCGAGGGTGCGGCGCCGGGTGAGGACCTGTTCGATCCGCGGCATCGGGTCGGCCGCCCGTTCGGGCGTCGTGCGGGCGAGGGCCGGCAACGCGAGCCGGAACCGAGCGTCTCCGTTGTGGTCATATCGGACCCAGACCGCAGAAGATCCCGCGAACCGCTCGAAGCACGGGTCGGGGAGAGCGGTCGATGGGGCCGTGCCGCGCGTGTCGAGGAGATAGAGCGGGGCTGACCCGGTCTGGTCACACCAGGCCAGAACCGTTCCCGCGTCGTTGATGTCGAGAAGTCTCCCCCGGACAACATCGAGCCACGCTTCCAGTTCGGGAGCGTCTTCGGTCATCTGCCTTTGCCCCTGGGTATAGGTCGGCTGCCTGACGCCGATACTGCGCGGCGCCAGGCAGCCGAGTTAGTGAATTGCGGTGTCACTCCGCCTTGCGCACCAGGGGAGCCCTGGTGTCGTGGCGCAGCGAGATGTTGTCCTGGACCGCGAAACCGGAGCACGGCCGGGACGGCATCATGCCGGCCTCGACGAGCGCCATGTAGGCGTCCACGTCGCTCGGGTCGACGTGCGAGGCGATGTTGCCGCCGGTGAGGGTCTTGGAGACCGCGCCGGTCGACGGCTCGAATGCGATACTCATTGCATTTCCTCCTTCTATCCAGCGTCGTTGGGCCCCACCGTGGCCACGACTACGACGCAGGTCTGGTGTTGTTCGAGCGGGACCACCGAACTGGTGAGCCATCCTGGGACGATCGCCAGGCTCCCGCGCTGCGGCTTGATGACCAGAGAGGCGCCCCAGGGCAGCCCGGGCACCGCGGACATGCTGCTGCCGGCCCGCGGGTCCAAGACCGCGATACTGCCCGAATCGGAATGCTGCGACGGGGTCGCCGACAGGAACAGCCAGCCGAGGTAAGGGCCGGGTTCGACCCATACCGGCGCCTCGAATCCGGGTCGCCACACCTGCAATTCGAGGTTCACCCTGTCGATGTCGACCACGGGCAGTCCCTGGTTTCGATCGCCGTCGGCCAGCCGCTGCATGCCCTGGACGAACAACTGCTGCACGCTGGTGTGATCAGGGATGGTCTCGATCGGATGGCTCTGCGAGACCGCGGCGCCCTTCTCGAGATCAGCGGGTACATCGGGCAGTTCGCTGTCGGGAACCTGGCTCAGCGCGACATTGGTCGGCCACAGCCGTCGGACGTGCCCGACGTGGGTGGGACGCGGGTAGGTCGCCGTGGTCTCGGTCACGATGCTTGCCTCTCCACGTAGCCGACGTTGAATGCGATACAGATTCGGGTGCCGCCACCGAACAGGGTCGCTTTGACCGAATGCGGCAACCAGGACGGGAAACACACCATCGTTCCCGGTTTCGGCTGGACGTACTGGACGCCCGGACTCGCCTGGCGGGCGATGGCTGCTGGTCGGGGGTCGAGCAGTTGCAGGTGCCCTGCGTCCTGGTCGACACCGCCGGTGTCGATGTAATACACGCCCGACCAAGCGGATTCGTGATGTGTGTGGAGGCGATGGCTGCCGCCCGACCGATAGACCACCGCCCACCCCTCGGCGACCATATCGACTTCGGCTTCGGTCTGGATGTCGCCGACGAGGTCGTGGGAGATCTCGGTGACCGCGTCGAGGACCCGATCGCGGAGCCAGTCGATGGCCGGATGATTCCAGCGGAGGATGTCCATGCTCGTCTTGGTGGCGCCGATGACGCCGAACAGCAAGGGATCCTGTTGGCGCTTTTCGCCCTCGAGGACCAGTTCGCGCAGTTCGGCGTTGATGGCGTCGACGCGGTGCTGGCCTAAGTCCTCGACGTAGTCGTGCTGATACAGCGGTGTTGCCCACATCTTGACGACGCGTGCTGCGGTGTCGACGGACAAGCTAGGACCTCCTCATTCTCTGGATGATCTGGACGGCTTCGTCGGTCAGGAGGTCCGCGGCGTGCTCGTCGAGGACGGTGAGGCAGTCGGTGGCGTAGCCACGGAGGATGGCGGCTTGGTGGGGCTGGCCGCAGTCGTCGTAGAGGTCCGCCAGTGCCAAGCCGACGTGCGCGGCGCCGATCACTTCCCTCGCCGACCGTTCGGTGGTGCCGGAGGGAAGCGTGAGATCCCTTGCCGCCTCGGCTTTTTCGAGCGGGCAGACTTCTTCCAGCAGGTACAGCCATTGATGGCAGAACTCGTGGACCACTTGTTCGCGCAACTCCTCGTCGGAGGCGAAGGCCGCCGGGGCGAGCATGATGTGCTGGGGCCAGTGCGGCGCGGAGGAGGAGATCGCTCGGCTGTCGGTCGGGAGTTGCAGGAAACGGACCGGCAGCTGAAAGAACGATGCCCAATGAGGCTTTGTGTCAATGACGAACCGAAGGGCGTCGCCGATCTGCTCGTGCTGACGATCGGTGCATTCCGGCAGTTCTGGTCCGACACTGTTCGAACGTGCTCTGCAACCGGTAAGTGGCCGGAGCCAGAATTCGAGATCCGTATGCTCGGGTAAGTCGCCTATTTCTTGTCGTTTCAGCGTCCAGCACCGTGAGGCGATCACCGCTGCGATGAGCGGGCCGGTGTTGCAGGGCGTGTCGAGAAACGGCACCTGGGAAGCAAGGCGTGACTTCACGCCCCCCGTCGTCATGATGTCGAGTGCCTTTCCTAGAGTTTCAGCGGTGTGAACATCTCCGACTGTTCGAACGGGTCCGAGGGAAGGTCGATCGGAATGTAGCAGCGTCCTGCGCGGCGGCCCACTTGAAGGCACGGGTAGGGGTAGCGCGCCGTTGGATTACCTGCGAACGCTTTCCGCAGATCCGGTCTGGCGTGCCGGATGAGCTCCAGATCACACGCCACTCCGTCGTAAACGTCGAAACCGAATCTCGGGTCGTCGATGTCGAAGTCATCGACAACGACGACTCCTCGGGTGATGCTGTTCAATTCGGTGGTCAGCGGCCACTGCTCGCCCCAGTGCGCGTCCAGGTAGACCAGCGGAACATCGGTCTGGGCGAGCGCCGCTGGGAGGAGTTCCGCCGAATCGCCGTGCGCGATGTGGACCTGGGAGAATTCTTTCAGGCGCGTTCCGACGAAATCTGCGTACTGCCTGTTGACGTCGCAGGTCCAGATCGGCAGAGACGGGTAGTTGCGAGCCAAAAATTCGGTGGTATCTCCAAGGCAGCATCCGGTCTCCAGGATGTGGCTGATACCGTAGCTTTTCACAATGAAATCGAACTGAAGTGCCGCCTGGATGTCGAACCCGAAGGGGCCTCCACCATCGGAAAGAAGAGGGGCACCCGCGCGCGGCGTGCTATAGAAATTGAAAAACAGAAGATCAGTCGAGCCTTCGCGCAAAATCCCCCCTAGTTGCCAGCCTAATGGCGTTCTCGGTGCGTCCAAAATCTTCGCGTTATAGCATCCTACGGATGCGCGAGGATTTTTCCTACCGTCGAAAGATTCAGCCCCCCTGTAATCTCATCGTTCATCAAGTTCGACCGGCTATTGCGATCGCTACCTGCTTCATCATCTTTACACGATGCCTCGCGGTCTGCAACACCCCGCGCTCAAAATACATGAACCCGGATCTCGCACTGCTGCTACCTGGAACTACTTGCCTTCCCGCGCCGTCATCGGTGGCGGAATACCGCGAGCCGTCGTCCAACACCCGGTATGCGGCGGCCTGCGAGGGTCTACCCCAGCAGCAGCGCGGTCACGACCAACCACAACAATCCGTTCGCGGCGGTGCGACGGCCGAAGCCGTTGCAGTTCGCGGCATCCTGCTTGTGATGCGCTCGATCCATCCTGGACCGCGCTTCTTCCGAAGAGCCGTGTGGCGCGCGTCCCTCGCCCCTCCAGTCGGTGCGGCAGAAATCGGTGAGTCGGCACGGCTGTGGCGGGATGATCGGCTCATGACCGATTCCGCAACTCCCGCAACACATCCCGCAACCGCGCTCGACGTCGCCGGGGAGATGATTGATCGGGTGAGGGCCACCGATCCCCGTGATACGGAGGCGGTGTTGTTCGCCGCGTGGGAGGGGCTGCGGTTGACGCTGGTGCTGGACATGTTGCTGGAGCGGCGGATCACGCCGGTGGATCGGCTCCCGTTCCCGGGGTTCACGTGGCAGCCCGGTTCGTGTCGGCAACGGCTGGATATCGCGATGTCCTGGCTGGAGGCGGCACCATCGCTGCCCAACGTCGCCAACTCCGCGGAAGAACCCGGATTCCTGACCGCGGCGCTGGTACCGCGGGAGGTGGCCGAGGCGGCGATGGCCCCCGCGTTCGCGGAGCTGCCGGGATTCGCGCCTGAGGAGAAGCGGGAGCTGGTGGGGGCGGAGATCGTGCGCACCGGGGCTCGGACGATCTGGTTACGGGTTCACGAACTCCTCACGGCGGCAGAGAGATACGCCGTCGAACTCGACGACGGGCGGGCATGCCGGATCGCCGCGTTGATGGCGTTGGAACTGGCCCGGCCGGAAACGATCGACACCCGCCGTGATCTGACGCGGCGGGTCGTCGCGGCGAAGGTTCCTCAGCGGCTCGGACGCAAGGCGTTGCGGGCCGACACCGCGCTGCTCGAGCAGCTGCGCGCGGCGGTCACCGCCAGCGCCGGGCCGGACGGGTGGGCGGGGTTGAAGAAGATCGTGGCCGCGCTGCGGCGCACGGATCCCGAGTGGATGCCCGAGCGCTGGGGGTATGACACCGACCTCGGATTGATCAATGCGACAACCGAATTCGACATCCGCAAGGTCGACCGCGATGGCCGACAGATTCCCGAGGTTCGTGCCCGTCACCCGTGAGGATCTGTTGCCGTGCCTTGCTCGTGTCAGGCCGCTACCACTGCGACGCCCACGTCACCGCCGGTTCACCGATGACGAAACGCCGTGTACCGCGGCGGTTCCACCCCTGACACACCAGACAGCCTGCCACGGCCCATATCGCGCCACGACCGAATCGCGATCCGACAGTAGCGAAGCGCACTCAGGTCACCGTTTGACCGTACCCGCGGCCACCAGCGCGACGGCCCGTCAGGCACTATCGCTGCCGGTCCAGCACCGTAGTGCCGTGCGCGGCTATCCACGCGAGGACGTGGGTGTGGTCGGGGGCGTCGGCAGGCGGGGTAGGCCAGAGCTCCCGCCACGTCACCCCACCCTCGGCCACGAGAGCCTGATCGAGGTGCTCCCCGCCACCGTGGGGATGGTCGGCGGGCCAGTGTTCGAGCAGGATCAGCCGACCGGCCCGGTAGCGGTGGCGCACCGCCGCGGCGATGTGCTCGATCGCGTTGGTGATCGACACACCCTGCGCGAGATCACGGACCACGGCCACCGTCGCATCGGTGTGATCACCCGCAGCCCACACCCGCAGGTGTGCGACACCAACGCCGAACCCCCCCCCCGCCCGATAGGCCCAGCGCGGATCGTCAAACAGCCGTTCGCCCAGCGGGGGTAGGGCGGGGAAGGTGGGCACGGTGCCTCCCGGGTACGGGGCCGCCTGCGGTGCGGCGGCCCCTCCAAATATGCATGCGGGCATATTTTCACGCACCCGGGGCGCGCTCCCTCGGCCCTGGCCCGAGGCCGAGGGCGTCGGGCCCGAAGATCCGAAACAGATCGACCTGCTCGACCAGGCGGTCCTGGTCGGCGCGGTCGGCCAAAACATTCGCCAGGCCCGTGAGGCCGAACTCGGCGACCAACTCGCGGACCATCCGAAGGGCGGCGGCCCGATCTCCGGCCAGGTGGGCGGTCTGGAGGCGCGCGACCCGATCCACGATTGCGCGCTCATCGTTCTCGTCGTCCTCGCTCATGCTGCTCGTTTCTCCTCCGCGCGGCTCTGCGGCTGTCGCAGATCGCCGGGCACGCGAATCCGAAATGGCATGGGGCGCAGTCAGTTCCCGATCTGCCCCTGAACGGCAATCAGACCGCACAAGAGGAACCTTCGCCGACAGGGTCTCGGGCCGTTCTCCCCCCGCGCCGGTACTCACGGTGATTGCGATCATCAATCCCTCCCCACATATAGGAAACCGTTACCCCAGCGGTTGCCTGCCTTCCATGGGCTTGGCCTCTCCTCTTGTAGCGCTCGTGCCAGATCGGCTCTCCACATGGCTTCATCCTCCTCTTCGTCCCAATCCGGGACCTTCCGCTGGAGCAGCTTCCATCCCATTACGAGTGCTGTAAAAACGCCAACGGTGAGGGGGATGGCGCCCGCTCTGTGATGGGACAAGGCGAGCGCCATGCCGTACAGCGCCACCGATGCCCCTGAAGCCATCGCTATTCTTGTCGAATTTCGGAGTCTCAGCTGCGCGACTTGGGCTGTAACTACCGAGTCGATCCACGTCTCGCGCTCGTGAACGTCCGCTTCGATGTGCCGGATCTGAGCCAAGGCGTAGCTAATAGAGATATCAACCGTTTCTACTCCATCGTGACCGACGGGCCATGCTTGCCGCACCTTTAGAAGGGTCTCCAAACGCTCGTACGGCGTATGTTTTGCGGTCCTGGTAGCGAAGTATCCAGCGATCAACGCTCCCACTAGCGCCGCGATGATCGCGCCGCGTCCTTGCATGAGGGGTGTGTAGTCCTTCACATCCAGCGCGAGATTGGTTGGGCGCCAAGTGGTCACACGATCATCCTGACAGCACGCGCACGACACTTGTCGTGATTCGCTGAAGTCATCTCGAAAGCCATCGAACTGCTCGAAAATCTCTGAGTGAATCGCCTTTGTTCCCTCGTTAAGCCCAAGAGAAGCGCGGCCCGCCCGCGCGGTCACCGAGGGCCAGTCCGGCCCTGGACAGGGCGCGGCGGTCCACCACATCGTCCATCCCCGGAGTGGCCCTGCGGGTCGTTCTTGACAACTGGCGGCCAATCCTTCGGCTGGAGGTTGGCAGGCTTCTGCGCGACATCCTCATCCCAGTCGAAGGTGGGAGCCGGAGGTCCCCACCGTTTTGGGTTGGCAAAGGACGTCCGGCTTCCGCTGAAGTGCGCCTTCGCAAATGAGGTCGCGCTAGAAAAGGTCGCCCTCCCAAACTCGGCAACGCCGGAGAAGGTTACGTCGTTGAAGTCGGCGGTGTCGGAGAAGGTCACCCCGTCGAACCAGGCCGACTCAGAAAATGTGGCGTGGTCGAATCGCGCATTGTTGCAGAAGATCGCGCCGTCGAACCAGGTATTGTCGGAAAAGGTCACTGCGAAGAAGTCGGCGGTGTCCGAGAAGGTCGCATTACTGAAAAGGGCTGAGGAGAAGGTAGCGAACTCGAACCCGACGGTGCCGGAGAAGGTCACGTCGTTGAACCAGACGGTGTCCGAGAAGGTCGCATCCATGAACGAGGTGGGGCCGGAAAAGGTTGCATGCCCGAACCGAACAATGCCTGCGAACGTTGCAGTGCTGAAGTCGACGTCCTCCAGGTAAGCAGTGCGGAGATCGAATTCACTTGCCGACCAACTGTATTCGGCTGAGTCGCGGAGATGATCGGCGATGACGCGGACGATCGTCGCACGCACTTCGTGATCGTTCTGCCGGTACTCGACGTGTTCCTCTGTCTCCCCCCTCACTCGCCCGCGCTCGAAGCGGGGGGCCTTGACCACGAACTTGGTGCGTCCGCTGCTCCCGTGGCCCGCGTCGAAAGGCAAGCGTAGATAGCCGCACAGCACGTCGATGCACTGCTGACGGCGCAGCCCGCGAGACTCATCTGCCACACCGGCCATCGCGTACACCCCGGCTATGCGTACCGCGACGTCGGCCGAACCGAGTTGCGCGGCCGCGGCGCCGAAACGCTCTACGAACCGGCCTTGTTCGAGGTCGCGCTGCCGACGGTAGGCGATCACCAACGCCACCACACCGCCGACGCCAGCGACGACGGTCAGCGACAGTTTGGTGAGATCGGCAGGCGCCGCCTTCGCATGTTCGTCGGTCTCGATGGACCTGGTCAGCAGCCAATACGCGGTCACAGCAAGCGCCAAACTCAACGTCAACGCCGCGACGACCGACCACAACAATCCGATCGTTGCGGTGCGGCGTGTAATCGCCTTCCCACCGCGCACGAACCCGCCCGCGAGCGTGATCCGCGTCGAACCATGTTTCTTCCGCCCCGTCATGGCCCTGATTCTCGCGGAGAAATAGCCGCCACACCGGCGGTATCAGCGGAGGGGGGCACCAGGCCCGGGGTGGGGTGGCACCGAATCCCTAGGTGTGGAGGATGCGGTGGATCGTCAGGCGCTCGTTGACGCCGGGTTGGATCCGGATGATCCGGAGGAGTGGGCTGCGCAGCGCTGGGTTCAGCTGGTGCTGACCTTGCGAGGGGTCGAGTTGGGTTGGCGCACACCCGATCCCGGTGATCCTGCACTGCGTCGCGGGTGACGTGTTGAAGGGAGGTCACCGGGCAGGGGCGTTCGCTTCGGTCATCGGGTTCGTCCTCGGTCTCCGAAACAGCTCGACCTGCTCGACCGGGTGCTCCCGGTCGGCGCGGTCAGCCAGGACATCCGCCAGGGCCCCGAGGCCGAACTCGGCGACCAACTCGCTGACCATCCGAAGCGCGGCGGCCCGATCGCCCGCGACGTGGGCGTTCCGGAGCTGCGCGACCTGATCCAGGATCGCGCGCTCATCGTCCTCGGCGACCTCGCTCATGGCGTTCAATTCTCCTCCACGCCTCCAGCGGCCCATCCTGTTACTCGCCGAGGGCGGTCCGGGCGGCCGAAGGGCGGGGCCGCGACGCCCCAGCAGCCGCGCGGCTAGGCAGCGTTACGAAAGGCGTGATCTCAGTCACGCAACCTACATACGGGGAGTGAGCTGCGATTATGCGGGAACGTCGGTTTGCCGCCGCCGCCCGGCGCGAAGTATATTCCATATCGTTCGGGCACCGACGTGCCTATGAGCCCTGGAGCCCTGGAGCGCAGAAGCGCCTGGGGCTCTCTTCGTTTCTAACGCATCCTGCCTGAGGCCCTCAGCTGAATCGCTGAGGGCCTTTTCTATGTCCTCTGGAGGTTCCGTTGCCCGTCCCGGTCCAGCTCGCGATGTCGCTGCTCACCGCAATGAATATCTGGCCGTTGGTGTGTCTTCTTCTCGCAGTGGTCACTGTTACGGTCATCGCTCTCATGCGTGCTGATCGAAAAGACATCCCGGAGGTCTTCGCTGCCTTCGCCCAAGCGTTCGGCATCCACAGGACCGCCGCGCGGCCCAAGGACTCGGAGGAGACTGGGATGCTTCGTCCTGCGGATACCGAGAAGCCGGGGGAAGAAGAAGCATGACCAGGAATGGTCGCCGTAGCGTCGCGCGGGGACGTCGCGTTGAGAAGGCTGCGACCGCGAATCTCGATCTCGCGTGGCTCTATAACAGGGCCACCGTGCGATATGGGGATGCCGAGGCTGCGAGACAGCTGCTTTATAGGATGGCTACTGCCGTTGCAGAAGCCACGTACTTCCAAAGCCCTGAGGTCGTGCTCGTCCGTCTTCGCGCCGCTGCCGACGAGCTCTGGCCATTGTCGGCCGACGCTGACAGACCCACTGAAGAACAGCTCCTGCTGCTCCTGTCGAGGATGTACGACAAAGGGGTCGGTCGGGGCGGAGAGCATGGGCTGGTGTGGTGCTCCTTCCACGGCTGGGTCGAAGGGGCCTGGCCGGAGTGGACGTCATGCGCCGAATGCCCCTGTCGGCTCCGCAGTTGTTTCCCTGCTCCGCACTTGGACCCACCCGGGCGCAGACCGATCTATTGCAGCAGCTCCTGCCGTCAGCGGGCCTACCGCCGCCGAAAGAAGGAAGGGAAAGCTGAGCAACCGGGTCTTCCTGACGGGCAGCGTGGCGACCAGGACTTGAGTTCCCAGCCTTCTGATCCGTAGTCGGATCCAACTCGCTAGTCGGGTCCGACTACAGGCACGGTGCTGTGCATTACGCCGTCCGACGATGTGGTCGGGCCTGGCGGCCTATCGTGTCGGGTATGTGGCTGTATGCCGTATGGGGGTGCGTGGGCGCGGCCGTCAACTGCGGGGTGGTGTTCCTTGAGGCGACTCAGAGGGTCAAAGGGTGGCCGTGGCCTCGACCCAAAGGGCCGGGGGCAGGCCCGTACGCGGTGTCGGTTGTGGTGCAGCTGGGTATCGGCGCCGCGACCGCCGCGGCGGTGCTCGACAGCGGGCTGATCGTCACCACCGTTGCCGCGAACGGCTTGGCCTTCGGAATCGGCACGGCCACCCCGGTGGTGGTGAAGAAGATCAGCCAGTACGTGGGAAGACTCGTGCCCGGACAGGACGAATCCGATAAGGACGACACCGGTGAGAAGAACCGCGGTGGCCCGGGGGTCGTGTCATGAGCGTCTTTCGCTTCGGCCGTGACCTGCTGGCGGCGCTGGCTGGGTCCACCCCCGCCTTCACTCCGATCGCGACGGAGGAAACAGGCGTCGCGCGCCGAATCCTGGCGGCGCTGGCCGGGACGACTCCGGCCTTCACCCCGGGACACCCCGACGAGTATCGGCCCCACCGTGACACACAACCATCGGTTGCAAGTGGTGACCCTGCCGCTGCGCGGTTCGACACCCCTAGTGAACTGCCGGTCGAAGTCCGCCCCAGAGCGGACTTGCGCCCGAGAGCGGACTTGCGTGGCGCGAACCTGAGCGGCACAGACCTGAGCGGCGCGGACCTGTTCGGCGCGAACCTGAGCCGCGCGGACCTGATCGACGCCAACCTGAGCCGTGCGGACCTGTTCGGCGCGAACCTGATCGACGCCAACCTGAGCCGCGCGAACCTGATCGGCGCGAACCTGATCGGCGCGCGCCTGTTCGGCGCGAACCTGAGCCGCGCGAACCTGCGCGGCGCGAAACTAAACACCGCGCGCCTGGTCGACGCGAACCTGTATGCGGCGAACCTGAGCCGCGCGTACCTGTATGCGGCGAACCTGAGCCGCGCGGACCTGCGCGGCGCGAACCTGCGCGACACGGACCTGCGCGGCGCGGTGCTCAGCGACGCAGTCCTGCCAGCACTCGACCGCTTCGTCAGGGTGTGGTGGTCGGATAAAACCGATTGGGGGCGCGGCGCAGAAGAGGTACGTGCGCGCTCAGTCCAGCGCGGCGACGGCACTTATATCTTGAACCCCTTCCCTGGATAGCAGGAGGATCTGCTCGTTAACGTCAGGACCACTGCGCGTCCCCAATCGGTCCCGGGATGTGAGTGGCCCAGTGTGATTTCGAGGCGGACGGCGGTGGCGCGCTGGGCCGCGGTGAGGCCCGGCATGGTGTCTGGGGTCGGGTGATGTCGGTCGTCGGGGTGAAGGCCCCTGGGTGCGAAAGGGTTTTGAACCCAGTGTGACCATCAGCGCCGCTGGGCGCGACCGATCGGGGTGCATTCCCCTTCCCCACCGCAGGTCTGGCTTCTGGTGTGGCGAGGGGCTTCGTCGCATTCGCCGGAGCGGCCTCCCGGCACGTCACGGGCGAATGGTGGCCGTCTGTTCGAAGGGGGCACCAGGCCGGAGGGTGGGGTGGTGACGAATTCCTGGGTGTGGAGGATTCGGTGGATCGTCAGGCGCTCGTTGACGCCGGGTTGGATCCGGATGATCCGGAGGAGTGGGCTGCGCAGCGCTGGGTTCAGCTGGTGCTGACCTTGCGAGGGGTCGAGTTGGGTTGGCGCACACCCGATCCCGGTGATCCTGCACTGCGTCGCGGGTGACGTGTTGAAGGGAGGTCACCGGGCGGGGGCGTTCGCTTCGGTCATCGGGTTCGTCCGCGGTCGGTGATGACGGTTATTCCGTTGGGGCCGTTGACTGTTGCGGTGCCGCCGATCTGGTTGACCATCTCCATGGCGTCGTGCATCACGGCCGACCGGAGGAAGTCGTCCCCGCTCGACGCGGCCTCCGTCCCGGGGGGCGCCGTGGTGTCGGGTGGGTTGTCTTTGCCCAGGAGTTCGTGGTTGATCTGCTTCTGTCGTTCTCGCAGCGTGTCGAGTCGTTCGGTGTGTTCGAAGGGCTTGCCCAGACGTTGTTCGGAGCGTTCGCGTTCGGTGCGTTCGGTGGCGAGTCGGCTGGTGGCGATGTCGAGCCGTTTGTCCAGGCCGTTGATGGCGTTCTCCAAGCGCAACATCACCCCGGTGCCGCCCTTTTCGAGGACTTTTCGGTCGAGGGTGACGTAGAGGTCGGTGCTGATGTCGGAGAAGACGACCGAGACGAGGGCGTCGCGGCCGGTGGGGACGTTGCGGGCGTCGAGGGAGAAGCCCGCGATTTCGGCCACCCGGTGGTCGGCGAATTCCTTCCACACCGCCCGGGGGTCGGCGATCAGTTTGAGCAGGCGGGCGGCCAACACGTCCCCGGCGTCGCCGCGGTTGTCGTAGACGCGTCCGCTGACCTTGGCGGCGAAGGCGTCACCCTTGGTCGGGGTGCGGAGGGCGATGGCCCGGGTGTAGGCGTCGATCTCGGCTTCGAGTTTGGGGATCACGTCGTTGGCTTCGCGGATGCGGATGTTGAGCATGGACTGGCTGCGTTGGTGGGCGCGGCGCAGGCGTTCGAGTTTGGTGACCTCAATATCGACCTCGGCCTTCTCCAGGACCAAAGGGTTGCCGGAGGCGATGGCGAGGGCTTCGTTGGCGTTGAGGGCCGCGTCGCCGATGTCGTCGATCTCGCGGGCGGTCAGCGAACCCTTCATGAACTGGTTGACCATGGCCGCTTTGCGGGATTGAGCCGCCCACATGCGGGCGTCGAAGGTGCCTTCGGTGACCACGCGCGCGACCGCGATCTCGGGGTTCTGGTTTCCTTGGCGGATGCCGCGGCCGTCACGCTGCTCGATGTCGGCGGGCCGCCAGGGGCAGTCGACGTGCAGCATGGCGACCATGCGGTCCTGGATGTTCACCCCGACACCCATCTTGGAGGTGGAGCCGAACAGGAACTGGATGCTGCCGTTGCGGGCCTTGGTGAACAGGCTCGCTTTGCCCTTGTCGTTCTTCGCGTCGTGGATGTAGGCGAACAGCTCGGGCGGGGCGCCCCGCGCGATGAGCCTGGTCTTGAGCTCGTCATAGGCGTTCCACTCCTCGCCGGGGGTGCCCAGATCGCAGAACGCGACGACCAGCCCGCCGCGGCGGGGGTGGGGTTGCCCGTCGCGGCCGAGGTAGACCCGATCCTTGGCCGCCGCCCATTTCTCGAACATCCAATCCGCCGCCGCCTCGAGCTTGAGACCGAACTGGTCCTCGCCGATCGAGTCCAGACCCCCCTCGACGGCCGCGACGGCGACACCGTCCATGCCGTCGAGCACCGGAGTGTCGCGGCGGTGCGGGTCGGCGCTGGAATCGGTTGCGCTGGAACCGAGTCCGAGCGCTTTGACCAACCGCAGATCCAAGGCGGCGGCGCGGCCGTCGGAGGAGATCTTGAGCATGTTGTCGTCGCGCGGGTCGACCTCCCGGGACCGTACCCGCAGGGCGCGGTCCCCGAGGTCTCGGACGTACGCGAGCTGGGTGTCGGTGGCGGGAACGGAGATGACTTCCGGGGCGCGCTGCCCGTCGGCGCGGCGGGCGAGCTGGGGCACCGGAAGGTTCAGGTCCTCGGGCAGCTTCACATCGGCGGCGACGTGGAAGATGCGTTGCAGCTCGGGCACATTGCGGAAGCCCACGAGCCGGGTCTTGAGTTTCCAGGAGTTGCCGTCGACCGACATCTCCAGCTCGGTCTTGGGCTTGCCGAAGGTGCCCGCCCACTCGTCGAAGGTGCGGATCCCGGCTTCTTCGAGCAGGTCCGGGCGCAGGTACCGCTGCACGACGTATGCCTCGGTGATCGAGTTCGCCAGGGGGGTGGCGGTGGCGCCGGTGATGGCGCGCCCGTTGTGCTTGTCGCGCAGGTATTCGGTGACCATGTGCAGTTTCTGGGCGCGCTGGCTGCCCGCGATGGCGGCGGACTCGATCTGGGTGTCGGTGGCCAGGTTCTTGAAGTCGTGCAGCTCGTCGACCACGAGGTAGTCGATGCCAGTCTGCTCGAAGGTGATGCCGGGATCGGTGGGGCCGCCGAGCTTTTTCTTCAGCTTCTCCTCGGATTTGAGGATGGCGTCCTCGATGCGTTTGACGGTGGTGCGCTTGGCGCCGCTGGCCATGAGTTCGGCCAAATATTCACGGCGGGGCTCGATTTCGCGGTCGAAGTACCAGTGCGCGGTCTCGCGGGAGACCTCGAGGCGCTGGAAGCTGCCGCGGGTCAGGATGATCGCGTCCCAGTCGCCGGTGGCCGCGCGGGCGACGAACTGCCGCCGCTTCTCCCCGGCCAGATCCTCGGTGCCCGCGGCGAGGATGCGCGCCTGCGGGTATGCCTGGAGGAACTCGCGGGCGAACTGGTCGAGCATGGAGTTGGGCACCATGATCGCCGGTTTGCGGACGAGCCCGAGGCGTTTGAGCTCCATGACGCCCATCGCCATTTCGAGGGTCTTGCCCGCGCCGACGGCATGGAACAAGCCGACGTTGGGTTCGGCGATCATGCGGGCGACCGCGGCGCGCTGATGCGGGCGCGGGGTGTAGACCTTGGACAGGCCGGGCAGGCTGAGCGTCTTGCCGTCGGCGTCGTAATTGCGCAGAACCAGGTTGTTGAAGCGGCGGTTGTACTCCGCGCTCAACCGGGCCGCGCGAATGGGGTTCTCCCACACCCATTCGGAGAATCGTTCGTTGAGCTGCTCGGCCTTCTCGTTGGCCGCTTCGGTCTCGGTGGGGTTCGGGATGGACAAGGTGCCGTTCTCGTCCGGGTCGTAGACCCGGATCGGAGCCTGGCGCAGCAGGGCTTGGGCGAGCTTGGGCGCGGGGACACGGGAGGTGCCGAACTCCTGGGTGGACAGGACGCCGCGACGGCCGCCGCTGACCTTCCACTCCCCGGTCTTGGGGTGCTCGACGGTGATCGTGTCGTCGTTGAGGACCTCGTTGAGGAATGCCTGCACGTCGGCTGCGTCGATCCACACCGCGCCCAGGCGCGCGTCGATCTCGGCGGGACCGAGATCGGGGGGGATGACCGCGGTCAGCGCGGTGACGTTGTCGCTGTAGGTCTCGGGGTTCTCCGCAGCCGCCTCGCGGGCCCGGTCGAGTTTGGCCCGCACGTTGCCCGACAGGTACTCCGCCGCGGGCACGAAGCGGCCCTCGGCGGCGGGGTCGGGGTAGATGAGACCGCGGCATTGGACGCGGGCCTGCTCGTCGTCGACACCGAGCAGGCCCGCGATCACCGGGAGGTCGATGTGGCCGTGGGTGTCCAGGCAGATCGCCACCGCGTCCTCGGCGGTGTCGGCGCCCAGGCGGGGGCTGCGCGGCGCGACGACGCGCTGACGCATGATCGCCATCTTCACCGCGGTGTCGGTGGTGGCGTCGTAGTCCTCAAGCGCCAGCACGACCGGGGCGTGCGGGTCGTCGCGGAACACCCGCATCACGGGGGGCCGCCGCACCGACATCACGGGCTCCCCGGCGTCGTCGACGCGTCCGGTCGGATGCCAGGAGCACCGGTTGATCGCCCCGAATCGTGCGGTGTAGCGGTCGTAGCGCTGGTTGAGCTGGGCGCGCAGGGCCGCGATCTCGTCGGTGTCCTCGGCGTCGGCGGCCTCGTGCTCGAGCAGCGAGAGCGCGGTGTCGCGCAGGCCCAGCAGGGCCCGCAGTTCCTCGGCCTGGGTGCTGGGCACGGTCAGGTCGTGGTAGGTGCCGTCGTTGTGCAGGGCTTGGAAGCCGCGGGGCGTGGCGCGGAGATGACCGGGGAACTGGTTCGGGTCGCCGGGCGGCGCGGCCGCGGCGCGGCGCTCGCCGGGGGCCAGCTCCCGCGGTTGGTGGGCGATCCCCTCGGCCAAGGCCCGCTCGGCGATGTGGTCCAGGGCGGTGCGCAGTTGCGGTTCCAGATCGCCGGTGGCGAGTACCTCGACCGCCAGGCCGCCGTAGACGCTGGTGCCCGCGCGCAGCTCGCCGAGTACGAGTTCCGGGTGGCGCAGGAAGTACTCGTTGACCGACACGGTGTCGGTTTCCCCGTGTCCGCGTGCCAGGGGGAGTTCGGTGCTGGTCGCCAGTTCGAAGGGGCCGCCGAGGTGGCGGGGGTCGCCGTCGCGGCGACGCAGGATGAGGATGTCGGTGACCACCGCGGTGCCCGCGACACGGCGATGCGCGCCGCTGGGGAGCCGGATCGCGCCGAGGAAGTCCGCGTGGTCGGCGATGTCGCGGCGGGCGGCGGGGTTCTTGTTGTCCATGGTGAAGCTGCTGGTCACCACCGCCACGACGCCACCCGGGCGCACCAGGGCGAGCGATTTGAGGATGAAGTGGTTGTGCATGGTGTGCTCGCCGGTGTTGTGGACCGGGTCGTGCAGCCGCGCCGAGGAGAACGGCACGTTCCCGATCGCGGCGTCGAAGTGCCCTTCGGGCAGGCGGGTCTCGGCGAAGGACTCGACGCGGATGTCGGCGTGGGGGTAGAGCGCTTGGGCGATCCGCGCGGTGGTGGAGTCGAGCTCCACCCCGGTCATGCGTACCGCGTGCGGGGCGTGACCGATGAATGCGCCTGCGCCGCAGCCTGGTTCGAGCACTCGGCCGGTGGTGAGGCCGAGACGCTGGAGGTGGTCCCACATCGCCCGCACGATCATCGGGTCGGTGTAGTGGGCATTGAGGACGGTGCGATTGGCTTGCTTCCAACCGTGCTCGCCGATCAGGGTCCGCAGTTCCGCGGCGTCGTCGCGGAACTCCTCGCGCCCGTCGTCGAAGATCTGCGCCGCCGCACCCCAGGAGGTCCATTTCGCCAGTGTTTCCCGCTCGGCGGGGGTCGGGGCGCGATTCTCGCGCTCGAGCAGCTGCACGGTGCGGATCGCGGCGAGGTTCGCCTCGACCCGCCGCCGCGCCGACTGCGGCACCTCCACCTGGGGTGCGGGAAGCCGCTCGTCTCGCCGGAACCCCGCGCTCACGGGCACGGCGGCGTCGACGCGCCCACGAGCGACCGGCACGGCCCCGGCGTCGGCGTCGGGTTCGGCGGCGGGGCCGGGTGTGGCGGCGGTGTCGGCGTCGGCACGGTCCGGGGTCTCGGGTCCGGCCGCCGCCTCCGGTGCGGCCGCGACCGCGGCCGAGCCGGTGTCCCGGCCCTGCGGTGGTGTCTGCGGCACCGGGGCTGGCGCAGACGAATCCTGATGTGTCTCTGCGGGTTCGGCGGAAATGGACGGCGCGGTCTGGGGTGCCTCGGCCGCGAGGGGGGTAGGGGCGGCGGTGTCGGGTGTGGCGGTCGCCCCGGTCTCGGTGAAGGGCAGACCGAGTCGGGTCAGCGCGGCGCGCAGGTACCCGACTCGTCGGGTGCGCACCGCGAAGTCGGTGGCCCGCCGCTGATACCAGAACTGTTGCGGGCGTGACCACTGGAATTTCGCTTCGTGCAGCGCCTGCCGGAGCGCGAGGTTCTCCTTGTCGGTGTTGCGCACCAGCGTGCCCTCGGCGGTGTGCTCGATGAGGATGGGTAGCGGAGCCGCCGGATCCCCCGGATCTCGCGCCGGGGCGGCGGGTTGGCGCGGATCGCTCTGCGGAGCAGTGAGATCCGCCGCGGCATCGCGGTCGTCGGATTCGGTGCGGGGCTGGGGGGCGGCGGGGTGTTCGGTCACATAGGCGCGAAGGCGGGGCATGACCTCGCGCGTGGGGAGCGAGGGCGTGATCGGCTCGGATTCCTCGTCGGCGCCGGAGCGGACGACCCACGCCGCGGTTCCGCCCTGGGGTTCGAGGAAGAAGGTGCGGTCACCGACGGTGACCTGGGCGAGGCGGCCGACGACTCCCTCGAACCGCTCCTGGGGGCCGGACAGTCCGAGCTCGTCGACCACGCCGGCCACCCGGTCGATGCGGGAGTGCATACCGGCATAGGTGCTGCCGTCGAAGGGGTTGACGAGCGCGGCGCGGTCGACAAGCGCGTGCGCCTGATCGAAGCGTCCGGCACGCAAGTGCTCGGCGGCCTCGCTGATCATCGGGGCGGTGGTGTCGGCGCGCTCCTGCTGACGCGCCTGGACCGAGGCCGGGGTTTCGTCGTAGAGGTCGGGCCGGGCGCGCAGATAGCACTCGACCCACAGCCAGGTCGGCCCGAACCGGTCGCCCGCCGACAGCGCCCGCAGCGGGCCCTCGGTCAGATAGCGGGGCGCGCTGGCGGGGTTGAAGATCTCCTGCGGGCGGTTGTAGCCGCCGTAGGCGTATGCCTCGTCCTCGACGGTGCAGCGCAGTGTCGCCAGTTCGATCGGGGTGAACAGCGCGTCGGCCTGCGCCAGGCGCTCGGCCTCGGCAGCGCTGGTCGCCGTGCCGACCAGACGAGCGCGCGTCCACTCGGTCGCCGTGCCGGGGGTCTCGCCGCGGCGCGCCTCCCAGGTCTGCACCCCGTCGATCAGGTAGTGCCGTCCTCCGGCGGCCACGAGGGTCGCGGGCGCGGCGGCGGGGGCGGGTGCTACCGCGGGGGTGTCGGCCTCGCGGCGTCCTGGCGCGCCAGGATCTGCGCCAGTTGCTCGCGTTTCTGCTGTTCGGTCAGTCCCTCGTGGTCGGCCAGCAGCCAGGTCACCTCCTCGACCAGATGCGGGTACCGGCGGTCCCACTCGGTCGCCTCGGGGCTGCCCGGTTCCATCTCCAGCCGCTGCTCCACCGCTCGCTCCTCCTGCCGCATCACCAGCAGGTCGCGCTCGGTCGCGCTCGGTTCCGGGTCGTCCTGGCTCTCCGGCGGCATCGAGTACAACAGCTCCGCCAGCGCCGCTTCCAGCGCCTGGGCGCGCACCGTGGTCAGCGTCCCCACCCGCTCCAGGTAGTCCTGCCCCGGCGTGATCGCGTCCGCTTCGAGCTGGGTCGAGATCTGCGCCACGCGCTCGCTGATCCGCTCGGCCAGCTCCCGGAAGTGCGTCTCCGGATCCTCCAGCGCCGCGGTCGCCTGCGGCAGGTACGTCGAGTAGTACGTCCTGACCTGATCGATGATCATCGCGCTCGTTGTCCTTTCGGGTGTCGACGGTCGAGGGCGCCGGGTCCGGATCGCCCCACAGATCCAGGCTGAGTTGGCCTTCGCTCTGCATTCTTCGCATTCGCCGCCCCATGGTCGCCTCCTTGCTGGTGGCGGGGCGGGCGATCCTCACCAGCCCCAGTGGATCTGATGTATCTGAAGCATCTGATGTATCTAAAGCATCCGTTCGGGTTACCAGGCGAGCAGCCCGGGTAAACTGTGGCGTGCATCCAATGTATCTAATGTTGCGAGAGCCGGGGAGAGCCTCACCCAGCGACACCTCGGGACACTCGCGCCATTAGATGCGACCGCACCTTTAGATACAGTGGAACCCCGCGGGTGCGGTCGCACTCCGACCGCGCGGCCCGCGATGCCGACGAGGAGGAAGGAACCAGCTGTGGCCGATACGCAGTCCGGCGCGGCGGGGGGGCGTCGATGGAGCCGGGTCAGCTTTTCGTGCAGCGACGAGGTCTGGTCCGCCGCCAAGGAGACGTGGCTGAAGCAGCAGCGCGAATATCCGACGTGGGCGAGGTGGCTGGAGGCGGCCATGGCCGAGAAGACCGCGCGCAAGCGCGACGAACTGGGCGTGACCGAGTTCGAACCGGGCCCCGATCGGCTGCCGCCGGGGCGGCGGGTACCGCCCGAGCCGGCGGGAACCCGGCCGCGGCGCTCGTTCAGCTGCGACGTCGAGGTGTGGAACGCGGCCCGCAGCGCCTGGTGGGCGGAAGTCGAGGTGTACCCCGCGTGGTCGGACTGGGCCGAGGAGGCCGTGCGCGAGAAGCTCCCCGAGGACGAACCGGCCGCGACCACGGAGAGGGTCTCGTCGAAAACCCCCTGAGGAGAAGGGATCAGCAGATGGCCAAGCAGGACCCGACCCCGCCGGTGTCGGCACCGTGGAGCACGCAGACCACACCCCCCACCGTCCGCCTCGGCGCCGGACCCCCGACCAGCGGCGCGACCGCGCCCGGTGGTGGGGGAACCAACGACCGGGCAGCGGCGGAAGCCCGCCCACACCCGCACCCTCCGGCGGATCCGGCGGCCCCGGTGCCCCCGACCGCTCGCGACTGGCGCCGCGACACGGTGCGCCCGGCCCCAGGGGGAGGGTGGCGACGGGCGCTGTACCGGATGTCGGGCGGGACGCTCGATCCCGGGGAGAGCCCGGCCCAGACCCGCGCCCGGGAACTCGACTCCCGCATCCGCACCGCGATCGAGTCCGAATTCCGGATCGGGTTCGTCCAGTTCAAGGGCGGATCCGGGAAGACGACCACCGCCCTGGGGGTGGGCAGCGCCTTCGCGGCATGCCGCACCGACGGCGTGATCGCTGTCGACCTCAACCCCGATCGGGGCAATCTGGCGCGGCGCACCGCGTGCCGCACCGACACCTCGACCCTGACTCTGCTGGCCGCCCCGCGTCCGCGGCGCGTGCAGGACATCCGCGCCCACACCCGGCCGACCCCGGCGGGCCTGGACATTCTGGCCTCGACGGCGGACCCGGCGACCGGCGACAGCCTCTCCGCACCGGACTACCACCGCCTGGTCGAGCTCGCGGGCGAGTACTTCCCGCTGATGCTCGCCGACTGCGGCACCGGGATCACCCATCCGGCGACCCGAGCCGTCCTCGACGCCGCCGACGCTCTGGTGATCCCGCTCGACGCGAAGGACGACTCGGCCGCGGAGGCGGCGGCCACGGTGGAGTACCTGTACCACGCCGCCGAGGACCCGGTGAGCGGAGCGCCACTCCTCGATGAGCGCGACGAACCGCGACGGCCCTACCGGAACCTGTTGGCGCGGACGGTGGTGGTGATCTCCCACCAGCAGCCGGGGCGGCGCAGGTTCGACACGACCGCCGCGGTCGGCTGGTTCACCCAATGGGTGCACGCCGTGCACGAAATCCCCTACGACCGCCACCTCGACGAGGGCGGGGTGATCGACCCGCAGCGGCTGCACCCGCGCACACTGCGGGCCTACCGCATCCTCGCCGCGACCCTGGCGGACCTGGTTCCGAGGAAGCACTCCCCCGCCCTCGGTCCGCTGCGCTCCGCTGAATAACACTCCGCCGATCCATTCGACCCACCGCATCATTAGATGTTTTAGATACACTCGAATAACTCGAATCATTCGAAATGAGCGAATCCCGAGGAAGGGAGCCTCGAAGATGGCCGACACACTCACATCCGGGCCACAGCCCGACACTCTCGTCGCCGCGATCGCGGCGACGATCACGGCGTGGCGGGCGCAGAACCCGACCGCCGCGGAGATGCCCTCGTCGGTGCGCCGGGAGATCTCCCGGGCCGTGCGGACCGACGCCCGCGCGCAGCAGTTGGATGCGCAGATCACCCGCATGCAGGTGGAGCTGGAGATCCTGCATCACCAGAAGGCCCTGGTGTCGCTGGGCGGCAAGCCCGACGCCACCCGAGATCGCCCGGCCTACGAGGCGTGGGCGCGCAAGAACGGCGCCCTGTCGGACGCCGCACTCGCGCTCGAACGCCGCATCCACGACCTGCCCCACCTGAGCGCGACCGACCGGGGGCGGGCGCTCCAGGCGCTAGAGCACGCCCACACCGTGCCGAGTGCCGCGGTGCGGGTGAGATGGGAGGTGGCCGGTCCGACCGACGCCCTCACCGCTCGGGTGGCCGAGAAGGTGTCGGCCATCCGCATGGGAATTGCCACCGCGGCCGCGCGGGTGCGCCGGTTCGGGAAGTTCTGGGTGGCCCAGCAGCAGGCCGATCTGATCGCGGAGCACCGCACCCGCCACGGGCAGGGCTGGCTGACTCCGGGCCAGGCCGCTTCGCTCGCCGAACTGACCACGGCGGCAAAGAGTTTCGATGCCGCCGCGCAGCACGCGCGGATGGCCAAGGACACGCAAACCGATCTGGCCTCGCGGCTCGACGCCTTCCAGGCGGCGCTCACCACCACCCGCCAGATGGGCGTGTCCCCCGACCGCATCAACGACGCCCTGCTCGCCGCGCGCACCGAGGCCCTTCAGGCCGAGGCCCCCCAGGAACAGAGTCTGTGGTCCAAGGTGCAGGCCGCCGCCCGCGGACCACTGACCCCGCCCGCCGCCGCGGCCGCGGGCACGGACACGTTCGCGTTCGGCACGGCCCCCGCGGCCGACCGCTCCGTCCCGCTCGCCGCCGCGGCCCGCCGCGCACGGTGAAGCGACTCCCCTTCTGTCCGAGCACGAGTCCGAGGAGGACCGATGTCCCAGCCCACCGAGCCCACCGGCCGGAAATCACCGGAAACGATCCACGTCACCGCCCGCTACCTCGAAACCGTTCTCGACCAAGCCAACAGCGTCGCCGAGGAGACCTCCTACCTCGAGGTGGACGAGAACGGCGCCCTCGTGCGGGTCGGACCCGACGAGGCCACCGCCGAGGCGGCCGCGCACGCGGAGGAACAGCTCACGCGATATCTGCGCGAGCACCGCGAGATCCTGGGAGAGGAGCGGCACTGGCGGAGCTACTACGCCGAGTTCGATCACGCCGCCGCCCTGACCTCCCGGCCCGCAGACGCGGACGGGCCACGAGAGTCGTTGCGCGACGACGTATCCCGTGACGAGAACGGCCCCCCTAGGGGCGCCGACCAGTCCCGGCGAGGCCGCGAGGACACGAGCGCCACCCGTGATGCGGCGTTGCCGATGGCCGGGCAGGCGGGCGCCGGTGGTCCGTTGTCCTTCCCGGCGACGGCAGGGCCCGACCACCGGTTCGCGTTCGGCGCGCGTCCGGCCGTGGGGGCCGCCTCGGCTGCCCCGGCCGTCGGGCGGGCGCGGTGAGCGCGCGGCGAGCAGGGGCCGCGACCCTCGTGGCGGACCTGGTCTTCGTCATCGGGTGCCGCGGCCGCGCCCTGGGCGCGGAAGTGCGGTACTGCCGAGCGCTGCGGCTGGCGCTGCTGGCCAGAGCCCAGGGCCGCGGATGGCGGCGGGTGCTGCGCACCCTGTTCTCCACCCACGCCGTGACGACCGCCCGCATCGGCGGGCACTGGTTCCTGATCGGACCGCAGGATCCCCGAGCCCTCGACCGCGTCCCCGAGCGGGCGCGCTGGGGGTGGTACATCTGCGGGCCCAGCCTCGACCGCCGGATCACCCCGCCGCTGAGCTGGGAGGAATCGGTGCCCGGCTTCCTCCCCGCGACCGCCCTGAACTACTGCCGCGAATGGGCGCAGGCGAGAGCCAGCGCCGAGGAACAGCAGGTCGCGTGATTGCGGCCGCTCGCCGGACCTGCCACACTACCTTTAGATACATTCGAACGCCGCCTCACCGAGGCACCGACGACCAATGAGGAGGTCGGATCGCGATGTCGATGCTGCTGGTGTACCCGGTCGTCGCCGTGCTGGTCGCGGTCGTGGTGATCGCCGTGAAGGTGGCGCACCCGAACCCCACCCCCGCGCGGGGTCGTAAGCGGGCGGGCCGGACGGTGCTGGGAGTCGTGGGCGGTGTTCTCGGCGCGGCCGTGGCCATGACCCTGGCCGGGTTGGCCGGAGTGGCCAAGCGCAACTGACGCAACTGATCGGCCTGGCCGGGCCGAGGTCGCGCCCGTCTTCGCTTTAGATACATTAGAAACATCAGACCCATTAGCACCTCTGGAGGTGGTGCGTCGTGGCTGAGAATCCCGTCGCTCCGTCGTTGGTCCGGATCACCCGGGCGCTGGACGAGTGGGCATTCGAAAACGACCGTCCCACCGGGCCCGCGTCCCGTCGCGGGCAGTGGACGATGTACCACTGCCCCGCCCACGACGACGAAGACCCGAGCCTGGGGGTAATCCACAACCGGGACAAGGGCAAAACGATCGTCCGATGCTTCACCGGCTGCCCCGACACCGAGATCCTGGCCGCTATCGGCCTGCCTGCCGCGGCGATCTGGGACCGACAGTGGGTACGCGAGCCCGGCACACCGCCCCGCCCGCGCCCTCCCCGCCCGGACCCGCCGGAGCGCAAGCGACCGGCACGCGATCCCTCGAAGCCGTCGAAGAAACAGCGACTCGGCAAGGTGGTCGGGCCCCGCTATCAGGCCGCGATCTACCACTACACCGATGAGCGCGGCCATCCGATCGGGGAAGTCCTGCGGATGCACGTCCCGCACGAGCGCGGCATCGACAAGATGTTCATCCAGCGGAGGATGGACGCCGGTGGCCGCTGGCTCTACGGCGGGTTCGAGCCGGTGCTCTACCACCTTCCCGAGGTCGCCCAAGCCGTCGCCGACGGCGAGGAGATCCTCCTCGTCGAAGGCGAGAAGGACGCGGACCGGGCGCGGAGCGCGGGGCTGGTCGCCACCTGCAACGCGATGGGGGCGGGCAAGTTTCAGCGCGAGCACGCTCGCCAGCTCACCGGTGCGGCGCGGGTGGTGATCGTCGCCGACCGTGACGAGGCGGGCTACCGGCACGCCGCTGGGGTCAAGCTGCTACTGACGGGACGGGTGCGAGAGGTGGTCGTGGTCGAGGCGGCCACCGGCAAGGACCTCAGCGACCATTTCGACCTCGGTCACGACCTCGATGATCTCGTGCCCCTGACAGATGCCCAACTCGAGCAGGGCTTCCCCTCCGCCGAGGAAATCCTCGCCCACGCCGAGAAGGCCATGGAAGGGGTGTTCCGACGGTCGTTCGACCCTCAGACCGGATGGCGGTGGCAGTGGGCCCCCGACGCCGCCGCCCCCGCCGAGAGAGGGCCCGCGACCTCCGTGCACCACCCACAGAATCCGGAGACGACCATGCCCCCCACCACAGCGGCGCCTCGCGAGGGCGTCGAGATCACCGTCTACACGAAACCCCAATGCGCGCAATGCGATGCCACCAAACGCACCCTGGACAGTTGCGGGTTCGCCTACCGGGTCGTCGATGTCACGCAGGATCCCGCCGCGCGGCAACGCCTGCGGGACATGGGATTTCAGGGCGCGCCCGTCGTCGAGGCCGGGGACATCCGGTTCTCCGGGTTCCGCCCCGACCGGCTCAAGACGCTGCCCGGGGTGATGCGCGCCGAGGTGGTCGCGGAACAGGAGGCGGCTGCTGCGCAGCCGGGGTTTCGCGACCCCGCCGAGGCGGCGGATCGCCTGAGCGTCGACGCCGTGCAGCAGTGGGCGGGCCCGTACCTGCGCGCCGCCCAGCGGCGCGGCGAGATCCCGGAACTGGGCTCGGCGCAATGGACGGCGTTGCCCCACGGCGATCCCCGCAAGACCGGGGCGGTGGTGCAGGCGGCCCTGCGCTGGGTGCGCCAGGCCAGCGGGCCCGACGCGACTGCTCCGGCGCCACGCACCCAGAACGCGACGGCCACGGCAGCCCGGAACACCGGCGCGCGGCCGACCTTCGCCGAGCTGCAAGAGGCCCGCCGCGGGAACCAGACGCTACGAGCGGCCAGCGGACCGCTGACCCCGACCACCACCGCCACCACCGCCGCGACCGGCGCTCCCCTGTCCCCGGCCGCCGCGGCGAACACCGCCGCCCCCGCGCCGCGGCGGACACCCGGCCGCGCACGCTGACAGAAAAAGGGGAATCAGGATGAACACCCACACCGATCGCTCGGTCCCGGCCTCCGGACGCTGGACTCCCGTGCTCTCGCCCGTGCCCCTCCCCGCACCGCCCGACCCCGGGCCCGCGCGGTCCGATCCCGCGCCCTCGACCGGCACCGAGGCCACGCCCGCCGCCCGCCGCCCCCGGCGCCTGGTGCTGGGAATCTCGGCGGCCGTGGGCGCGCTCGGCCTGGGCGCGCTCGCGCTGGGGCTCAGCAGTCTGGGGTCGACGCGGACCGCACCCCCCGCACCGCCGAGCGCCGCACCTGCGGTGGCGACCACCACGACAGCGGATTTCCTGGCGGGCGGGCCCTGTCCGAACACGGTGGACGGCGCGGTGCATCGCGGGAACGGCCCCGGCGGCACGGTCGGTGCGGTCGCGGTGATCTTCGCCTTCCAGCACGCCTACTACGACGCGCGCTCCGGGGAGCAGGTCCGGGCGCTGGTGCTGCCGGACGCCCCGGTGTCCCCGGCGGCCACGATCCAGCAGGGCATCGACACCATCCCCGCGTCCACGGCCTACTGCCTGACCGTCACCGAGCACCAGCCCACCCACTTCCTGGTGGAAGTGTTCGAGCGCAGGCCCTCCGGCGAGACCAAGACCTACCGGCAGAACGTCACCACCGTCGACCGTGACGGACGCACGTTCATCGACTCCATCACCAACGCCGACAGGTGAGCACCTGCGCGAGAAGGGAGGGCCCGCACCATGACCGTTCCAGTTTCCGATCGCGACGAGTTCCCGGAACCGCGCATCATCGTCCACGAGACCCCGGTGGTGGACGCCGGAACCCTCATGAACGGCACCGGCGTCCACTATCTGGACTTCCGCACCAACCCCGCCGTCCTCAACCAGCCCGTCTACACCGTCCTCGGACATACCAGCGACCCCGAGGGGGACCGGTGGGTCGAGCCGAGCAGCTCCGCCACCGGCTATGTACTGGTGAATCCCGTGGGCCGCCGGCGGGTGGACGCGCTCACCCGGCCCGGCTGGTACGTCGCCGACGAGCAACCCATCGGCGAGGACGTCGACTTCTCCCGGCTCGGTGAGCAGGCCGCAGCCGCGGGCCTGCCGCCGATCGTGGATCTGGACGCCAACTTCGTCCGCGCCCGCGCGCTGCTCCCGCACCGCACCGACGAGTTCGCGCACCGCTGGGCGCAAGGCTGGCACGCCAGCGGTGGCCGCTTCGACGCCTCGGACCTGGCGGACTGGGAAGCGGTGATGCACCAGCGGTTCGATTTCACCACCGCGGATCGGTTCCTCACCCGCCTGGTCGTCGAGCTGCGCACCGAGATCGAATACGGGCTCGCCCGCGCCGAACGCCTCCCCGTGCCCGGCCCGGGACTTCGTTTCCCGCACCTCGTCAAGGAACCTGTCCCGCACCGTCGACCCCGACCAGACCCGGGAGCACACGGACCTCGGGGAAGAGGCGCCACCGCGGCGCGACCGCATCACGCCCACCCCCGAGCGTGATGCGGTGCGCGCGGCGTCCGGCCCACTCACCGTCCCGCCCGGCGGCCGTCCCGCCGCACCCGGCGCGCCCACCGCTCCCGTGGCCGCACCGCAGACTGCGGCCGCACCCCGGCATCGGCGCGGCCACTGAGCCTCACACCCGAGAACCCCCAACCTCCACAGACAAGGACACTGAGATCATGCCCAGCCCGACATCCCTGCACGACGACGTGATCGCCTACGCCGCCACCCGCACCACCCCCTCCCCCGAGAAGATCGCCGACACCGTCGAAGCTCTCGTCGAGAACTGCCAGGACCGTGCCCGCACCGCCGCGGCCGAAGAGAACGCTCTGAACGGCGGCACCTATGCCCCCACCGTCGTCGGCATCGACCACACGATCGTGCCGCTGCTCGCCGCACCCGTCGAGTACCTGGTCAGCGTCGTGGTGACCATCGAATTCCGCGCGGTCCTGTAACCCGCACCGACCCATCCGGGACCGACCCCGAAAAAGCAATGCCTCACCGGCGTCGATCCGGTGGGGCATTGCTGTGATTCAGGATCGAGGGGCATCCAGGATCGGCAGCATCGGTGCGGAGGGTCAGCGCCGCCACTGGATGGGATGCTTGCAGAAAAGCCCGTCGATGGACTCTCCGGCCCGCGCGGCGCGGTCGTATTCGACCAGGCACTGGGCCAGAGCGCTGCGCAGCGCTCTCAGCGCGCCCTCGCCGGGGCCTTCCCCGGAGAGGTTTCGCTGGCCGTGCGCAAACTCTTTGGACACATCGACCGGCCACGGCGCGCGGGTGAGGAGGATCGCGTTCGGGTCGGCGCTGATCAAGCGGCCGAACCTCTCGCCGTAGCCGGTGGTCACGGCGACCAGACCCGCGTGCTCTGTGAACACGATGTCCGCGCCGTGGTCGCGGTTGCCGTAGGGCGGCACGATCCAGCACCGCCAGTCGTCGAGCACCACGAACCGGTCACCGAGGGATTCGACCACCGCGTGGGCGCGCTCGAACCGCTTCTTCGGTCGGACCAACCGTATCCTGCGGGAGACGGGGAGTTGACGGAACTGCTGGGCGGCCTCGACGAGGATCGCGGTGACCTTCTCGTCGAACTCGGTACGCCAGCGTTGCTGGGACTGCTGGGTGTGGTCGAGGAATTCGGCGTCGCGGCGCGCGGCGGCGACCGCCTGGTCGAAGCTGCTGCTCATAGCCCTGCATCATCCGCCCACCCACCGACACGTTCGCCCAGGCGAACCCGTGCCGGACGCGAGCAGCGCGAGCCGGTCACGGAGACCGCGCGGCCGCGGTGACCGGGCCGGTCGGTGTCGGTCGGTGACCGAGGTGGTCAGTGAGCCCGGCCCCTGCCCCGGTTGCGGGTGTGCGTCGCGGCGGGCTGGGCCGGGGGCGGGGTGCGGCGCCGGGTCTTGGCGTGGGACTTGGCCTGCGCAGGCGGTGTCAGCGGAGCTTGAGCCGCGGCGGCCGCGGTGCGCGTCGCCTGCTGGTGTTCGTCGTCGGCGGCGCCGTGGTCGCGCGCGGCGTCGGCTCGGTGGTCGGCCGCTTCGGCGTCCGCCTCGGCCTGCGGTTGTGGTGCCGCGGTGAACGGGACGGTGATGACGCTGCCGTCGCGGTCGACGACGAACACGGCGTCGTCGACTTCCGCTTCGGGCGTGGGTGCGGTGGTCTCCTCGGTGCGGGCCTGTGCGTCGGCGACGCCGGCGGCGGCCGTGTGCTGCGCGGCGTGGGCCCGCGCGTGGTCGGCGTCGCCGTCGAGCAGGCCGGGATATTTGCGGGCCAGCAACGCGTCGAAGTCGTCGTCGATCTCGCCGACCAGGTGCGCGGCGCGGGCCCGGTCGAACGGATCGTCTGGATCGGCGGTGGTGAGCCATTCCTCGGCGACCGAGCGGCGTGCGTCCTCCTCGCTGCGGGTGTGCGCGTCGGCGGCGTGGCCCTTCTTCGCCGCTTCCCGCATCGCCCAGGCGGCGAACCCGCTGGGCGCGCGGATCCGGCCGTTGTTGAAGTCGATGGCCGCGACCGCGCCGATCAACATGTCCGGGTCGGCGCCCTGCGCGACAAGCGCGGCGAACTGATTCTCGGCGACTTCCCGCCAGCGAGGATCGTCGAGGACCCGATCGGGCACTCGGCCGCGCAGCCGGTCGGCCAGCGGCCGGGTCGCATGATGGTCGTCGGACTCGGCGCGCGACTGCGTCGGCTCGGTCGGCTCGGCCCTGCGTTCCCGCCGCCAATAGTCGATCAGGGTGGCCTCGTCGCTGCGGCGCGCGGAGACCGAGTCCGCGTACGCGTACCTCAGAGACCAGTCGTCGTACCACTCGGGCCGGTGCGCCCGGACCCATTCCAAGGCTGCCGGGAAATCCCCTCCAGTGGCCTGGGCCCACTCAGTGATCAGCTCCTCCTCGCTGGGCCGATTCCCGGCCGCGGGCGCGGCCGCGGCCCGCTGCCAGGCCGCGAACCGGTCGGGATCGGTCTCCTCCAGCCAGCGTTGGGCGGCCGCGAGCCGGGCCTCGTGTCGCCGGTCCTGGGTGTGCCGACGTCGACGCAGGGCATCGTCGTGCAGATCGTCGGCGTTGCGTCGCAGATCGTCGACCGCCTCGGCCGTGGGGTTGGCGCGCAGCCACTCGGTGACGCGGTCGGCGAGGTCCTCGGAACCGACCACGGCCTCGGCGTGATGGTCCTCCCATCCGGCCTGGACACCGACGCGGCCGCGCGAGAGCGGGGCCACTCGGATCGTCATGCCGGTGTCCGGGTGCCGTTCGGCGTGGATGCGCCCCTCCTTCTCCGCGGTATTCCATTCCTCGGCGTCGGCGCGACTGAACTTGGCGACCGCGTGGCGGGACAGGACCGCGTTCTTGCGGGCGACGTTCTCGGCGTCATCCCAGGCGGAGCGGCCCCGCTGCTCCCGCAGTTGGCGCAGCACGCTGGCGAGCGTGCGCGCTGCCAACGCCATGCGCATGGTGTCCTCACGGGGGATGCCCATCACGGGCGTTTCACTGACCGGCTGGTTCATCGTCGGGGTTCCTTCCTAGTGGGGCGGGACGGCAATTCACGGACGCCGCGGACCGCGGGTAGGTCGCGACGGCGTTCGCCCGGCGGCGCGGCCGGAGCGGGGCGCGGCGCGGCGGTGGGCGTGTGCCCGGTGCCCGCCGGGGCGTGCCGTGGTGGGAGCTGACCCGGAACAGCGCCGGTGGCGTCGCCGTGCGCGCGCACGAGGCTGGCGGCGTCGCGGGCACCGCGGGCGGCGGCGATGCGCTGGTGCTGTTGATGCCAGGCCGCGATCTCGAGCAGCAGTTCGGCGATGGCGAGACCGAGCTGCACGCTCGGGTCACGTTGCAGACCGCGCCCGGACAGCACGCGGACCGCGGCGAGGTCGCGGGAGACGCCGCGGAGTTCGGCGGCGAGCCGTCCGGCGGGAACGGCGGTCACACCGCGAGGGGTGCGGGCCGCGCGGTCGTAGGCCCAAGCCGCTCGTGAGAGCGGGCCCTGGCGCGCGGCACCGTCGGCGATGGACGCCCAGCTGCTGATGACGTCCTGGAGTTCGCGCGCCACGGCCGCGACGTCGGCGCGTCCGCCGCGCACCGAGGTGGTGACCGATCGGACCCGCGCGGCGCTGTCGCCCAGCACCGTGTGCGGGGCGCGGGTCGTCTCGGCGGCGGCCGCCGTCCGCGCTCTGCCCGAGTGGCGGGGCGGGCTCGCCGACCAGCGGGCGGTGACTCGTGGCCACGACAGGTCCGCGCCCAGGTGTCGGCTGGGCGCGAAGAAGATCGGCTCGCCGGTCTTGGCCGACACATCGCCAGGGGCGGCGACAGCCCACCCCGTGATCGTCCCGGCGGTGTCGTATTTGAGGTCGACGAGCATGCCCGCGTCGCGGAGCCGGGCCACGAATTCGTCGCTGCTGGTCGCGATGGCGGCGGTCTCGGTGATCATCTGCCGCAGTTGGATCCGGGCCGCGGCGCCGGGGGTCGTGCGCAGCATGCCCTCGTCGCCGGCGGCGCGACGGCGCTCGGCCTTCTCCTGCTCTCCGCGCGTCGGGGTGGGGACCGCCAGCGGATCGTTGATGGCGGTCAACCGCAGCCCGAGCGCGTCCTCCCAGCGGCGCGCGACCCGGCGCACGGCCTTCCAGTCGTTGTCGGGGTAGAACCGCTTGCCGGTGTCGGCGCGCACGAGCACCGCCGCGATATGGATGTGGTCGTTGCCCTCGACGGATGCGCCGTGGTGCACCGCGATCCACCGGCACGCCCCGGCGTCCCCGGCCTTCGCGATCCCGGTCTCGTGCAGCATGTCCTCGGCGATGCGCCGCCAGGTCTGCGGGTCGAGTACGCCGTCCTCGACTCCGATGGCCACCGGCAGATGCCAGATGTAGCCGTGCTTGGTGTAGCCCGGCTGGCCGGGCTCGGGCTGCTCGGTCGGCAGGCCGATCGCGTCCGACAGGGCGGTGACCGCACGCGCGAGTTTCCCGATCTCTCCCGGCGCGAAGTCGAAATCACCGGGACCGTCGCGCAGCGGCTGGAGATCGTCGGGATCGGACTGCCACGCCGCGATCACCGTGGGGTTGGTGTGCTCGTTGTACTTGCCCGGCGAGAACAGATACCGCACGAGCCGCTGCCCGTCCCATCCCCGGATCGCCTTGCCGATCACAACGCACCGCTTCGGAGCTGGCCGACCAACCACGCATCGATCCGACTGTTGATCTTGCGGGTGTAGGCCAGCACCGCGTCGGCGTTGCGACCGAGGTCACCGGTGGAGTTCGCGTGCTTGGCGACATCGTTCACATTCCCCGCGACATTGCCCAACAGGCGACGCAGCTCGCGAACCTCGGCGATGAGGATCTCCACCTGACCGCTGGTACGAACAGCCGTGCCGTTGCGCTGGGCGGCGAAAGCTTTCGCGGCCCCGACCGCCGCCTTGGCGATGAACGCGCCGGGCTTCAACCCGACAGTGGCCGCCGCGGCGCTCACCAGCGCCCACTCGGTGGGCGCGAACAGCGTTTCGTGGCGGCGCGTCCGCTTCTCCACCGAGTGAGGCCGATGGCCCTGCCTGGTCTTCGAGGGCACTTCACGTCCTTTCGCTACCGAGCGCACTGGTGCGCTCGCCGGTCCGGCAGCCGCCTGCCGGACCAACCGATGGAGCCGGACCGCAGGTCTGGATACATCGGAGACTCCAGAACCTATGGAGGCTTTAGAAACACTCGAACCACTTCGAGTGTGGCCCGCGCCCGTCCCCGGGCGCAACCCAAAACCCCGGGGTTTTGGGATATCTTGCTCACCGGAAAAGGCTGGTCAGGCACCCTGCGGTACACGGTGATCGCCACACGCAGAGCGCGTCGGTCCGCAGTGCGGGCACGGCGCGCGACGAGGCTCCGGAGACGAGGTGCGCGGCGGCCGAGGCGGCGGTTCCGCCCCGCTCGGGTCCGTCGACAGGACATCGGGAAGCGGGGAGCGGCACTCCCTCGGCGCTCTGTCCGCACGGCCGACCTCCTTGGCGATACATTAGATACACTAGATGCGATCGCTCCATTGGGGAGCGCTGAGCGAGAGAGGTCCCCTCATGGCGAAGAAGACGGCGAACGAGGCCCTGTCCGCGTACCGGCGTGCGGTCATCGACGACAGCGTGGAAACGTGCATCGGCGACCTCGCGGTGAGGGTCGGGAAATGGAAGCAGGCATGCGAGACGCGCGAGACCGAGATGGCGCGGCTGATCGCGGACGAGGAGGCCGCCGAGGACGCCGTGGTGGCCGCCTACGAAGCGGCCACGCGGGCGGGAGCGGAGTCCGACGCGCTGGAACGGATCGGACTCAAGCCCACCGCCGCGCTGCGCGCGGTGGCGAAACGCGCGAAGGCCAAGCCCCGGCCGCGTCCCTCGCGTGCCGCCACCGCCGCCGCCGAAGCGCCGCTGACCCCGCCGACGGACGAGCTATCGGACGCCACGCCCGCCTCGCCGCGGGCGGCGTCGACACCGCCCGCGGCGGCAGAGTCCGATCCGGTACCCGCCGGTTCCGGTGGTCCGTCCGCCTCCGCCGACGCGATGCGCGTCGCCACGACGGTCCCCGACGACGCGGGCGCTTCGCCCGCCCCCGCGCGGGCGCGGAGCTGATCGTGGCGCCCACGCCCGCTCTCGCGGTCCTCCTCGCGGGGCCGGGGGTTGTGTTCGCCGCGCTGGCGCTGTCCTACCGCCGCGAGGGCCGTCGATCCACCACGATCGAGGAGCGGTGCGGCGCGGCCCTGGCGGCCACCACCTACGGCGGCCTCGCGGCCCTGGCCTGGGTCTGGCTCGTCGCCACCACGCCACCGCCTGCACCGCTCGCGCGGCCCGCCCTCGCGGTCGGTGTCGCGGTCCTGTCCGCCGAGGCGGTGCGGCTGCGGAATGCCGCGCGCAGGGCGCGCCGAGACGCAGACCGCGCGGTCTACTCGCCTCCGACACCGCGCGGCGGGCGGAGGGGGAACCGCTCGGCTCACTCCCGCTGAGCGTGCGCCCGGACCTGACCCGACTCGCTCACCGAAAACGCTTCCCCGCCTCCGCATTTTCGGGTAATATATGACATAGAAGGAGCGGGACCGGACACCCCGCCCCCTTCACTCCCCACTCGCACCTCATGAAAGGCACTCCGATGAACGCTCCCCTCGAAGCTCCCGATCAGCACCGCTACTGCGTGGTCGTCTCCTATCTCCGGCGGACTTGCGAGCGGGAGACCCTCGAGGAGCAGGAATTCTCGTCCGAGGACGAGGCCCGTACCCGGGCGGCCGACGTGGTCAGCGAGTTGGTCCAGCAGTTCGGATCGGGCTGGGACTTCCGGGGCGATCTCTGGCGCATTCCGGCGGAGATCCCCACCGGGAAGACCGGCGAGCCGGAGATGAAGGACCTCGCGAACGTCACCTGGAACGCCAGCACACAGGCCCTGGTGTGGGCAGACGGCGTGCCCGACTGGGACGACGAAGCGGACGCAGCGCCCGAGGGCGCGTACTGACGATCGCGCTGCCATCTGCGCCTCGGCACCCCCCGTCCCACAAAACGTCCAGCGGCGTCGCTGGGACGGGGGTATGCCGAGCGGCCGGGTCGACGGCGTGGCCGCGATCCCCGGTCACCTTCCTCCTCTCACTCCTCCACCCCCACTCGCACACCACGAAAGGCATTCTCATGACCCCGCCCACGAACCACGGCGAGCCTGCGGCCACCAACGACGACTCTGGCGACACACCCCCGCCCGACAGGACGTCCACCCGGCAATCCGACCACCACCACGCCGCGCGCAGCGGCACCGAAGGACGACCTTCCCCGCTGACCCCCGCCCCCGCCGGGCGTGCCGAGAGCGAGAAAACCATGGGCATCTTCATCGTCGGCCGTGACGACACAGGCCAGATCGCCTGCACCGCGGACGGCATCGCCTTCTACGTCACCGACTGCTGTGGCGTCTCCGCCACGGGGTGTGACGGCTACGTGGGGTGCCGGGCCTGCTACCAGGAGGTCAATCCGGCGCTCGGCGGAATCCCCGGCGAGGAGTGGCACGCGCCGCACCGCCGCGAGGCGCACCGCAGGCACCTCGAATGGCAGCGCGAGATGGTCCGGGCATTCATGTCCCGGCCCACGAACCACGGCGTACGTGCGGCGTTCACTACCGACGACGACGGCTGGAACCCCCCCGACTGGCGACGGGCCCGCACGGCCGCTGCTCTGCGAGCCGAGTGCGAGGCACAGGCCACCGGCCCTCTGCCCGGCGACGTGGTCCGGGGACCGGGTGAGAGCCTGACCCGTCTCGCGCAACTCGACGGAGTGCTCGTGGCGCTGCCGATCCCGTCGCAGGACGAGACCGCCTTCGCGCTGACCGAGACCGGCGACGTGGAGTGCACCGAGTTCTTCGAACTCGGCGACGGCCAGATCATCGATCCCGCCGACGTCCGGCCGACCGGTGAGATCAGCGTCCAGTACACCGGTTTCAGCACCGGACCCGACCCCCTCGACCCCCTCGGCCTCCGGTTCCTCTGGCTCCCCGCCCGAGTCTGGACCCTCGACCCCACCCGGATCGCGCCCCACACCCCCCGCTAGCTGCCCTCCCTCCCGAGGGGGCGGACCGGACACCCGCCCCCTCGGTTCCCCACTCGCACCCCCACTGAAGGGAGCAGGACCATGCCCTCCCCCTGGCTCGACGCGCTCGCCGCCGAGGCGCGCGACCGGTACGCGCCGGAACTGATCGCGTTGACCGCACTCGGCCACGACGCGCGGATCCGCATCGCCGGAAACCCGATCATCCACATTCCCGTCGCCACACCGGTGCGGGGCATCCCGCTGGAGATGCTGGTGTGCAACGGCGACGACGGCCTGGCGCTCGGCGATGACAGCACCGCGCAGACCGAGTGGTGCGCCTCGGTCTACTCCCGCCTCGACGGCACGCCGCTCGACCTCGTCTGCTTCGGCTACACCGCGGTAGCCGCCGTACAGGGCGCCACCGCGCTGCTGCACGATCCGGTCCACGTCGCGGTCCTGTGCCCCACCGGGCAGTGGTATTTCACGCTGCTGCCCGCCACCGCCCTCGGTGACCCGGAGCAGGAACGCGCCCTCCTCGCCCCGCTCGCCATCGACGGCCTGGTGCCCACGAACGTCGTCGTGCTCGACGACGACGTACCCGGCTGGCCCCAGGGCTGCTCGACACACTCGCGCTGCCACCCGATCGAGCGCGCTGCGGCGGTGGCCACGCATCGCGACTGCGCGCACGACCTCCTCGCGCGCTGGGACGCGCACGGTCTCGTCGGCGGCTGGTGGGCCGCGCTGACCGAGGCGGGGCGGGCGTGATGCCGCGCGAGAAGCGGGACGCGCCCGCTCCCTCCCACACAGTGACACCCCGCCCGGTGCCCGATATCGCCGAATACGATGTCTGTCTTGTCAATTCGAGTGCGGGCAAGGACTCGCAAGCCATGCTCGATGTCGTCGCGGACACCGCCCGCACCGCCGGTGTCCTGGATCGTCTGGTCGTGGTCCACGCCGATCTGGGCGACGCCGAATGGCCCGAGACCGCCGGGCTGGCCGCTGAGCACGCCGCGTTCTACGGTCTGCGGTTCGAAGTCGTAGCCCGTCAGCGCGAAGGACGGGTGCAGACGATCCTCGAACGGGTCGAACAGCGGGGCATGTTTCCCGATGCCGCACGCCGTTGGTGCACAGTTGACTGCACTATCTGACCGGTCTCCGGTATCACGCATCATGGCAACGATTCCGTTGTTGCGTTGGAGGAGAACTGGATTGGATATCCGTCAGCAGTTGATGCAGGGCCGCGTCACGGTCCCCCGGACCGGCTCGGTCGTGCCCGCCGCTCGTGCGCACCCACCGTTCGTAGTGCTGGATCACGCCGAAGTCGAGATCGTCGCGGTGACCGAGTATCTGGCGGAGTTGGCACTCAGCGACTCACGGCCCCTGACCTGCCGCAGCTACGCCTACGACCTGCTGCGTTGGTTCCGTTTCTTATGGGTGCTGGAGGTGGACTGGACACAGGCGACCCAGTCCGAGGTGGCTGTGATGGTCGGATGGCTGCGCACCGCACCGAACCCACAGCGTCAACGACACTCGGCGGCTTCCGCAGCTGCGGGAACGGTCAATTTCCGCACCGGCAAACCCACCCTTCCTGCCGGGTATTCGCGCACGACAATCAATCACGCCTTGTCGGCAGTCAGCGGCTTCTACGCCCACCATGGCTACTTCGGTCGTGGCCCGGTGATCAATCCGGTCCCGGCCTCCCCGCAGCGCCGAGCAGCGCTGGCTCACCGCAGCCCACTGGAACCGACGCCGCAGACCCGCCGCGCTCGATTGCGGCAGCGAGTCGTGGATCGCCCGCCGCGCGCTATCCCGGATCCACTGTGGGACGCGCTGTTCGAGGCGATGGGATGCGAACGTGACCGCGCGTTGCTGGAGTTCTTCGTCTCCAGCGGTGCGCGCGCCGCCGAACTCCTCGGTGTGACTCCCGAAGACGTCGACTGGGCCGGGCGCAGAATCTATGTGATTTCCAAGGGCACCTGGCTGCGGCAACCGATTCCGGCGTCACCGCAAGCGTTCGTTCGACTGGCCCGCTATCTCACCGAGGTAGGCACACCTCCCCAGGGACAGCCGATCTGGCGCGTCCGGCGCGGTCCGGACAGGCCGATGACGTATTGGGCGTTACGGCGGGTGCTGCAACGTGCCAACGACCTTCTCGGCACCAACTGGACGGTGCACGACATGCGCCACACTGCGGCCACACGCATGGCAAACAGCGGCCGTCTGCTACTGCACGAGGTCCAGGAGATCCTGCGGCACGCGAACATCGAGACCACCAGCCGCTACGTGACCGTGGGAATCGAGGAACTGTTCGACAAACTCTCCGAGCACTACAGCCGCGAAAGACCCGCCCAGTCCTACAGCGCCAACTACGACCCCTCCGACATCGCGGCGGTATTCGGTGCCTAAATCCCAGACCAGCACCACCACTGGCCTCAGCCGCCGCCACGGACCTGTCGTCCCGGATCTGGGCTACCCCAGCCGATTCGCCTGGGGATCCTCCGCCCGCGCCGAACCCGCGACGCCGACCGTCCTGCCACGCCCTTTCGGTGAACTCGACCACGCACCCGCCGACCACATCGCCGAGCACGCCTACACCTACGACGACCGACCACAGGCCACCCGCAGGAGCCGGCGCGAGAGTACCCGCGACGTGCTGGGCTATCTCGGTCAGTTCGAGGGACACGGCTGGCAGCAGAAGTGGGACTCCAGTCGACTCGGGACCGGCGCGATCCGGGCCGCGACCGTCGGCCCGACGATCATGGTCGGGATCCGGACCCTGTACTGCCTGCGAGTTGTGCGACCCACCCTGCTGGCGTTCCGCACCAACCCACCGAACGGCTACTCCACGGACTTCATTGTGGCGCAGCGTGACCCGCTGCTCGACAGGTTCGTCCAGCTGGCCGACGAGCACGACTTCGCGCGGAAGTATCGCCATCAGGCGGTGCTCGACGTCTCCGTCGCGTTGACTGTGCAGGGCGTCAGCTTGGCTGATCTCACTCCGGAAGCGATGCTGCACCACACACACGAGATGCGACGGGTGAACGCGATCCTGCAACCCGACGGCTCACAGATCAACCGGTTCAATGGTCAGTCGGCGTGGACCGTGTTGCACGCGATGGGCCACTTTCCCGCCGACACCCCGAGGACGATGCGTGAGGCGCTGCACCGTGGGCAGCTCAGCGTCGAGGAATTGGTCGACCGCTATTCGATCGCCAATCAGCCGGTGCGCCGGCTGCTGATCGAGTACTTCCGCCGCCGAGCGGCCGACACCGACTATTCCAGTCTGAAGAACCTGATCCTGATGATCGCGTACCACTTCTGGGTGCGGATCGAACAGATCAATCCTGGCCAAGCCGACTTGCGGATCAGCGGCGACACCTACACCCGGTGGCGGGAAGCGATCAAGACCCGCGAGGACGGCAAACCCCGAGCCGGCCAAGACGTGATCCTCATCGGCGTCCGCAGCTTCTACTACGACCTACACACCTGGGCCGCCGAGGAACCGGAGCGATGGGCCGTGTGGGTAGCGCCTTGCCCGGTCCCGCCGACGGAGCTCCGCGGCCTCGGCGCCCGCCGTCGCCGGATTAACGATCGCTCCGCCAGCCGCACCCGAATCCGACAACCACTGTTGCCGATCCTCGTCCGCCACGTCGAAGACCGCTACGACCGCGCCCGAACCCTGCTCGAACACGCCCGCGCCGTCGCGATCGACGAGACCTTCGTCCACGAGGGCAGCACCTACCGGCGTATCGAGCGCCCCCAGCACGCACAACCGGACGACCCCATCCGAGTGTGCGACGAGGCCACCGGCACGGTGGTGCACGTCCAAGTCGACGAAGAAGCCACGTTCTGGGACTGGGCATGTGTGGAAACCCTGCGGCACTCCGGCGCCCGGATCGAGGAGATGTGCGAACTCACCCACCTCTCGATCCGCCAATACCAGCGCCCCGACGGCGAAGTCATCGCCCTGCTGGTCATCGCGCCCTCCAAGACCGACCGCGAACGCGTCATACCGATGAGTGCCGAACTCTTCCACGTCGTCGCCGCGATCGTGCGACGCCACACCAGCGGCGGGCGGACCATCTCCACACTGAGCCGCTTCGACAACCACGACAAGATCTGGAGCGCGCCCCTGCCATTCCTGTTCCAACGCAAAATCGGCCCGAAGCGTAGCGTCATCGCCACCGGAACCGTGTTGAACCAGCTCAAACGGCTCTGCACCGAAATCGCAGAATACCACCCGGCATTCCGCACCGTGAAGTTCACCCCCCACGACTTCCGCCGCATCTTCGCCACCGAACTGGTCAACAGCGGCCTGCCCATCCACATCGGCGCAGCACTGTTGGGCCACATGAACATTCAAACCACCCGCGGGTACGTCGCGGCCTTCGACGAGAACATCGTCCATCACTACACCGCGTTCCTCGAAGAACGCCGACAACTCCGACCAGCCGACGAGTACCGGCCCCTCGCCACGGGGGAATGGGACGAATTCGATGAGCACTTCGACAAGCGAAAGGTCGAACTCGGATCCTGTGGACGCCCTTACGGCACGGGGTGCCAGCACGAACACGCGTGCGTACGCTGCCCGATGCTCCACGTCGATCCGCGGATGATCTCCCGGCTCGACGAACTAGAGGACGATCTGCTCTCACGCCGCCAGCGCGCCGAGGCAGAAGGCTGGGCCGGGGAAATTGAGGGGATCGACATGACCCTCGCATTTCTGCGAGCCAAACGAGCGGACACTCAGCGGCGAAAGCAACGACCGACTGTCAGCCTCGGCCTCCCCAGCCATTCCCGTACCCGACAACGACCGGTGTGATCGGCCTCCTTCGGAAATCTACGCGGGACGGCCTGTGGTGCCAGGGCCGCTACCGGACTCCGTTGACGAGCAGGCCCCGGACGCATCGCGCGTGCGATGAAGGGCGCGAGCGTTGTGGCCTGACCAGATTCCAGTCGATTCAGGCACCTCGGGCTGTCGACAACTCCAATCAGGGGCTATCTCCGTGATACGCGGCAAGGAGGGGTCGGTCGCAGCTGGGCCCCTCACTGGCCCTACTCCGGCAGACAACGCGGTCACATCAACCAATGCGCCTGTCCGTCGCCCACCGGCACCGCGTCGTCGCGCTCGCCCTGGACCTGACCGCCTGGCTACAGACCCTCGCCCTGCACAACCATCCCGGCCGCCGCTGGGAACCGAAACAACACGCCTACAGCTATTCTCGATTCCCGTGTCGGCAACTCCTGAAGACTGACCCTCTGGCGAATTCCGAACCTTGACCCCCTGCTGGGGGTTGAAGCTTGCGGGGTGATTGCTATCGAGGATTGGGCTGAGATCCGTCGGTTGCATCGGGCGGAGGGTGTGCCGATCAAGGAGATCGCGCGGCGGTTGGGGGTGGCGCGGAATACGGTGCGGGCGGCGTTGGCGTCGGACCGGCCGCCGAAGTACGAGCGGGCGCCGAAGGGGCGGGTGGTGGACGCCTACGAGGCGCGGATTCGGGCGTTGCTGGCGGAGTTTCCGCGGATGCCCGCGACGGTGATCGCCGAGCGGATCGGCTGGCCGTACACGATGAATCCGTTGCGGATTCGGCTGCGCGAGATCCGTCCCGAGTACGCCGGGGTCGATCCGGTCGACCGGGTGTCGTATGAGCCGGGGTCGGTGACGCAGTGCGATCTGTGGTTCCCCGAGACCCGGATCCCGGTGGGCCGCGGGCAGGAGCGGGTGTTCCCGGTGTTGGTGATGACGTTGGGGTTTTCCCGGTTCACCGCCGCGGTGATGCTGCCCTCGCGCCAGGGCGGGGATCTGCTGTCGGGGATGTGGTCGCTGATCTCGGGCATGGGGCGGGTGACGAAAACCCTTGTCTGGGACCGGGAATCGGCGATCGGTGGGACGGGGAAGGTGACCGCGGCGGCGGCCGCGTTCGCGGGGACCCTGGCCACCCGCATTCAGCTGGCACCGCCGCGGGATCCGGAATACAAGGGGATGGTCGAGCGGATGAACGGGTTCTTCGAGACCTCGTTCCTGCCGGGCCGAACCTTCACCGGCCCAACGGATTTCAATTCCCAGCTCACCGATTGGCTCGAACGCGCGAACGCGCGAACGGTCCGTTCGATCGGCGGCCGCCCGGTCGATCTGTTCGAGACCGACTACCTGTCGATGATCGCGCTGCCGCCGGTGAGCCCGCCGATCGGGTTGACCCAGCGGATCCGGCTGGCGCGCGACTACTACGTGCGCGTCGACACCGTCGACTACTCGGTCGATCCCCGGGTGATCGGCCGGTTCGTCGACGTCACCGCCTCGCCGACCGCGGTGACGGTTCACTGCGACGGCCAGGTCGTGGCTCGGCACGAGCGGTCCTGGACCAAGCAGGAGGTCGTCACCGATCCCGGCCACACCGCGCTGGCCGCGCAGCTGCGCGCCGGGTTCGCCACCGACCGCCGCCGCCGCGAGCGGGCCCGGCGGCATCCCGATGGGCATCCGGTCGCGCTGCGCGCGTTGCCGGATTACGACGCCCTGTTCGGCGTCGACTTCCCCGTTCCGACAACAGAATCGAGCCACGGATGACCACTACCAAGAACCGGCCCGCGACCAACGGTTCGGCGAAACCGCCCGACGGGCTGCCCTCGATGCTGGCCTACCTGACTCGGGTGCTGAAGATCCCCACCATCGCCCGGTCCTGGGAGGAGCTGGCCGACCAGGCCCGCGACGAAAACTGGTCGCACGAAGAGTATTTGGCGGCTCTGCTGCAACGCCAGGTCGCCGACCGCGAGTCCAAGGGCACCATCATGCGGATCCGCACCGCGCACTTCCCTCAGGTCAAGACCCTCGAGGAATTCAACCTCGACCACCTGCCCTCACTACGGCGAGATGTGTTGGCGCACTTGGCAACCGGCACCTTCGTCCCGAAAGCCGAGAACGTCATCCTGCTGGGCCCGCCCGGCATCGGCAAGACCCACCTCGCGATCGGGCTCGGCGTCAAAGCCGCCCACGCCGGCTACTCGGTGCTGTTCGACACCGCCAGCAACTGGATCACCCGCCTCACCAGCGCCCACCACTCCGGACGGCTGGACGCGGAACTGAAGAAGATCCGCCGCTACAAGCTGATCATCGTCGACGAGGTCGGCTACATCCCCTTCGACCAGGACGCGGCGAACCTGTTCTTCCAACTCGTCGCCTCCCGCTATGAACAGGGCTCGATCATGGTCACCTCGAACCTGCCCTTCGGCCGCTGGGGCGAGACGTTCTCCGACGACGTCGTCGCCGCGGCCATGATCGACCGCCTGGTCCACCACGCCGAGGTCCTCACCCTCACCGGGGACTCCTACCGCACCCGCCAGCGCCGCGCCCTCCTCGCCAAGGAAAACCGCGCCGCCGACTAACTCTCGAAAACCGACCCCTCCGGGGGTCAAAATCCACGATTCGACCGGGGGTCAGTCTTCACGAGTCGTTGACATCCCGCGCGGATCGCCCGTCACACCCGCCGCACCCATCTGCGATTGTCCCGACATCACCGCGGCACCGGCCTGCTTTTGACTGCCATGGATCGTCTACAACCAGGCTGACCAGCCCAAACCATCCCGACAACCAGCGAAAGGACCTTCATCCGGGCCCGCGGAACCCGGCAGCCACCAACTGAACGGGCCCCCACGGCCGCTGATCAGCCGCCAGAAACCAATCCGAACTCGATCGGGCCAGGCCGCCCACCCGAGAAAAATCGGAGTTAGAGTTGCACTATATTCTCACGGGTTAGATAAGAGCGCCGCGCAAACGCTTTGGTCTCGCTGGTTGCAGATTCACTTCTAGTAATCAATTTCGTTAAATACGCCCCGTCCTCGTTCTCATTGAGCCACGTAAGAATATTGCATAAAAGACGGTCATCCGATGATTTGGAACAGATCACCGCCATAATACCACCCCACACATCTCTAAGTGGATGACGCATGAGTATTTCCGCCACTTCTGAAGCAGGAAACGCCGCTGGCGATCTAACGTAAAGTGTCCAGGCAATCAATGATCTGAGCGAATGACGGTACGCCGATTCAGGCCACTCCAAATCACCTTTCAGGAGTATTAACAATTCATGCGTTCCAGCCTGATTTATATACTTGACGTTTTGCAGACCGAAGTGCTCAACCACCGTCCTTTCCAGTACGATTTTCGTTGAGCGTCGAACCGTCTGTCGTGCCATAAAATATGCATAAAGAAAGTCTGCAAAGCTCATCAATCCGAGACCTGAGAGACGTTTGCGACAAAGCTTATAGACCTGGAGGAGGCTAGGAGCGGATGCACGGCGACTATGCGGATCTCCTGGCGGGAATAGATGGGCGGCAGCATTCTTAACCACGAGAACTAGGTCGATTTCGAAGCTTGTGACGGGCAGCTCATATTTGGCCGCCAAATAGGATAGCGATAGCGCTAGCTCTGGATGGTCGCCTCCAGATGAAGGTATTCTGCCAGTATCTAATCGGTAAGCTAAGTTGAATAGGATCAACGGCCTACTCCCGCCACCGCTATATTTATAATTCAAACCGCCGTCGACCGCCTTGTCCGGAAAATCGAAATAATGCCAGTAGAAATATTCACTGATAATGTTGGCGAGTTGCCGGTCCCGCGTATTAGCCGCAAGAATCATTTCCGATAGCGTGCCCGCGTGCGGTGATGACAGAGAACGGCCATCAATCACTCGATTACCGTCTACAAGCGAATTCGAAATTAATACTTGCACCAAGTCTAGACCATAAGCTCCGACCTCGACCTTAGCAAATCCGTGAATAAGACGCCGTGCAGTCTCGACACCATCGGAGGGACCGTCGACAAGGAACAAATCGACATCGGACTCCGGCATGTACTCGTTGCGACCAAGCGAACCGCCCGCCCAAACTAAGAATGAACCTTGGTCGCGAAATATATCCCTGAAATAACTCCCAGCGATCGAGCATGAGTCTCGCATGGCGTCGAATGAATGGTAAGAACAGTCGGCGCTCAGGCGTTCCACTGTTGCTTTACGAAACAGCTGGATATCTTTAGAATAGTTAGCCATATTGATCACTCAATCCACACCTTTATTAAGGATTACACAAGTTGACGTCGGCACCTAGACGGCAGAGCAGAGCATATTTGAATCCCCAATCAGTAAGAGAGCTACTCACTTTAGCGCATAGCCCCCGCCGTGTGGGACAATGAATTAAAGACATCCAAACCAACCTGGAGGCAGGCATGACCGCCCCACCACCCATTGACGATGAGACACGCGAAATAATATTGGCGGAATATAAGACTCTGCGTGACGAAATCATGAAGAAGATGGACCACAGGACGACATATCGACTGGCCACTCTAACCCTAAGCATGGCTACGATGGGGGTGGGTATCCAACTCCGTAACGCACTGCTGCTACTTTTGGTTCCGATGGTAACCATAATCTTGGGCAATCTAACCATTTTCCAGACAATGCAGATTTCAAGAATGTCCGGATATATCCGCGATGATATCGAGAAGCGCCTGAACGCACAGTACGCCAATCCTCTTGGGTGGCACCTTTCAAACGAAGACCGACCTAAAAGACTTCGAGAGAGTTTGATTGTCAGCTACATTCCCAATGCGGCGATTCCACTTATTCCTTCCGTAGTAGCGATCGGTCTCTCCTGGACTCTCACAGGCTCAGCATGGGCGAGGGCAGCAATCACAGTGATCGACCTGGCATTGATCGCTTACTTTTTGTTTATCTACGGACGCAATAGATACAGCCTGTAGGACTACAATTCGCCTTTCGCGTAGCGGTAAATTCCAAGAATTACTTGATCCAATTGACGCATGCCAGGTGCGCCTTCCTATCTATCGAAGTATTCGATGGTGGCGAGTCTTCGGGTACCTCCCAATTATTCAGCGTCTGGCATCAGCTCGTACCCGGTATTGTTGCGAAACAACTGCTCGGGCGGAACTCCGCTTGTACGCAAGTACTGAAACTGAATTATTTCGAGATTGGAGCATGACGTCAACAGGGCCCCACCACAACTCTGACTATCTGCATCCAGCGTAGTGCAGAGAAGCACCTCCGACCACAAACGTGGACCGATTCGCACCCTCATGACCAGGCTCGCCACCGAACAACGCGAGGCCGGAGTGATCGACCGTCCGGTCCGGCTGCTCAATATCCTGGGCCTACGCGCCGAGGAATCCCCCGCTCGACGACGCCGCGCGTCCTACAGCGTCGACCGGCCCGCCAGCAACGGCCGCCGCCACGTCGACACCTGGCTACCCATCCACACCTGGACCACTCCGCAGGTATGGCAACGCATCGAGCAAGCCGGAACCCGCCCCCATCCGGCATATGCCGCAGGAATGTCGCGCTTGAGCTGCCGATTCTGCGTGCTCGCCTCCCGCGCTGACCTCATCTGCTCCGCACGTCTGAATCCCGCGCTCGCAGCCCGATACGCCGCCGTGGAGGCCCGGACCGGGCACCGGTTCCGGCAGGACCTCAGCATGGCCGAAGTCATCTCCGCCGCAGCACGTCCCGACGGCGACCAGCGTATGGCCGAGCAGCTCGCTCTCTTTCCAGCGGCCCAGGTCTAGGCCCGGCCCCGCCCATCACGCCGACGGGAGAGACAGAGACCCGCATGGATGAGGGGTTGCCCCGCCAGACAAATTCGGGTAATATATGACATAGAAGGAGCGGGACCGGACACCCCGCCCCCTTCACCCCTCACTCGCACACCACGAAGGGATTCCCGATCATGGAGAACAACAGCAACCCGTTCCCGCTGGCAGCCGCCGAGGACGTGACCGAACCCAGCAGGATCGTGCGGTATCTGACCGACCTCGCCCAGCAGCAGTCGGTCCAGGACGCGGACGGGTTCGTCATCTACGAGAACGACCTGGTCGTCCGCGCGCTCGCGGCGGCGGCCGCCGTGGGCCGCTTCCACAGCGCCACCGAGGTCGACGGCGCGCTCACCGTCCTGGGCGACACGGCCGACACCTTCGCGGACACCGCCCGCGCGTACGGAGACCCCGCGCTCACCTTCTTCCGCCCCGATCTGGGCAAGCGCGCGGCCGCCCTGGACGCGGCGGCCGCCCGGCTGACCGAGATCGTCACCGCGTTGGCCGCCCAATTCCAGTACGAGATCTCGCTGCGCGCCGTCTGGGCCCCCGGTCGCGAGGTAGAGGTCTTCGACTACGACGACGACCCGCAGGGGATCGTCATCGCGCTCGACCCTCACCCCACGCCGGTCGACACGATCGAGGAAGCCACACGGCAGCTGGCCGAGCGGCGCTTCGTCGTGATCGGGGAGTGGGAGATCCGCGACGCCGAGGACGAGGAGTACACGGCCGCGCTGCGGTTCACCCTCGGCCTCTAGCACAAGCCCCCACGGAGTGGGGCGGCGGACACAGGAGGTTCCGCGCCCGCCGCCCCACCCGACCGTCGTGTCAGGGGAGCACGACGCGCCCCGCGAACGTCGCCCCGATCGAACCCCCGACCCCTACGGAAGGAAACGGCAGTGGCCCGCATCAGTTACACCCACCACACCGCCAGCGGTCGCACACAGTTCGGCGTGTTCGACAGCACCAGCGCTGATGAATTCGAGGCCCTCGAGGCATCGGCGGAGGGCACGACCGAGTACCTCTACCGCACCGACACCGCGATCTGGATCCTCAACAGCATCGTCGTCGACGCGGGTGGAGCCGAGCGCAGCGTCTACGAGACGATCCCGCCGGACGCCGCCCGCCGATGGCTGGCCGACAACAACTACTACGCGGCCATCGAGCGCTGGTTCGATGATCCCGCGCACGGAGCCGACCAGGGATCCGACGCCCGCTGACCCGGCGGCGCGAGTCGATATCGGCCCCCCAACCCACCTCCCCATCCGTCCGATGGACAGGTGGTCCACAACCCGAAGGGACGCGGGACCGGACACCCCGCCTCCTTCACTCCCACTCGCATCTCACGAAAGGCACTCCCGATCATGGAGAACAACACCAACCCGTTCCCGCTGCGCCCCGCCGCCGAGGACGACCAACCCGCGACTGAACCCAGCGAGGTCGTGCAGTTCCTGGCCGACCTCGCGCAGGAGCTGGCCGTCCCGGACCCCAACGGGTTCCTCGACTGCGCCGCTGACCTGACCGTCCGCGCGCTCGCGGCGGCGGCCGCAGTCGGCCCGTTCCACGGCGGCACCGAGGTCGACGGCGTGTTCACCGTTCTGGGCGAGACCATGCACACCTACACCGATACCGCCCGCGCGTATCTGGACCCCTCGTTCACCTTCACCGCCAGCCGTCCGGACCTGCACGAGCGCGCGGCCGCCCTGCGCACGGCCGTCGATCGGCTGACCGAAATCGTCAAGGCCATGGAGGCCCGGTTCCGGCACGCGATCACCATGCACGCCACCTGGGAACCGGGCGGCGCGCTGGAGGTCTTCGACTACCACGCCCACCCGAGGGGGGAGTTCATCCCCTTGGACCCGCCCACGACCCCGGTCGACACGATCGAGGAGGCCACGCGCCAGCTGGCCGAGCGGGGCTTCGTCGTGGTCGGTGGCTGGACGAGGCACACCGGCACGATCGGCGACATGGAGGTCGAGGAGTACCGCGCCGCGCTGCGCTTCACCCGCACCCTCACCTTCTAGCTCTCTTGTCGAGAGAGGGGGCGGCCGACGGAGTCCTCGGCGGCCGTCCCCCTCCGCTCCCGTCTCCGAACCCCCGCCCCCAGCAGGAAAGGGACGGCACCGATGTCTGCCGTACTCCGCACTGAGTTCGATGAGGACTGGGTAGCCGAGCGCTGGCTCGAGCGCGCTCCCGCCGCTCCCCTCTATCTCACCCCGCCCAGCACGCCCGCGATCCGCGACCGGATCCGCGCCGGGGAACTGGGCGCCATCATGACCCCCGCCCAGGGCAACCGGCTCGCCGGGGACTACCCGCTCTGGTGCGCCGACAACGGCGTGTTCGGCGGGTCCTACCCGGGCGACAGCGCCTACCTGAAGTGGCTCGGCAAGCTGCGCCCGCACGCCGACCGCTGCCTGTTCGCGGTCGCTCCCGACGTCGTCGGCAACCACTTCGCCACCTACGCCCGTTCCCGGCCGATGCTGCGGTGCATCCGCGATCTCGGCTTTCCCGTCGCCTTCGCGGCCCAGAATTTCCTGGAGTACGACGCCTGGGATCTGTGGGACGAGATCGATTGTCTGTTCCTCGCGGGGGACACCGCCTGGAAGCTCGGCCCGGCGGCGGCGAACCTCGCCGCGGTGGCCTCGAGCGTCGGCAAGCATGTCCATATGGGGCGGGTGAACTCGCGCCGTCGCTACACCTACGCCCATGCGATCGGCTGCGACAGCGTCGACGGGACCTATCTGACCTTCGCCCCCGACGCGAACCTCCCCACCGCCCTGTCCTGGACCCGCGACGCCGCCCAGCAGCCGACGCTGTTCCCGCTCTGATTCGGCGAGTCCCGCGGCTTGCCGCGGTGAAGCGCCACGCTTTACCGTGGTGGCGTGGCGGAACTGAACATCAGCCTCCCGGACGCGACGGCCCAGGCGCTGCGCGAGAGCGCCGGGGACGGCAACGTCAGCGCCGAGATCAACCGGGCCGTGCTCCAGCGGCTCGCGGACAAGGAGTTGCGGCGCATCGCCGCGCACGAGCAGCAGAACCCGCCGAAGTACAGCGACACCGACTTGCTGCGCATCGGTATGGGCCTGCCTCTGTGAGGGAACTGCGCCAGGGCGACATCTACACCCTCGCCGCCGGTGATGGCTACCTGACCGTGGTGATCATCGACGGCCCGGCGATGCTGCGCCATCGCGATGTCGCGCTGGCGGTGCCGGTGGTCGACGCCCGGGAGATGCCGCAGGACCTGCGGATCTTCTCGGTGGACTGGGACGGGCAACGCGTGCTCGCGGTGCACCGATTCATTCCCTGCGTGCGAGCCGTGCTGGAGGCCGGGACCTACGACGGGACAGTCACCACCGCGATGCTCGACTTCATCAAGATGGTGATCGGCGTCCGGTTCGATCTGTGACGGGCCCGCCCCCGGACCGCGATGTGCAGTGGGTCATTCCTGGGGTGGGGCCGCTGCGAGGGGGGCCTCGCCGAGTCGCACGACCTCCGCGTAGGCGGCGGCGCAGGCCGCCGCCATGGCACGAGCTCGCGCTGCGGATTTCGCCAGTTCACGGGACGACCGCCGGGCCGCCGCTGCCTCCGTCACCAGAGCCTGCGCGTCGCGCTCGAACTCGGCGACCACAGCCAGCGCGGCGAGCAGTTGCTGCGCCTGGTCACCCGGAGCGCCGCCGCGCGCATCGCTCTCCTGTTCCGCGGTCGCGCCCCTGAGATACCGGACGAACTCGCGCACCTTCGCCACATCGTCGGGACGCAGGCCAGTGACATCGACGACCTCGGTGGCCGAGTCGGGAGCGAACCCCGCCGCCCGCAGGAGATCGGCGGGCGGAACAGACACCGCCTCGGCGATCCGCACCAATGTCGCCCGCGTCGGGTGAGACGGGGTGCGGTGGCCATGCGCTTCCTCGTAGCCGCTCTCCAGCTGCCGCCACCGGCCTTCACTGATGTTGGCGCGCCGCGCCGCCGCCCGCTTGGACAATCCCGACCGCTCGCGCGCAGTGCGGATCAGGTCCGTCAACGCCAGCCGCTCACCCGGCTGCGGCCCTCCGACAGGGAGATCCTCCGCCGAGCCCGCCGCCAGCGACAGGGTCGTGCGGGTGTGCTCCGCGCTACGTCCGGTGTGCGCCAATTTCCCAGTCCTCTCTCATTGTTTCTAGTTGTTCTAATGTATCTAAATCGTCTTCCGACGGGGACGTGTTTGCGTGGGTAGCAGCCCTACTCGCGGGCCGGGGGCGGTGGTGTCGGCACTCGTGCGCGGGTCACCGTCCCCGGCCTCCTACCGAGTGTCGGGTCGCGGTTCGGGTTCGGCGGGGGTGATGTCCAGTTCGTCGCGCAGCGCCTGGACGAAGGCGAAGGCGTCGAGCGCGACGAAGCGCTCGTCGGGGACCAGGCCGCGGCCGTCGCCCCAGTCGACCCGCTGGTGATAGGGAAGCCCGGTGACGCCGTAGGTGTCGTAGGTGTCCGCGTCGAGGGGGACGCAGACCACCAGCGGAAGATCGTCGGGAAACTGAGCGAGGGCGTCGCGAACCTGGCCGGCCAAAACCTGTTGCGCGGGTGAAGCTTCGGCGTCGATGGGGGTGATGTCCAGTTCGTCGCGCAGCGCCTGGACGAAGGCGAAGGCGTCGAGCGCGACGAAGCGCTCGTCGGGGACCAGGCCGCGGCCGTCGCCCCAGTCGACCCGCTGGTGATAGGGAAGCCCGGTGACGCCGTAGGTGTCGTAGGTGTCCGCGTCGAGGGGGACGCAGACCACCAGCGGAAGATC
>NZ_JBSFPI010000021.1:0-144032 GCF_053588115.1 Nocardia sp. NPDC003482
CGTATTCGCGGACCTGGGTGGTCTCGCACTGGCTGGGCAGCCCGGGCCGGCGCACCCCGGTCCGCGGCGCCGCTGGTGGCCCTCGCGGCCATCGCGGGTCTGACGATCGTGGTGGCGCTCGCGGGTTTTCTCCGACGGGTCCGCCACGACCCACCGGAAGGCGCTGTGCCGCAATCGGATCGGGCCGCGCTCCCGCGCCCCACCCGCAGGCAGCTGGTGGCCGCGGTCGGCGTGGCGCTGGTACTCGCCGGAATTGCTTGCGCGGCACCGTTTCTCGGGGTGCGGGTCCCGTGGGCCGAACGACCGGCGGTCACCGAGCGGAGCGCGGACCCGACGGGTACGGCGGTCCGCGAACGCCCGGACCCGGTCCCGCCCCCGCACACGGACCTCGCCGAGGCCGGCATCGCGGCGGGCGCGCTCGGGGTGCTCGCGCTCGCCGGTCTCGGCATCGTGACGGTCCGGTCCTCCCGGCGGCGGACCGACGCGGCCGCGGATCCGTCGCACCACGACGCGCACGAGGTCGTGCGACGGGTGATCGAGCGGGGACTCGACCAGGTGCGGCAACCCGATCAGGACCCGCGGCAGGCCATCATCGCCTGCTATACCCAGATGGAATACGCGGTCGCGCAGGCGGCGCGGACGGTGTTCAGCGCGTCCGACACGGCCTACGAGGTGCTGGCCAAGGCGGTGGACGTGGGCGCGGTGCAACCGCAGATCGCCTCGGAGCTGGTGGATCTGTTCGCCGAGGCTCGTTACAGCGAACACCCGATGACCGACCTGGACCGGGCCACCGCGGCGGCCCTGCTCGCCGGAATCCTCGACGACCTGGAGAGCCGGACATGAGGTTGGCATCGACGCTGTGGACGGCGATCGTGGTGGTCGCCGGCGCCGAGTCGATCGCGTTGCTGATCGCGCGGCCGCTCCTGCTGCCGGTGAGCGGATGCGCGCTGGCGGCGGCGGCGTTTCTGCTGGGCCGCGAGATCGCCCGTCGCGCACCGGAACCCGAGTTGGACACCGCCGAGACGACCGTCGTGGAGCAGCGCCTCGCGCGGGTGGCGACCCTGGCCGCCCGCGCCGACGGCACCCGGGGCGACTGGGATCGCCATGTGCGCCCGTTGGTCTCGCGCGAATTCGAGTTGACCCTCGGCGTCCACGCCGGCGATCGGAGCGCCGCCGCGCGCGAGATCGGCCCGGGGTATTTCGGATCGGAGCTGTGGCGGTGGGTCGATCCGGCGAATGTGGCCGGGCCGCACGGCGACCGCGACGCACCCGGACCGGGCCGTGACACGCTGTGCCGCATCATGGACCGTCTGGACGGGCAGCCGGTGTCATGAGCGACCGGTTCACCTCCGACACCGCGCGCGTCCGGTGGCGGCTCTCCGCCGCGGCCGTCGCCGTCATCTGGTGCGCCGGAACGGTTTTCGCCATGGCCGTCGCGCTGAACCGCCCGCAGCTGGTGGTCTTCGCCGCGCCGCTGGCCGGGGTCGTGCTGGCCGCGCAGTGGCGGCCGCCCGAGACCGTCGTGCGCGTCGTGGCCGACCCCGCCGACGATCTGGGACACGGTATCGCGCACTGTTTCGAGACCGACACGATCGTCGTGCGGCTGCGCCTCGTGTCCGGCGGCAATCCGGGCGGGGTGGCCCTGGAACTGCCGGTGGTCGAGGGCCTGCGCTCGCGGGTGATCGACGAGGAGGCGGCGCGGACGACGGTGGTGCGGGTCGAATGCGTTCGCTGGGGCCGCCACCGGCTCGCGGTGCGGGTGCACGCGCGCGCGAGATGGGGTCTGCTGCGCGGCGCCGAGGTCGTGCGCCCGATCGAGGTGCGGGTGTTCCCCCGGGTGCACCCGCGGCGCTTCGATCCGGTGCGCTCCACCCCGGCGGTGCTGCGACATTCCGGGACCCACCCCTCGAACCGGTCGGGTTCCGGCGTGGAATACGCGGATCTGCGCCAATTCTCGCCGGGCGACAGCCTGCGGACGATCAATTGGCCGGTCAGCGTGCGGCAGGGCAGCCTGTACGTCACCGACCGCCGCGTCGAGCAGTCCGTGGATCTCGTGGTGCTGCTCGACACCCACGCCGGGCCCGACGGTCCCGTCGCGCGCGCACACGATCGGTCGGTGCGGGGCGCGGTCGAGATCGTGGCGAACGGGCTGCGCAGCGGGGATCGGGTCGGGCTGGTCTGCCTGGGCGCGGACGTGCGCTGGATCGAGGCGAAAGGCGGCCGCTCCCAATACTTTCGGGCGCTGTCGATGATCCTCGGCGTCGACGACGCGGGGGCCGCCCGGTGCTCGGGTTCGCTGCCGCCCCGCGCCGCCGCGCCGCCCGGTGCCATCGTCATCGCCTTCTCGACGCTGATCTCCACCGCGTTCTTCCTCGCCCTGATCGAACTGCGCAAGCGTGGTCATCCGATCGTGGTGGTCGATGTGCTCGCGGGCGCGGATCTGATCCGGCCGTCGGATGATCCGCTGTGCCGCAAGCTCTGGGACTTCGAACGCCGGGGCATGTATCGGGACATGCGCAGCTCCGGGCTCGAGGTGGTGGCCTGGCCGCCGGAACACGCGTTGACCGAGGCGCTGACAGCGCGCGGGCCACGCCGGGGGAGGCCCTAGATGGCGATCGGCCCCGTGCTGTCCGTCCTCGCCGTCGCGCTCGCCGTCGCCGGGCTGCGGTACCGGATCGTCGCGATCGCCGCCGTGGTCTGCCTGGCCGCGGCGCTCACGCTGTCCGGGCACGTCGATGTGTGGACCTACGCGGCGGCCGGGGCGGCCGCCACGCTGTATCTGGTGCTGGCGCACGGCGGTTCGCGCCGTTCGGCGGGCCGGGACGTCCTGGTTCCCATCGCCGCCGCGCTGGCCACCCTGGTGACGGCCCTGGCGTTCGTCGTACCGATCCGCCTGCCCTGGCTGGGGGCCGTCGCCCCGCCCGCGGTCCTGCTGCTCATCGCGCTGCCGTTGCTGGCCGGGGGAACCGACGAGGACCCGCGCGACCCCTGATCCGATTACGTCGAACCGACCGTCACCCGACGGACGCCGCCGGTCACCCTCGCGACGCACAGTGGACGGCATCATCCCACTCGCTCGAAGGACGGAAAACCCATGGCCCCCAACGAATCCCGTCGCACCCGGGTAGTGTTTGCGCTCGCGGCAGCCGTCGCCGCGGGCGGCCTGGCCGTCGCGTGCACCGCGAGCACCACCGAGGCGAATCCGACCCCGGACGGCCCCCGGCCGACGGTCGTCCTCGAACACGGCGCGTTCGCCGACGGTTCGAGCTGGAACGACGTGATCGAGAAGCTGCGCGCCGACCACTATCCGGTCGTGGCCGCCGCGAACCCGCTGCGCGGTCCGGCCGCGGACGCCACCACCCTGCGCGCGCTCATCGATCACCTAGACGGGCCCGTCGTCCTGGTCGGCCACTCCTACGGCGGTTCGGTGATCAGCGCGGCGGCGGCGGGCAGCGACAAGGTGAAGGCGCTCGTCTACGTCGCCGCCTTCCTGCCCGCGCCCGGTGAGACCGCGCTGGAGCTGACCGGCCGCTTCCCCGGCTCGACCCTGCCCGCCGCGCTGGATCCGGTGCCCTACAACGGAAACGGCGGCGCGGGCACCGACCTCTACATTCAGCGGGACAGGTTCCGCGACCAGTTCGCCGCCGACGTCCCCGCCGATCGGGCCGCCCTGATGGCCGCGACCCAGCGCCCGATCGCCCGATCCGCGCTCGAGGAGCGGGCGACCGCGGCCGCGTGGACCGAGAAGCCCAGCTGGGACGTGATCACCACCGAGGACCGCAACATCCCCGTCGCGGCGCAACGCTTCATGGCCGAGCGCGCGCACGCCCACGTCACCGAGGTCCCCGCCTCCCATTCGGTCGCCGTCTCCCACCCCGATCGGGTGGCCGAGGTGATCGAGGCGGCCGCCCACTCCTGAACACCTGGCCGGACCGCGAAAACCCGCCCCCTGCAAGACTTCTCGCGGGGGCGGGTTTCGTGTCGAATGTCAGCGCACGGCGCGCAACGGCCCCCGGAAGGACTTGCGCAGCGACGACGGTCCGACCAGCGGGAGCAGCGCCGCCAGCAGTCTGCCCCGCAGCGTGGTCGGGGTCCGGGTCAGCTCGATGTCGACGCGGCTGCCGGTCGCGTCGGGGGAGGCCCGGAAGACCCAGCCGCCGCCCGCGCCGAACAGCTTGGAGTCCAATGTCGTCACGGTCACCGTGTCCCCGGCCGGATCCCACTCGTAGCGCGCCCGTTCCCACGCCGCCGCGGTGCCCTCGGTGACCTCGGCCCAGCCGTCGCCGCGATCGTGCACCACGAAGTGCTCGGCGTCGATCGACGACCAGGCGTCCGGGCGCCCGGGCCCGAAGTCGGTGAGCACGCGCACGACCTCGGCGGGGGTCAGCGTGGACAGCAAATGGAAACGGACGGTGGTCATGGGAAGCGCTCCTTCGGAATCGGTGGTCACAGCTGGTCGGCGTCGATTACGGCCCGCGCGAACGGATGCGGCGCCTCCTGCGGGACGTTGTGCCCGATGCCGTCGAGGACGCGGTGCTCGTACTTGCCGATGAACTTGGCGCGGTAGGCCGCCCCGTCCTCGGCCGCCCCGTCGAAGTCGCTGCCGATGGTGATGGTCGGGACGCCGACGGTCGCGCCGTCGAGCCGCCGCTCGTACTCGTCGTACCGCGGTTCGCCCGGCGCGAGCCCGAGCCGCCACCGATAGTTGTGGATGACGATGTCGACGTGGTCGGGGTTGTCGAAGGACGCGGCCGTGCGGTCGAAGGTGGCGTCGTCGAATGTCCACGCGGGCGAGGCGCGTCGCCAGATCAGCTTGTTGAAGTCGTGCCGGTTGCGGCTGTAGCCCAGCCGCCCGCGCTCGGTCGCGAAGTAGTACTGGTACCACCAGCCGAGTTCGGCCTCCGGCGACAGCGGCTGTTGATTGGCGGGGATCGAGCTGACGAGATATCCGCTCACCGATACGAGCGCCTTGCACCGCTCCGGCCACAGCGCCGCGACGATGTCGGCGGTCCGCGCGCCCCAGTCGTATCCGGCGAGCACGGCCTTGTCGATACGCAGCGCGTCCATGAGGTTCACGAGGTCCTCGGCGATCGCGGTCTGCTGACCGTTGCGCACGGTCCCCGGCGACAGGAACGTCGTCGGCCCGTACCCCCGCAGATACGGCACGATCACCCGGTACCCGGCGGCGGCGAGCAGCGGCCCGACGTCGGCGTAGCTGTAGGCGTCGTACGGCCAGCCGTGCAGCAACACGACGGGTTGTCCGGTGGTCGAACCGAATTCGGCGTAACCGACGTTCAGCACCCCGGCATCGACGTGTTCGATCGGGCCGAGCGTGGTGTGCAGTCCCGCACCCGCGCGCGGGTCCGCTCCCGGCGCGGGCCGTGGTTCGTCGTCGGCGCAGGCCGCGAGCGACCCCGCCGCCAATCCGGCGGCGCCCACCGCCAGCGCCCCGCCGAACAGTCCTCGTCTGCTGAGTGTCATCGCGCCTCCTGCCACCTGTCCGCATGCCGTGGATCCGGGCCGATCCACCGCACCGACGTTATGGCGCACCGTCGCGCCCCCGCGTCCGTCGGATGACGTAGTCGACGACGGTCGTCCGGGCTCGGCCGCCGGAATCCGGGGCGAGCGTCCGGCCACCGGTCCCGGATACCATCGGTGCCGACTGCGGTGAGCGCCGCACGGCGGCAAGGGAACACGAGGAGGGCCGAGCGGCGATGCGGAGCGCGTTTTTCGGGAACTTGGATCAGGGACAGCCGGGGCAGTTCGCCCTGCAGAACTCGAAGATGCTGCGGGTGCAGCTGAACGGGGACGTGTTCGCGCGGCAGGGGTCGATGGTCGCGTTCCAGGGGCAGATGGACTTCCACTATCAGGGCGCCGGGGGGATCGGGAAGTTCATCAAGAAGGCGCTCACCGGCGAGGGTGTGGAGCTGATGCGGGTGTCGGGGCAGGGGGCGCTGTTCCTCGCGCACGACGCGCACGACATCCACCTGTTCTATCTGGAGAACGAGGGCATCACGGTCAACGGCGAGAACGTCCTCGCCTATGAACCGCACCTGGACTCCGACATCAAGCGGGTGCAGGGGGCGGGGATGGTCACCTCCGGTCTGTTCAACACCACGCTCACCGGCACCGGCTGGGTCGCGGTCACCACGCACGGCGCGCCCGTGCTGCTCGACGCCGGGCGCGCGCCGACCTTCGCCGACGGGCAGTCGGCCGTCGCCTGGAGCACCAGCCTCCAGGTGGGCGTGAACCGGACCTTCAAGGTGGGCGCGCTGATCGGGCGCGGCAGCGGGGAGGCGGCGCAGCTCGCCTTCCGCGGTCAGGGTTTCGTACTCGTGCAGGCCAGCGAGGGGCCGACGGTGCCGCCGCACACCCACGCGGGCTCGTAGTTTCCTGGCGGGCAAGGCAATTCGATAACGTTGATCGAGTGATCCGCACGTTCCTGGTGTTGCCGCTCGATGCCGCCCCCGCCGAATCGGACCTCGCCGCGTACCTGGAATCGCAACAGCCGCTACCCGTCTCCGACGACGACCCGTCCGCCGCGATCCGCTCGACGGTCGAGGCGTGGAACCGGCAGGTGGTGCTGGCGGGCCGCGGCGAGGCCCTGATCCGCTGTGACCCCGCCGGAACCATTGTCCGCGTACGGATTCCGCACCAGTTCCTCGCCCGCGTCCTGCCCCTCCTGCGCGACCACGCCCGCCCCGCCGCCTTCTACGACGCCGACCGCCGCACCCTGCACCGCTTCGGCCCCCGCCGCCCCGCCACCCTCCGCATCGACGATCACCCCGTCGCCCGGACCATCGCCCTGGACGAACTCCGCTCCTACATCGAGACTTTGACCACCCCCCAGGTCCTCACCGTCACCAAACCCGACGAGGACCCCGCCACCTTCATCCAGACCTACCCCACCCCACCCGAACCAACCGAAACCCCCACCTACACAGTCGAAATCAGCGACGCCTCCGCCGCCCGCCGCTACCGCACCCGCCTCGACACCCCCACCATCGTCGCCGACCTCATCTGGGACTGGCTCGACGCCCGCTGGAACCGCCTCTACCAACACACCTGGCGCCTCGACCCCTCCGCCCGCGACACCCACCTGCCGTGATCACGGACGAGTCCGCTGATTGCGCCGCAACTCCGTCGACACCGCCGCCCCGACGAGGGACAGTGCGGCGATGGCGCCGAAGGCCAGGTGGTAGCCCGACAGGGCGGCCCAGCCGGAAAGGGCTGCGCGGGAGAGGATTACCGCGACGATCGCCACTCCGACCGCCCCGCCGATGCGCTGGAGGATGTTGACGAAGGCGGCGGCGTCGGGGAGTTGGTCGGGGCGGACGGCGGCGTAGGCGGCGGAGACCAGGGGCATTCCCGACAGCGCCGTGGCCACGCCCGCCGCGAACAGAAGCGCCTGCACCACAACGGGATTCGCGTCGGCGGGGAGGAAGGCGAAGGGCAGTAGGGTGGCGGTCACCGCCAGGCCGCCGCAGATCGCCACCGCGCCGCCGCCGATGCGGTCGGTGAGGCGGCCGCCGAGGGGAAGGGTGATGACGCCGCCCGCGCCGAAGGAGATCAGGGCGACGCCGGTGCGAATCAGGCCGTAGCCGTGCAGTTCCTGGAAGTACAGCGGGAGCAGCACCATCACCCCGAACATGGCCGCGCCCGCGAAGAAGCTCGCGGCATTGGCGGCGGCGAACACCGGATCGGCGAACATGCGCACATCCAGCAGAGCGCGCGCACTGCGCACCGACCGCGCGACGAAACCCGCCACCCCCACCGCGCCGAGCGCCACCGGCAACCACACCGACACCGCCCCCACACCCCCGCGCTCACCGATCTCCGACAACCCGTACACCACCGCCGACACCCCGCCCCCGGCCAGCACCAACCCGAGCACATCGAACCCCTGCCCGGCCACCCCCTTGCCCAGCGGCAGATACCGCAGCCCGAGCCCCAACCCGATCAACCCCAGCGGAATATTGATCAGGAACAACCACTCCCAGCCCCAGTGCGCCAGCATGAGCCCGCCCACGGTCGGCCCGATCGTCGGCGCGCCGACCACGGCGATCCCGACCACGCCCATCGCTCGGCCCATCCGCCGCGGCCCCGCCGCCTGACCGAGGATGGTCTGCCCGGCCGGAAGCATCACCCCGGCGGCGAGCCCCTGCAGAATCCGCAGCGCGATCAACCACCCCGCCGACCCCGCGAGCGCGCACAGCCCCGACGTCACCGTGAACGCCACCAGCGCCCCGATCCACAACCGTCCCACCCCGACCCGGCGGGCCAGCCAGCCGCAGACCGTCAGCGAAACCCCCAGTGCCAGTAGATAACCGCTGGCGATCCACTGGATCGTGGCCAGATCGGCGCCCAGATCCGCGCCGATCTCGTGCAGGCCGATGTTCACCAGCGAGGTGTCGAGCATCCCCATCACCGCCCCGAACACCACGACGGCGGCGGTGCGCCACACGTGCGCCGGAATCGTGTCGGACGTGGGGGACGCGGTGTCCGTGCGCGTCTGCGTCATCGGACCCCTCCTTCACTTTCGATTGAGCAACCCAATTGCGGAGAGTAACAATGATTGGGCTACTCAACAATAGTTAGAATCGAAAGGTGACCGAAGACCGCGAGCTGCACCCACGTGGACTGCTGCGCTACCCGACCTATGCCCTGGGCAAGCTGCACAAGGCCATCCACGCCGAGGTCGGCACCTCGCTGCGCGAGCACTGGGTCCTCACCCACCTCGCCGAACGCAGCGAGATCTCGCAGCAGGAGATGGCCGAGGCGCTGAGCATCGACCGCAGCGAGGTGGTCCGCCTCATCGACGCGCTCGAGAAGGCGGGCCTGGTCACCCGCACCCGCGATCCGGAGGACCGCCGCCGCTACCGCCTTGCCATCACCGCCGCGGGCCAGAAGCTGCGCGCCGAGACCGACACCCGGATCGAGGCGGCCACCGACGGCGTCCTCGCCCGCCTCACCCCCGCCGAACGTCGTACCCTGCACCGCCTTTCGCTCAAGGCCCTCGGCTTCGACGACGAGAACCTCTGAGAAGCGGCGGACGTGGCGCGCGCCACTGTCGGCCACGCCGCTGTAATGACGAATCCGGGGTAGTCGCCTTGTGACGGAACCACACTCGAATTCGAAGGGGGCCTGTCATGGGTGCGACCCACGCGTTTCGGCAAACCGGCGGGGAGGCGCCGGATCTCGACACGCCACGCTCGGCGCGTCAACTGCTCGTCGTCTGGGTACTGCTGGTCGCGACGGCGGCGACGCTGCTGGTGCTGCTCTGAATAACAATGGAAACGTTCCTCCGTTAACGATGGAATTAACGTCGCTAACGGGGTGGTGTTACCGTTGAAAACATGGACACCGTTCGGTCCGCCGCTGCGGATAACACCCGGGAGCGCATCATCGCCGCGGCCATCGAGCTGCTGGCGGAGGGGGGCCGCGACGCCGTCTCCACCCGCGCGGTGAGCGCGGCCGCCGGAGTGCAGGCGCCGACGATCTACCGGCTGTTCGGCGACAAGCAGGGCCTGCTGGACGCGGTGGCCTCACACGGCTTCCGGGCCTACCTGAACAGCAAGACCGCGGTGAACAAGGATCTCGATCCGGTCGACGATCTGCGCGCGGGCTGGGACGCGCACGTCGAATTCGGCCTGGCCAATCCGGCCCTGTTCGCCCTCATGTACGGCGAGGCGCGGCCCGCGGAGTCGCTGCCGCCCGCGGCGGTCGCGGCGCTGAAGGTGTTGGGCCGCAAGGTCAAACGGGTCGCCGAGGCCGGGCGCCTGCGGGTCGAGGAGGAACGCGCCACCCACCTGGTCTACGCGGCCGGACTCGGCACCACCCTCACCCTGATCTCCATGCCCGACGAGGCCCGCGATCCGGCGCTGTCCGAACTCACCCGCGAGGCCATCGTCGCCGCCATCACCGCCGACGCCCCGGCGGCTCCCGTCGCGGGCCCGATCGGCGCGGCCGTCGCTCTGCGCGCGGTGCTACCCCAGACCAACGCCCTCACCGACGGCGAACGCAGCCTCATGGAGGAGTGGCTCGATCGCATCGCGGGCCGCCCCGACGCCGCCAAACCCCGTCGCGCGCACGGTATCTCGCCGCGCGAGGTCACGGCGCCCACGCGGCGGGGGGCCGTGCTGCCCACCCCGCGCTGAGGTGCTCTCGCCTACGCGGGTACGGAAACTCTTGCGTCCCAACCGGATCGGTCCAGGACCCGCGCCAGACCGGTGAGCATCGCCGAACACCCGTTGTCCAGCTTCAGGGTGGCGTACTCGTCGCCACGGGTGGGACCGCGGTTGATCACGACGACCGGGCGACCCGTCTTCGCCGCGTGCCGGACGAAGCGCAAACCGGACATGACGGTCAGCGAGGATCCGGCCACCAGCAGCACCTCGGCGTCGTCGACCAGCTCGAACGCGGCGGCGACGCGCGGCTTGGGCACGTTCTCGCCGAAGTACACGATGTCGGGTTTGAGCATGCCGCCGCAGCGGGCGCAGTCGACCATCCGGAAGGAGGCGGTGTCGGTGAGCACCGCGTCGGCGTCGGGCGCGACCTCGAGTCCGTCGGTGATCGCGGCCTCGGCGAATCCGGGATTGGCGGCCTCGAGCCGGTCCGCGAGCGACATGCGCGAGACGAGCCCGTCGCAGGACAGGCAGCGCACCCGCGCGTAGGTGCCGTGCAGATCGATCACCCGCCGATGTCCGGCCTTGGTGTGCAGCAGGTCGACGTTCTGGGTGATCAGGCCGCCGATCACGCCGAGCCGCTCGAGGCGGGCCAGCGCCCGGTGACCGTCGTTGGGGCGGGCGGCGTCCATGCGCCGCCAGCCGACGTGGTTGCGGGCCCAATACCGTTGCCGGAACACGGGATCCGCGACGAACTGCTGATAGGTCATGGGCGTGCGCGGCGGCGAGCCGGGCCCGCGATAGTCGGGAATTCCGCTGTCGGTGGAGATTCCCGCGCCGGTCAACACCGCCACGCGTCGGCCGACGACCAGATCGGCCAGCCGATCGAGGCCGGGTAGCCGGGAGGGATCGCACATGAGACCAGCGTACGACCCCTCCGATCCGGCTACCGATCCTGGAAACCGGCCTGCCGCGCCTTGTTCACCTCGGCCTCGGTGCGGGCCTTCTCGGCGGCCGCCTCCTTCGCGGCGGCGGTGCGCTCGGCCTCGGCCTTGTCCTGCTGGGCGCGTCCCTCGCCCTTCAGATTCTCGTTGCCGGTGATGATCCCGGCGACCTCCTTGGCCTTGCCCTTGACGTCCTCGACCACGCCCTCGACGGCTTCCCGGGGTCCACTTCCGTGCTGGGACACTTCCACCTCCGAAATCGGAACTACACGAGACGTTTCCGGCTTACCCGCCGCGCCGCCGTCGAATCGGGCGGCGCGCGTCACAGCCGGGGCGGCGCGATCGGGCCGGTAGGGTCGATTCGGTGAGTGGCTGGTTGCGACGCAGATTCTTCCTGGTGGGCCGATGGGATCGGGCCGTGAGCGCCGGTGTCGCGCGGCTGCCGGTGACCCCTTTCGACGAGGGCATGAAACGGCTGACGCATACGGCGGATCACGGCGTGCTCTGGTTCACCGTCGCCGCGGTGCTGGCGAGCCGCAAGGGCGCGCCGCGCCGGGCCGCCGTGCGCGGTGTGGCGTCGCTGGCCGGGGCGAGCTTCGTGGCCAATGCCGTGTTGAAGTCGGTGTTCGCGCGTCGCCGCCCCGCCGCCGAACTGCTGCCCGAGCGGCGGCGGCTGGTGCGCAGGCCCACCTCGTCGTCGTTCCCGTCCGGGCACAGCGCCTCCGCGGCGGCGTTCGTCACCGCGGTCGCCATGGAGTCCCCGCGCAGCGCGGTGGCGGTCGCGCCGCTGGCCGCGACGGTCGCCTACTCGCGCGTGCACACCGGGGTGCACTGGGGTTCGGACGTGCTCGTCGGCGCGTCGGTCGGCGTGGGGGTGGCCCTGGCGTCGCGGCGCTGGTGGCCGCTGCGCGAATCGGCCACCCATGCCCGTCCGGTGCGCGAGGTGCCGCGGCTGGTCGACGGCAAAGGGCTTGTGCTGCTGGTGAATCCGAACTCCGGCGATCCCGGGCAGGATCCGGCCGACGAACTCGCCGCGGTGTTCCCGGCCGCGCGGATCCTGCGCACCGAACCCGACCGCGACTGCGTCGAGCAGTTGGAGCAGGAGCTGGCCGAACGGACCGAGCACACGGCGGCGATCGGCGTCGCGGGCGGCGACGGCACGGTGGCGGCCGTGACGGGAGTGGCGCTGCGCCACGGGCTGCCGCTGGTGGTCGTGCCGACCGGAACCCTCAATCACTTCGCCCGCGATGTCGGCGTGGACACCGTCACCGAGGTCGCCGCGGCCACCGAGGCGGGCGAGGCGGTGTCGGTGGACGTGGCCAGCGTGCGACTCGACGGGGGCGAACCGCGCTGCCTGATCAACACCGCCAGCGTCGGCGCGTATCCCGAACTCGTGCGCCTGCGCGAGCAGTGGGAGGACCGCTGGGGCAAGTGGCCCGCCTTCGCCGCGGCGCTGCTGGTGACGCTGCGCCGGGCCGAGCCGATCCGGATCCGATTCGACGAGCGCTGGCACGACGTGTGGTTCCTGTTCGTCGGCAACGGGCCCTATCACCCGCACGGCGCGGTGCCCGCGTTCCGGCCGCGCATGGACTCCGGGCTGCTCGACATCCGTTGGCTGCGTGCGGATCTGCGGTTCTCCCGCGCCCGCGCGATGATCGCCCTGCTGCTGGGCGCGATCGGGCACAGCAACGTCTACGGCGAACGCATCGTCCGGGAGTTGACCGTCGATCTGTCCACTCCGCAGGCGCTCGCGACCGATGGCGAGGTGGTCGGCGAGGCGCGTCGTTTGAGGTTCGGGGTCGCCGGGTGCCTGGCGGTCTATCACCAGCACGAGCCGGGGGACTGAGGCCCGGCCCGAAGATGCTTCGGCCGCAAGCCCTTCGACACCGACGATTTCGATGATTCGAATGATCGAGCGGCGCGCCTGAGAATTATCTTCGAGGAACTGGACCGCTCGCCGCACGAAATTCATACTCGCTTCCGAGACCCTTCCGACCGGAACACGAGGAGCGCAGGTGAAGATCGGGATTCCCCGCGAGGTGAAGAACCACGAATACCGCGTGGCGTGCACGCCCGCGGGCGCGCGCGAGCTGGTGTCGCGCGGGCACGAGGTGTTCGTCGAGTCCGGGGCGGGTGCGGGTTCGGCCTTCGACGACGACGCCTACACCCTGGTCGGCGCGCGGGTGCTGCCGACCGCGGCCGAGGTGTGGGCGGTCGCCGATCTGGTGCTGAAGGTGAAAGAGCCGGTGGCGCAGGAGTATTCGCGGCTGCGCGAGGATCAGGTGCTGTTCACCTATCTGCATCTGGCCGCGTCCGCCGAATGCACCGATGCCCTGCTGGCCTCGGGCATCACCGCGATCGCCTACGAGACCGTCACCGGCCGCGACGGTTCGCTGCCGCTGCTGGCCCCGATGAGCGAGGTCGCCGGTCGCCTCGCCCCGCAGGCGGGCGCCTACCACCTGATGCGTTCGGGCGGCGGCCGCGGCGTGCTCATGGGCGGCGTGCCCGGCGCGCGCCCGGCGAAGGTCGTGGTCATCGGGGCCGGGGTCGCCGGCCGCAATGCCGCCGCCGTCGCGGTCGGCATGCGCGCCGACGTGACCGTCCTCGACCTGAACATCGCCCCGCTGCGCGACCTGGACGCCCAGTATCAGGGCCGGGTGCGCACGGTCGTCGCCAACGCCCAGGAGGTCGAGAACCGCGTCCGCGAGGCCGATCTGGTCATCGGCGCCGTCCTCGTCCCCGGCGCCAAGGCCCCCAAACTGGTCTCCAATTCCCTTGTGGCGCAGATGAAGCCGGGTTCGGTCCTGGTCGACATCGCCATCGACCAGGGCGGCTGCTTCGCCGACTCCCACCCCACCACCCACGACGACCCCACCTACCGCGTCCACAACTCGGTCTTCTACTGCGTCGCCAACATGCCCGGCGCCGTTCCCTACACCTCGACCGTCGCCCTCACGAATGCCACTCTGCCGTACGTGATCTCGCTCGCCGACCGAGGTTGGCGCGCGGCGACCGCGGCCGATCCCGGGCTGGCGTCGGGGTTGAGCACCCATCGGGGGCTGCTGCTGTCCGAATCCGTCGCTGCCGCACATGGTTACACGGCGCATTCGGTGTCCGAGGTGGCGGCTGTCGAGGGGTGACTCCGGTTGGCGAGATGGCCTGTGCCGCTGAGGGTTCGGCGGTGGTCACCGTGCGATACCGTTCGTGCGAATGGCGGGGTGGTCGGCCCGGTTCAGGTGCGGGTGGGTGGGGTGCGGGGGCGGACGTGTTCGAAGATGAGGATGGTTTCGGTGCGGGCGACGGCGGGGTGGGCGCTGAGGTGTTCGAGGACGAACAGGCGGAGGGCCTCGGTGTCGGCGGTGGCCACGTGCACGAGGTAGTCGTCCGCCCCCGCGATGAAGTAGACGTTGAGGACCTCGCCGAGGGCGGCGAGGCGTTCGCCGAAGGCGGCCAGTTGCGGGCGTGCGTTGGCGTGCACCCGGACCGAGATCATCGCCTGGAGGCTGCGGCCGAGGGCGGCGGGGTCGATGTCGGCGTGGAAGCCGCGGATCACCCCGCGCTCGACGAGCGCGCGTACCCGGCCCAGGCAGGTCGACGGCGCGATCCCGGCCGCGGCGGCCAGCGCGTTGTTGGTGATGCGGCCGTCGCGGGCCAGCTCCTCGAGCAGGATGTGGTCGATCTCGTCGAGCGCCGGGCGATTGTTCCTCACCCGGCCCAACGTACCGAACGTGATTCGGCCCAGCGCGGGCCTCGAGGAATTATCTTCGCGGTGGCCCGGGTCTGGAAAGATTGCCCGGGTGAGTGCCACCGGCGATGATGTTCGTAGTCTCGCGTTGTCCCTGCCGGAGACGACGGAGCAATTCCAGTGGGGGATGCCGACTTTCCGGGTCGCGGGCAAGCTGTTCCTCACGCTGCCGGAGGAGGAGTCCTCGATGGCGGTGCGCTGCCCGATCGCCGACCGCGACGAACTGGTGCTCGCCGAGCCCGACAAGTTCTGGATCGCCCCGCACGAGGCCGGCAACGCGTGGGTGCGGGTGCGGCTGGCCGCCCTCGACGATCACGACGAACTCGCCGACATCGTGCGCGATTCGTGGCAGCAGGCCGCGCCCCGGCATCTGGTGCAGTGAGCTACCCGGTCTTCTTCGGCAGGCCCGGCGGGTTGATGCGGGTCTCGGTGACGGCCTCGCTCTTCAGGCCCCAGTGCTCGAGCACCTTCTGGTAGGTGCCGTGCTCGATGGCGTATTGCAAAGCCTCGTGAACCGGTCCGATCAGGCCGTTGTCCTTGCGGGTGAGCACCGCGATCTCGGCCTGTAGGGCATCGCCCGCGCCGGAGAAGTTCGCCACGATCTTGGTCTGGTTCGCCGTCGCGACGTGATAGACCGCGACCGGGTTCGGGCCCAGGTAGCCGTCGAGCCGATGCGAGGCCAGCGCGAGATAGTAGTCGGTCGCCTGCTGGTAGTAGGCGATGTCGATCTTCGGCAGCCCCTCGGCGACATTGCGATCGTTCCACTGCACCAGCAGCTGCTCCTGATTGGTCCCGCTGCCGACGCCGATCCGCTTGCCCGCCAACGACTTCCGGTCGGTATAGGTCCAGTTCGCGTCCTTGGCCACCTCGAGCGCCAGATTGTCGAGCCGATAGGTCGCGAAGTCGTACTTCTCCTTGCGCTCCTCGGTGACGGTCACATTGGAGATGAAGGCGTCCACCGCCCCGGAATCGATCGCCACGAAGTTCTGCGCCCAATCCGCCGCCCGCAGTTCGACTTTCAGCCCCAGCGTATCCGCGATCAGATACGCGAAGTCGACCTCGGACCCGATCAACGTCCGATCATCATTGGCGAAGAACCGCAGCGGCCCACCGGTATTCGCCGCCCCGGTGACAATCAGCGTCCCCCGATCCCGAATAGCCTGCGGCACCTTAGCCGCGATAGCGTCCACCTTCTCCCCCCGCACCCGCCCCGGCTGCTGCGGCGTCAAATCAAACGTCTGCCCATTGACCGCCCGAACCTCGGTCTCCGGCTCCGACCCCCCACACCCCCCAACCACCAACGCCGCCGTAACCAGCGCGACAGCAACCACCACCGCGCGGCGACGACCCCTGCGATTTCCGAACATGACCACGCCCTCCTACCACTAAGGCGAGGAAACCCCCACGCCCAAACCAACTTCGGCGACCGTAGGCCCTCCCCACCCCCATGTCCCCCCTCTGACTCGCCCTGAATCCAATCCTTGTAGTCCCCACCCCCACCCCATACCCGAATTCGCCCCGCTTCCAGCGCCTCTCAACCCCAGCACCCCATCCAACGCCTCCCAATGCAGCGCCGCACAACCGACGACCTCACAACCAAGGGCCTTCTCACCGAGGGCCTCCTCACTCAGGGTTTTCTCGCCGAGCGCTTCCCCACCGAGGACCTCCCAACCGAGGGTCTTCTCACGGAGGGCCTCCTCACTCAGGGTTTTCTCGCCGGGCGCTTCCCCACCGAGGACCTCCCAAATGAGGGCCTTCTCACCCAGGGCCTTCTCGCCGAGCGCCTCCTCATCGAGGGTTTCCTCACCCAGGATCTTCCTCGCCGAGCGCTTTCCCACCAAGGGCCTCTCAACCCAGGGCCTCCCAACCTGGGGCGAGCCTCGCAATCCAGGACCCCCCAATGAGGGGGCCTCCCAAAAGGTGCGGCTTCCGTGGTCCGGGCAGCCCAGCCGCACCCCCTATTCGAATCCGCACCCGTTGCAGGGCTCTACAAACGGTGCGGATCCCAACAAGGGGTGCGGCTGCGTTGCCACCCTCGAGGGACGGCCACCTCGGAGAAGCCAGCCGCCTCACCGTGCGCGAACACAGCCGCACCCTTTATTCGGATCCGCACCCTCTGCAGGGCTGTGCAAGGGGTGCGGATCCCAACAAGGGGTGCGGCTGGGGTGCGCGGTGGTTTCGCTCACGCTGATCGTGGAGGGTGGCAAGGGGGCGGTGGGGGAGCAGAATTCGTGGGAAAAACCAGTCGACCGAGGCAGGAGCGCAGTGACCACGTCGGTGCCGGTGAATCTCAAGCACGCCAAGGACATTCATCCCGCGGTGGATGTGCCGTGCTTACACGAGGCGATCCGGCCGGAGCGCACTCTCTGGTCGCCCGCCGAGCTGCACGAGCTGGTCGGCGAGGTTGCCACCACCCTGGCGACGCCGCTACTGGATCTCGTGCGCTTCGATCCGACCCAGCGTTGGTGGGCGCGGCTGGCGCTGACCATGGGCGTTGAGCTGTGGTTGCTGTCGTGGGCGCCGGGCCAGGGCACCGAACCGCACGATCACGGCGGCGCATCTGGAGCGTTCGCCGTCACCATCGGCGAGCTGCACGAGCGGTACCTGCACGCGGGCGCGACCCCGCGCACGGCGACCTGGTCGGCGGGCGATACCGTGGCCTTCGGCCCGCAGCGCGCCCATCAGCTCGGCAACGCCACCACCCGCCCCGCCGCATCGGTGCACGCGTACTCCCCGCCCCTGCGGCCGGTCCGCGAGTACCGCGAGCTGACCGATTTCACCGGACTGTGAAGGAGCCCCCGTGACCGCCGAGGACCTCCTCGCCCGCGCCCGCGCCCGCCTGCTGCGCGTCGACCCGCAACAGGCCGCCGCCCTGCAATCCGACGGCGCCCTGCTGATCGACCTCCGCCCGCACGCGAATCGCGCGGCGGAGGGCGAGATCCCCGGCGCGCTCATCGTCGAACGCATCGTCCTGGAATGGCGCCTCGACCCCACCGGCGACCACCGCCTCCCCGGCTTGGCCCCCGACACCCCGGTGGTCCTGATCTGCAACGAGGGCTACGCCTCCAGCCTCGCCGCGGCCGACGCCCAGCACCTTGGGCTCACCCATGTCACCGATGTGATCGGCGGTTTTCGAGCATGGCGGGCCGAGGGGCTGCCGGTGGTTCCGGGAGGGTCTCCGGCGATACCGTAATTCATTCTGCTTCAAGGGAGTTCGGCTCCCTACCGCGGTTTCGGTCCTGGTAGCCGCATGTAACATTGTCGTTGTCGACTGGTCGATTCAGTACTGTGCCTAGGCTTTCGGAGCCCAGTAGTCGGTCTCGTCGCGGATGTGGAAAGAGCGTCGCCGATTCCTAGTTGCCCCAAGGCTTTTGGTCCCAGGGCCTACGTCGTAGATCCCGTCGCGTGTATGGATCGGAAGCCGCAGCCGCCGAATCAACGCTGCGCCAAGGCTTTCAGTGCTCGATCCACATCATCGGACCCATTGTGAATATGGAACGAGAACCGCAACCCCCCATCCCGCGCCGAGGTGATGATGCCGGAATCATCCAGCCGCCTGGCGAATTCGCCCGCGCCCGGAAGCGTGACGATAGGGGAGTCGCCCGGAACCGGCGTCAGCCCGAGATCGGCCAGCCCGCGACGGAATCGGTCGGCGAGGGCACGATCGTGGCGCCCGACGGCCTCGACGGTCAGCTCCTCGATCAGGCTCAGTCCCGCGACGGCGGCCACCACACCGAGCCAGTCCGGGGTGTCGTCGAAGCGGCGAGCCGTGCGCGCGAGTTGTTGTGGCGCATACATTTCCGCCCACTTGTCCGCGGCCGCGTACCAGCCCGGCGTCACGGGCCGGACGACGTCGGCGAGGGCGGGTTGCACCGCCATCAGGCTCACGCTGCGGGCGCCCAGCAGCCATTTGAACGTCCCGCAGACCCAGAAGTCCGCATCGTCGAACCGCAAGGGCAGCCACCCCGCGGCCTGCGTGGCATCGAGCAGCAACCACGCGTTGTGCGCCCGCGTCGTGGCGCGCAACGCGGCCGGATCGATGGCCCGCCCGTCCGCCGACTGCACGACGCTCGTCGCCACCAACGCCGTCCGCGGCCGCACCTCCTCGGCCAACCGCTCCAGCGGCACCGCCCGCACGCTCAGATCCCCGCGATACCGAAAGGGATTGGGCACCGAGGCGAACTCCCCCTCCGGAACCAGCACCTCCGCCCCCGGCGGCAACGCGGCCGCCGCCGACCCCACCAGCGACCCCACCCCGTGTCCCACCGCCACATCCGCCCCCGTCGCCCCCGTCAACAATCGCGCGAACGCCGCCCGCAACCCATCCACCTGATCATCGTGAACCGACGGAGCCCCCGCCCCGACCGCCCACCGCTCGGTGACCTCCCGCACCGCGGCCAGCCCCCGCTCCGGCGGCAACCCATAAGACGCCGTATTCAGATAGACACTCTCGACCCGAAACTCGCCACCCGCCAACGCATCCATCCCCGAAGTCTGACCCCACCCCACCCCCACCGTCCATAGCCACCCCACCCCCAATGGCCTGCAACCCAGCCGCACCCCTTATCCGGATTCGCACCTCTTTCAGGGCCCCCCAAGGGGTGCGGATCCGAATAAAGAGTGCGGCTGGGTTGCCCCCCACCAGTGGGCGTGCGCATTTGGTGGCCAGTGGGCCATCGCAGCCGCACCCCTTGTTCGAATTCGCACCGGGTGCATGGCTTTACAACGGGTGCGGATCCGAACAAGGGGTGCGGCTGGGTTGGTCAGAGTTGGTGGGCGGCGGTGTGGTCGTGGGTGGGGATGATGCGAACGTGGGGCCGGGCGAGGTGGAGGCGGTGGAGGGTGTGGTAGGTGGCGTCTCGGTCGTGGTCGGCGAAATTGCCTGGGTAGGCGGATTTTTGGCGGATGTCGTCGATTTGGAGGTGGTGCCAGGCGGCGTCGCCGGCGAGGAGGATCCAGCCGGTGGGGGTGTGGGCGAGGATGCCTATGCTGCCGGGGGTGTGGCCGGCCAGGTCGACGAGGGTGACGCTGGCGTCGCCGAACAGGTCGTGGCTGCGGGGGAAGGTGAGGACGGGTGGGCCGTCGAGGTCGTAGCGGATCAGGGGGCGGTCGCGCAGGGAGTCGCGGACGCCGCCGACGGGGGCGACGGCGCCGGACATGATCCAGTCGTGTTCGGGGCGGTGCAGGTGGACCGGGAGGTTCGGCAGGTCGAGCAGGCCGCACACGTGATCCCAGTGGGCGTGGGTGGGGAGCGCGAAATCCGGGACGATCGATCCCAGCGCGTCGATCGTGGGGATGGTGTCGGCGGGTGGGCGCACGGCGACGCGCAGCACCGCGGGGAGTTGAGCGATGGCACGGTGCTCGGCGGCGCGGCAGACGGCCGGGTCGACGACGAACGTGGCCTCGGGATGCCGAATCACGAACGAGGTCAACGCGTTCGCGATGCGCCGCGGCCGGAAGCGGCCCTCGACCACCGCGCCCGTCGGCACCCACCGCGGGGTCTGCGGGAGCGCGGTCACCGTCACCGTCACCGAGGCGGCGGGCAGACCGGCGTTGGTGATGGACCGCAGCAACCGCTCGTCGGGTCGCCGCGACCGCGCCATGCCGGATACGAAACCCACTGCGGCCCCGCAACATTCGAGCAGTGAAGGACGGCGCACCGGATCGGACATGAATCCTCCTGTTCTCCACCGGCAACCTGGACCGTCGCCGGGAACCGTGGCACCGTAATACTTCAGGTCGACATGAAGTAAAGAGGTGGACCATGACCGAAGCGTTCAAGATCGGCGACGCCGCCGCCGAACTCGGCATCGAGGCGCACGTGCTGCGGCACTGGGAATCGGTGGGCCTGCTCACCCCCGCGCGCACCCCGTCCGGGCACCGCGCCTACGACCGCGACACCCTCGATCGCGCCCGGCTCGTCCGGACCCTTCAGCGCGCCGGGATGTCGCTGCCCGAGATCCGCGACCTGTCCCGCGCCGACCCGCCCGACCGCCTCGCGCTGGTCGCCGCCAAACGGGCCGAACTGCACACCCGGCTCACCCTGCTGCGAGCCACCGATCGCTTCCTCGCGCACGTCCTGGAATGCCGTCACCCGGTCATCGCCGACTGCCCGGACTGCGCGACCTTCGCCGGTCGCCGGGATTAAGTTGAGAAGAGGCTCAATTTACCGCTACGCTCCGAAGTCGAGATACCACTCAACTTTGGAGAGCATATGTCCGACAACAAGACCGCGGTAGTGATCGGCGTCGGCCCGGGCCTCGGCATGTCCATGGCCCACCGCCTCGGCCGCGAGGGTTTCCGCGTGGCGCTCGTCTCCCGCAACGCCGCGCGGCACGAGAGGTACCTCGCCGAACTCGCCGCCGCGGGGATCGAGGCCACCGCCCACGCCGCCGACGTCACCGACGCCGACGCATTCGACCGGGTGCTGGCGCGGCTGGGCGAGGTCGACTTCGCCTACTACGGTCCCGGACCCACCGATACCGTCATCGTCCCGATCGCCGAAATCGACGTTCCCACAGCGCAATCCGCGTTCACCTGGGTCTGGCCCGCCGTTCGACTCGCGCACGCCGTGCTACCCGGGATGACGCGTCGCGGCCGCGGCGGCTTCGTGATCGCCGGGGGACTGTCCAGCGTGCGGCCCATGCCCATGCTCGGGCAGCTGGCCCTGGCCGCCGCGGCCCTGCGCAACTACGCCCTCACCCTGCACGCCGCCCTCGCCGACAAGGGCGTCTACGCGGGCACACTCACCATCGGCGGCTTGGTCGAACGCGGCGACATCCATGCCATGGTCACCGCCGACACCGCCAAAGCCGCTGCCGCGCAAGGACATACGCTCGATCCGGATCGCATCGCCGACGCGGCGTGGGAACTCTACCGCGCCCGTGACCGCGCCGAACGGGTCTTCGACGCGCTGTAGGACTCAGCGCTTGGTGGTTCGCAAACCGTCCATGGCGACGGCCAGCAGGCGGTCCGCCGCCTCGCGCCCCGCGGATTCGCACGACGCCCCGATGCCGTGACCCAGCCGCAGAATGTCGCGCGGTTCGACATCGGACCGCACGACGCCCGCCTCCTGGGCCGGTTTGAGCACGGCCGCGGCGGCCTCGCCGACCAGCGACGAGCAGAGCCGGAACGTGGGGGAGCCGTGATCGATGGCGGCCTTGAGGGTGAGCGCGAGACCGCGCTGGTGCCAGACGAAGTCGATCTGGGCGTGCATCCACTGCTCCAAAGCCTCATCGGGCGGACACGTTTCGACCAACTCGTAGGCGCGCTGGGCGAGCCCCTCCACGGCCGAGCGGTACACAGCCTCCATCAGCGCCTCCCGATTGGGGAAGTGCCGGTACAGCGTGCCCGCGCCCACGCCCGCGCGGCGCGCGATGTCGTCCAGTGGCGCCTCCGGACCGTGTTCGGAGAAGGCTTCCCGCGCGACCGCCACGATGCGCTCGTAGTTGCGCCGGGCGTCGGCGCGCATGGGTCGCTGCGTCGGCGATGCGTCCACTGCTCCTCCACTGGAAACGGATGAACTCTCCGCTTAGTCTTGCGTAACCGGAGGTCTTCTCCATATGCTAACTCCATCGGAAACGGAGAATGTCTCCGTTTGATTCCTCGACCGCTGGAGCCCCCTTTGACCACCACCACGCTCAGTGCCCCGCCCCGCGCGGACACCGGCTCACCCCGGGTCCGCCCGGGAATCGCGCTGGTCACGCTGCTGACCTGCCAGCTCATGATCATCCTCGACGTCACCGTCATGAATGTGGCGCTGCCGCGCATCCGCGCCGATCTCGACTTCAGCCCCACGGGACTGTCCTGGGTCATGGACGCGTACACCCTGGTGTTCGGCGGACTGCTGCTGCTCGGGGGTCGCGCCGGGGACCTGTTCGGCCGCAAACGGCTGTTCCTCGCCGGAACGGTCGTGTTCACCGTCGCCTCCCTCGCGGGCGGTCTGGCGCCGACGGCCGGGTGGCTGATCGCGGCCCGGGTGGCGCAGGGGATCGGCGGCGCGATGGCCGCGCCCAACACCCTCGCCCTGCTGACCACGACATTCACCGAACCCAAGGCGAGAATCCGGGTGCTCGCGCTGTTCTCGGGCATGTCCAGCGCCGGATTCGCGGTCGGCCTGCTGCTCGGCGGGCTGCTCACCGAATGGCTGAGCTGGCGGTCGGTGCTGTTCATCAATGTGCCCTTCGGGCTGGTCGTCGTCGCGCTGGCGCTGCGCTATCTGCCCGACGCGCCGCGCCGGCCCGCGGCGCTGGACCTGCCCGGCGCGGTGACGGCCACCGCGAGCGTGGGCGCGCTGGTCTACGGCTTCATCAGCGCGGCGACCGACGGCTGGGGCAACCTCACCACCGCGTTGTCGCTGAGCGCCGGGGTCGTGTTGCTGCTGGCGTTCCTGGTGGTGGAGCGGCGGGCCGCCGCGCCGCTGCTGCCGCTGCACCTGTTCGCCGACCGCTCCCGCGCCGCCGCCTACGCCAATATGTTCCTCGGGCCGATGGCCGGGATGTCCATGTTCTTCTTCCTCACCCAGTACCTGCAAGAGGTGCGTGGAATGAGCGCGCTCGCAACGGGTTTCGCGTTCCTGCCCACGGCCGTGCTCATGTTCGCCATCATCCGTCTCATTCCCCATCTGCTGCCGCGCTTCGGCCCCAAACCGCTCACCGTGATCGGCACCCTCGCGATGCTGGCCGGACTGCTGCTGTTGACCCGGCTGACGACCGACAGCGGCTACTTCCCGCTCCTGCTGGCCGCGATGGTGTTGATGGGCTGCGGGATCGGGTTGGCGTTCTCCCCGCTGAACGTGATCATCATGGCCACCGTGCCGCCGGCCGAGGCCGGTGCCGCCGGGGGCGCGCTGCAAACCTTGCAGCAGACCGGCGGGGCGCTGGGTCTGGCCATCCTGGTGACGGTCTTCGGCACCGCCGCCCGCTCGGCCTCCGGTTCACCCGCCCAGGTGCTGGTCAGCGGAACCACGGCGGCCTTCGCCACCGCGGCGGTGATCGCGGTTCTCACCTTCCTGGTCGCGCTCACCTTCCCGAAGGTGCGGCAGCCGAACTGACTGGGGCGCAGCGGGTTCCGACGCGCAGATGCACCGGAACCCGCTCCCGCCGAGGCGGTCCGTCCGAATCAGCCCGAGCGCAACCCTGTCCGAGACTCGTCCCCGAACCCTAGGATCCGCCCATGACCGCCCGTCTGCCGCTCATCGACATCTCCCGATTCCGCGGTCCGGATCGGGCCGAGTTCCTCGCCGAACTCCGCGCGGCCGCACATGAGATCGGATTCTTCTACGTCGTCGGCCACGGCGTGCCGAAGTCGTTGACCGACGGCGTCTTCGAGGTGGCCCGGGAATTCTTCGCGCTACCGCTGGCGCAGCGGCGCGAGATCGACAATGTGCGCTCGCCGCAGTTCCGGGGCTACACGGTCACCGGCAACGAGTACACCGGCGGTGCGCCGGATCGCCGCGAGCAGATCGATATCGGCCCCGAGCGCGAGGCCCTCGAGCTCGGCCCCGACGATCCGCCCTGGCTGCGTCTGATCGGGCCGAACCAGTGGCCCGCGGCGCTGCCGCGATTGCGGGAGATCACCCTCGCCTGGCAGGCCGAGGCGCTGCGGGTGAGTCGAGAGGTGTTGCGGGCCTTGGCCGCCGCGCTCGGACAGGACGAGGGGTACTTCGACCGGTGGTTCGACGAGGAGGCGTCGGCCCACGTGAAGATCATCCACTACCCGGGCCGCGCGGCGGGGGAGTCCGATCAGGGCGTGGGCGCGCACAAGGACTACGGGTATCTCGCGCTGCTGCAACAGGACGAGGTCGGCGGCTTGCAGGTGCAGGGGCCGGACGGGTGGATCGACGCCGTGCCGGTGCCCGGCAGCTTCGTGTTCAATATCGGCGAGATGCTCGAAATCGCCACGGGCGGTTACCTTCTCGCGACGCGGCATCGGGTGGTGAGCCCGCCCGCCGGGGTGGACCGGTACTCGGTGCCGTTCTTCCTGGGCCCGCGCTTGGACGCGGTGGTCGAACCGCTCACGCTGCCACCGGAATTGGCGGCGCGCGCCCGCGGGGTCAGCGACGAGGCCGACAATCCGCTGCACGCCCGGTACGGCGAGAACGCGCTGCGCGGCTGGCTGCGGTCGCATCCGGAGGTGGCGCGGCGCTGGTGGTCGGCTTCCCTCCCCTCGTGATCGGCGGCTGATACCGTCGCGGGGGATTGTCCGGCGGGATCGGGGCCAGCGTGCGCGGTGAACAGTTGAACGACGGTCTGTCGGTGGTGGCCGTGGGGTCCGGGCCGCCGCTGGTGGTGCTGCCCGGTCTGGGGCAGGGCGCCGATCTGTCGGTGCGGGTGCCGCGCGTGGCCGCCTGGTCCAACAGCGCGCTCGCCACCGGACTGAAGCGCCGGATCCATCTCATCCATCGTCCCGTCGCCCCGCCCGCAGATATGACCGTCGCCGATCTGGCCGGATGGCACGCCACCGCGCTGGCCGAACGGTTCGGCGAACCGGTGGATGTCATGGCCGTCTCCGGCGGCGGCATCACCGCCCTGCAATTGGCCCTCGACCACCCGGAAGTTGTTCGCCGCCTTGCCCTCTGCGTCACCGCGAGCACCGTCAGCGAGCACGGCAAGCGCGAACTCCGCCACATCATCGAGCGCGAGGGCCTGGGCCGATCCGCCGCCCGCAGCGGCAGCCGCCTCATCGCCGACGGCCCACTCCGGCTCCTGACCCTCCTCAACTTCCTCACCCGCCGCAGCCGTCCCCGCGCCCCCGGCGAAGCCGCCCTCGTCTACGCGGTACAGGACTGGGACGTCACCGACCGCCTCCCCGAGATCACCATCCCCACCCTCCTGATCGGCGGCTCCCGCGACACGATCTTCCCCCCGGAGTTGGTGCGCCGCACCGCCTCCGCCCTCCCCGACGCCCGCCTACTCCTCCTACGCGGCCGAAGCCACACCTCGGCCCTCTTCGACCCACGCACGAAGTCGGCCATCGCGACCTTTCTGAATCAGCAGGTGTGAAGGGCCATTCGCGCGGGGGACCGCTCAGCCGGGTGCGAGCGGCCGCTCGCGCGCGAAACTGGGCATCAGCCGGGTGTGAGCGGCCGCTCACGCGGAACTCGGCATCAGCCGGGTGTGGGGGCCGCTCGCGCGCGGAACTCGGCATCGGCTGGCTGTGAGGCTGCCGCTCGCGTGGGGGACTCGGCCGAGTGTGAGAGGGTCGCTCGCGCGCGGAATTTGGGATTAGCGGGGTGTGAGGAGCCATTCGCGCGGGGGGACTCGGCATCAGCCGGGTGTGAGGGGTCCGTCGCCCCTGAAGGTTCCGGCCAAGTGATGCGCCGCAGGTTTGTAGACGACAAGGCAGGGGCGGCGAAGGCTTGGCCGCCTGCTGCTTCGATGACGGCGACTGCCTCGTCGGCGCGATCCTTGCGCCCGGCGTAGCCGACGACGACGGCGAAACCATCGGCGGTCAGGCCGATGGCGTTCCCGCGCAAGGGCCAGGCCCTGGCGCTGTCCTACACCAAGGGCGTCGGCGGCACCCGCGCGGACGTCATCAAGACCACGCTCCACTCGCGCGAAACTCCGCATCAGCCGGTGCGAGGGGCCACTCGCGCAACTCGGCGTCAGCCGGGTGCGAGGGGCCATTCACGCGCCGAGCTCGGCGTCAGCCGGGTGTGAAGGGGCTACTCGCGCGGAACTCCGCATCAACCCGGCTGTGAAAACTCACTTGCGCGCGTAACTCCGCAGCACGAAATCGTCGCGCCCGTTGCCCGAACGCCGGTTGCCGATCGTGTACGTCATCATGAACCGATCGGCCGGGATCACGGGTGCGTGCGCGTCGCCCGGGTATTCGGACTGGACCTCGGTGACCGCGATGACCGTCGCGACATCCAGTGCGCCGCTGAAGGTTTCGGCGCCACCGAGCACCCAGACCTCCTGCGGATCAGTGAGGGCGAGGGCCTCGTCCAGGGAGCCGGCGCGTTCGGCGCCGTCGGCGAACCAGTCGGGGTCGCGGGTGAGAACGATCTTGCGGTTGTGCGGGAGGGGACCGAACAGCTCCGGCAGTGCCGCCCATGTCTTGCGGCCGATGACGAGGGCGGAGTCGGAGACGGTGTCCAGCACGTGTTGGCGGTACTCGGGCAGGTCCCAGGGGATGTGGCCGTCGGCGCCGAGGACGCCGTCCCGGGTCTGGGTCCAGATCAGTCCGACCGTGCGCTTGCTGGTTTCGATCCATTCCGAACTCATACGTCCAGCGTAATAGGTAGTTGCCGGTGCTAACTTTCTCGAGAGAACGCCGGGAATGCTGTCGTACCCGTCCGGCATAGTCCTTTCGTGTGGACGGAATGACGGCGCGAGCGGGCGGGGTGCGGGGATGACGCGACGCGGGTGGGTGCTGTTTCTCGCGATGGGGGTGATCTGGGGTGTGCCCTATGCCATGATCCGCGTCGCCGTGCGCGACCTCGATCCGGTGGTGGTGGCGGGCGGGCGGACCGCGATCGGGGCGCTGCTGCTGTTGCCGATCGCGCTGTCGGGCCGTTCGCTCGGTCCGGTGCTGCGGCGCTGGCCCTGGCTGCTGGCCTACACCCTCGTCGAGATCAGCGGGCCGTGGCTGCTGCTCGGGCACGCGGAGACGCGACTGAACAGTTCGACGGTCGGGCTGCTGGTGGCCGCGGCGCCGCTGGTGTCGATCGTCGTCGTCACCGCCGCGGGATTCGAGCCGTTCGACGCGCGGCGGCTGGTCGGCCTGCTCATCGGGTTGGGCGGGGTGGTCGCCCTGGTCGGGCTGGATCTCGATCTGTCGGACCTCGGGGCGTTGGCGGCGGTCGGGGTGACCGCGGTGGGTTACGCGGTCGGCCCGATCATCGTCAACCGCAAGCTCGCCGATCTCCCGCCGATGGGCGTGGTGACCGCGTCGCTGCTGGCCGCCGCGCTGATGTACGCGCCATTCATGGCGTGGCGCTGGCCCGCCCGGGTCACCGCGCCCGCGGCCTGGTCGGTGCTCGGGCTGGCCGTGCTGTGCACGGCGACGGCCTTCCTGCTGTTCTTCGCGCTGATCGGTGAGGTCGGCCCGGCGCGCGCCACGGTCATCACATACCTCAACCCCGCCGTCGCCCTCGCCATCGGCGTGACCATGCTCGGCGAGCCGATCACCGCCGGAATGTCCCTCGGCTACCCCCTGGTCGTCCTCGGCTCCATCCTCGGAACCCTCCGCAGCCCAGCCGCACCCCTTGTTCGAATCCGCACCCCCTTCAGAGGTACGAAAAGGGTGCGGATCCCAACAAAGGGTGCGCCTGGGGGTGAGCCGGAGGTGGTGGACGACAGGGCGGGGTGAAACGGCTGGTTCGGGAGTGCGCGCGGGGGTACCCGGCAGCTGGTGTATGCCTGTCCCGCTGTGAAGGAGGACCCGCGATGACCCTGCCGTTCACCGAGATGTCCCCGCGCCGTTGGCAATTGCGCGACGAGCAGTTGACCGGGGCGGCCGAGGAACTGCTCCGGCACGACGAACGGGTGCGCGGGCTCGAGGTGAGCGTGGAATTCGATCGCGGGGTCGCGCATGTGACCGGGCGGGTCGACGAACCCCGCCAGCTGCTGACCGTGCGCGAACTGGTCGGCCGACTCGCGGGCGTGCTCGCGGTATGGGACCGGGTGCGAATCGACGGCACCGAACCCCGCGTCCTCGACGTCGGTTGCGGCGGCACCAAACAATATCCGGGCAATATCGGCATCGATATGCGTCCCGCGCCCGGCGTCGACGTCGTCGCCGATCTGCAATACGGAATCCCGTTCGCCGACAACAGCTTCGATCGGGTATTCGCTGTCCATGTGCTGGAACATCTCGTCGATTTCCTGCCGCTGGTCGACGAATGCCATCGGGTATTGCGTCCCGGCGGGGTGCTGCACGTCCTCTCGCCGTGGTGGCGGTATGTGAACGCGGTGGCCGACCCCACCCATGTGCGGCTGCTGGACGTGCAGACCTTCAAGGGCATCTGCGCCCGCCCGGACAGTGATCGACGCTGGTATCCGCTGCACGCGAGCTGCGACGGCGCGAGCGTGTTCGCCGATCTGCAACCCCTGGAGCCGGACGCGGAGGCCCCCTCGGACCGGCAATTGGCCCGCTTCTTCGATTAACCGCGCACCGCTAGGAAATCGTCAAGACCCTCGCGAGGTCTTCCTCACCGAGGCTACCGTCTGGAAAGTTGCCGAGTCAGTGTCGACGGGCGACGAAATCCCTTCGACAACAGACGGAGGCTCGCGCATGCGCACGGCACGCGATACCGTTGTCGCCGAACCGGATTCGGTTCCCCGACTCACCCCGGAACGATTGCCCACCCTGCCGCCGGGCGTGCGGCGGCCGCCCTTCCGCCCCGCCGAACTCGGCACCGGAATCGTGCACCTGGGTTGCGGCGCCTTCCACCGCGCCCATCAGGCGCTGATCACCCAGCACGCCATCGCCGCCACCGGGGACCGCCGCTGGGGCATCGCCGCGGTCGCCATGTCGCGGCCCGACATCGTGAAATCCCTTCGCGCACAAGGCAACCTGTACACCGTCCTGCTCCGCGAGGGCGACCGCGTCCGCGCCGAATCGGTCGGCGCGATCCGCGCGGCCGTGCACGCCCCCTCCGATCCGCTCGGCGTCGCCCGCCGCATCGCCGATCCCCGCGTGCGCGTGGTCACCCTGACCGTCACCGCGAGCGGCTACTGCGTCTGCCCGGCCACCGGCCGCCTCGACGCGGACTGCGATCCCGTGGTCCACGATCTGCGCCGCCGCCACGAGCCGTACAGTCCGATCGGCATCCTCGTGGAGGGCCTGGCCGCGATCCGTCGCGGCGGCGGCCGCCCGCCGACCGTGCTCAGCTGCGACAATATGGCCGCCAATGGACACCGATTGCGCCGGGCCGCAATCGAATTCGCCGCCCTGCGCGACGAACGGCTCGCCGACTGGATCGATCGCAACGTCCAATTCCCGTGCAGCGTCGTGGACCGCATCGTCCCACCGGCCACCGCCGCCGACATCGCCGTGACCCGGACCTGCCTGGGCGGCCTCGAGGATCGCGTCCCCGTCTGCGCCGAGCCGTATCTCGCCTGGACCATCGAGGACTTCGACGGGGAGCGGCCCGCCTGGGAACTCGGCGGCGCCGAATTCGTCACCGACGTCGCCGACCGGGAACGCGCGAAACTGCGGCTGCTCAACGGAACCCATCTGCTGCTGGCCTATCTCGGCGGCCTCGCCGGGCACGCCACGGTCGCCGACGCCTGCGCGGATCCGTCCCTCGGCGCGCTCGCCCACCGGTTCCTGTGCGCCGAACAGGGACCGACGGTCCGGCTGCCGGAAGCCGAAATCCGCCGTGCCGCGGACCGATTGCTGCGTCGTTTCCGCAATCGGGCCATCCGTCACGACCTGTCCCGCGTCGGCCGCGACGGCTCGGACAAACTCTTCCCTCGGATCGTCGCGCCCATGCTCGACAACATCGCCGCGGGCCGCCCCACCCCGATCGCCGCACTGGTCATCGCCGCCTGGATCCACGGATTCGCCTCCGCCACAGCCCCACTGGATCACCGCGCCGCCGACCTGATCGAACTGGCCCGCGTCCCGGATCCGCATCGCCGGGCGAGCGCGGTCCTGGCCCGAGGCGATATCTTCGGCGAGTCGCCGGATCACGCGCGGGTGCGCGCGGTCGGTGACGCGCTGGCCGAGCTGGCCCGCGACGACCTCACGACGGTCGTGCGCCGACGGCTCGGACCCGACTGGGAAGGGAGTGACCGATGAGCGCCGACGCACCCGTGCGGGCCGTGGTCTTCGACATGGACGGACTGCTACTGGATTCCGAACGGCTGGCCCTGGAATCGCTGACCCTGGCCGGGGCCGAACTCGGCTACGACATGCCGGTCGAGTTCTGCCACAGCCTGATCGGCATGCCCGCCGACCGCTGCCGGGAACTGACCGCCGCCGCGTTCGGCGCGGCCTTCCCCCTCGAGGACTACTTCGCCCGGCACGAGACCACGCTCGCGGGCCTGGTCACGGCGGGCCGCCTGCGCACCAAACCCGGTGTGCCCGAACTGCTGGACGCCCTCGACACGCGCTCGATCCCGCGCGCCATCGCCACCTCCTCCGGCCGCGAACGCACCCGGCACCACCTGACCGCCGCCGGACTCGCCGACCGCTTCGACGCGGTGGTGACCCGCGCGGACGTCAGCCGCGGCAAACCGGATCCCGAGCCCTACCGCACCGCCGTCGCCGCGCTCGGCGCGGATCCGGAACTCACGGTCGCCGTGGAGGATTCGCCCAACGGACTGCGCGCCGCCCACGCCGCGGGACTGCGCTGCCTGCACGTCCCCGATCTGGTCGCCCCCACCGACGAGACCCGCCGCCTGGCCCACCGCGCCTTCCCCGATCTGCACGCGGTGCTGGACTACCTCTCACCCCTGCTCGACGAGCCGTTTGACGGCCGCGAGATGGGCGTCGTGCCAGGCGTTTCCGTCGAACAGGTCCAATAGCGGGCGCGGGACACGGGATTCGACGTCCAGGGCGGTGACCATCGAACGCCGCAGCAGCTGCCGCCGGTCGTCGGTCTCGGTCACCGAGTAGATGACGGTCATGGTCGCGGTGAACCCGCCCAGATGCGCGGCCACGGGCGTGCGGGAACTGATCACCCAGCGGGTCGGGCGGCGGCAGCTGTCGACCCGCCAGCGCACCGTGAGGGTGTCGCGGTCGCAGGCGATGGTCTCGGTGAAATCGTCGTTGGCGGCGGCCGGTCCGATGGCGTCCCGCTCGACCTTCAGGCTGACCGGATGGGTGTGCGGCCACCGGTCGGGGTCGGTGACGGCGTCGAAGATCGCGGCGGGGGGAGCGGAGATCGCGAGCTGGGATCGAGTCTGGAAGATCCGGGGCATCGTCAACATCTCGCACGATTCGCCCGCGGGCGGCAACGGACGGGAACGGAAGTCTGCGGGCCGCGGTTGTGACATATCGGAGAAGCGCTGGTGACGCGGGCCGCGCGCGGCACACAGCGGGATCTAGGGGGATGAGCGCGGGCTAGGGGGAGGATTTGTCTCACATGTGAACATCGTCCAGGGCCACAACAAGTTTCACATCGCCCTGCTCGGCCTGGAATCCGGCGGGTATCTTGTCGAGCCCGATCCGCCGGGTGACCAGCGCTTCCAGCCAGTGCGGATCGGCCGCGGCGAGGGCCTCGACGGCCTGGTGGTAGTGGTCGTGGCTCGCGTTCACCGACCCCACCACGACCTCGTTGTCCAACACCATGGTCCGGTTCACCGCCCCCGCGTCCACGGTCAGCGTCCGCCCGCGCGGCGACACGCCCGTGAGACAGACGATGCCGGTCGGGCTGGTGTGCGCGATCATGTCGAACACCACCTGCCCGACGCCGGTGGCCTCGATGACGACGTCGGGGTCGAGCCGGTCGGCCACCTCGGCCGGGTCGTCGTGGTGATAGGTCGCGCCCAGCCGGCGCACGAGGTCGGGTTTGATCCCGTCGGTGACGCGGTCGAGCACGTGCACGTCGAGCCCGCGCTGCGCGCCGATCATGGCCGCCAGCAGGCCGATCGGTCCCGCACCCGTGATCAGCGCGCGCTCGGGCGCGAAGTAGCTGCGCTGCCCGATGCGGTCGATCTGGTCCCACGCCTTGGCCACGACGCTCGTCGGTTCGGTCAACACGCCGGTGCGTTCCAGCTCCGGCGGCAGCCGCACCGCGTAATCGGTTTCCACACACCACAATTCGCTGCCGTAACCGTCGGCGTCCTTGATGCCGCGCTCGGTGTAGCGGCCGTTGCGGCACATGTCGAAGCGGCCGTGCGCGCACGCCGAGCACGGCACCGGATCCGGGCGGCGCACGATCCCGACGACCAGATCGCCCGCGGCGAATCCGCTGTCCGCGGGCGCGTGCTCGACCCGGCCCAGCGACTCGTGCCCGAGGACCAGATACTCGCGGCCCGCCGGGGCCCAGCCGTAGTCCCCGGCGGCGATCTCCCGGTCGGTGCCGCAGACGCCCAGCGCCAGCCCCCGCACCAGCAACTCACCTGGCCCGGGCCGCGGATCCTCGACCTCGCGGACGGCGAGCGAATCCGCCTTGCCGGGAACGATTGTCAACGCGCGCATGTCTCGGCCGCCTCCGGATTCGGTTGCTCACGGAAGCGTCCGCTTCCTCAGCCGGGTCGTTCCCGGGGACGAATGGACGCAAACCCGGGGGGTAGGCCGCGAGGAACGGCCCGGTCGATGACAGGAGGCGAGCATGCGTGTCGTGGTGACGGGCGCGACCGGCAATGTCGGCAGCGCGGTGGTGTCGGCGCTGCTGCGGGAGCCGCGCGTCGAGTCGATTCTGGGGCTGGCCCGGCGCGAACCGGCCCGGCCCGCCGACAAGACCGAATGGGTCGCCGCCGACGTCCGCTGGGACGATCTGACCGAACTGTGCCGCGGGGCCGACGCGGTGATCCATCTGGCCTGGATGATCCAGCCGACGCGGCGGCCGCTGGACACCTGGCGCACCAATGTCCTGGGCAGCGCGCGGGTGTTCCGGGCGGTCGCCGACGCCGGGGTGCCGAACCTGGCGTACTCGTCCTCGGTGGGCGCGTACTCGCCGGTGCGCGACGACCGTCCGGTCGACGAGAGCTGGCCCACGCACGGCTGGCCCGCGGCCGCCTACACGCGGGAGAAGGCGTATGTCGAACGCCTGCTGGACGGCTTCGAACGCGCCCACCCCGACCGCCGCGTGGTGCGGCTGCGGCCGGGTTTCATCTTCCAGCGCGCCGCGGCCAGCGCCCAACGCCGCCTGTTCCTGGGCCCGCTGCTGCCCAATCCGCTGGTCCGGCCCGGTGCGATACCCGTCGTTCCCGACGTGCCCGGGTTGCGGTTCGACGCCGTGCACGCCGCGGACGTGGCCGAGGCGTTCCGGCTCGCGGTCACCGGCGACGCGCGCGGCGCGTTCAATGTCGCCGCCGATCCCGTCGTGACCCCGCGGCGGCTGGGTGAGCTGCTGCACGCCCGGGTCGTGCCGGTGCCCGCGCGCGCCGCCCGCGCGGCCGTCGCGGCGGCGTGGCGATTGCGCCTGGTACCCGCCCCGCCCGAACTGTTCGACGCGTTCCTGCACCTGCCCCTGCTCGACAGTGCCCGCGCCCGAACCGAATTGGGCTGGACCCCGCGCTTCGACTCCCTCGACGCCCTCACCGCGCTGCTCGACGGCCTGCGCACCGGCGCGGGCGCGGACACCCCGCCGCTCGCGGCGACCGCCGGCGGACCGCTGCGTGTCGACGAATTCCGTTCCGGCGCAGGCGGTTCCGATATCACCGATCGCCGCCGCGGCGTACCGCCCAGCGACGGCACCGAATACGTTCCCGGCCTCGCCTCCGGCGCACCCGTCTGAGGACCCGTCGGGCGGCGAAACCGTTTGCCCCCGCCCGCCCCGGGTAGGGCGACGAGGGGGCGGTCTCAGCCCGGCCGCCCGTTCCGACCAGGAGGTACGAAATGGCACATCGCATCGACAGCACCGCCGACGTCGTCGAATTCCTGCTCGAACAGCACAACCGGATCAAGCAGTTGTTCGCCGAGACCGCCGACGCGGCCACGTCCGAGGAGCGGGAGCGGAAGTTCTACGAGCTGCGTCGCCTGCTGGCCGTGCACGAGACCGCCGAGGAGGAGATCGTGCACCCGCGTGCCCGCAAGGTCATCGACCACGGCTCCGACATCGTCGACGCCCGGCTCGCGGAGGAGAACAAGGCCAAGCGCGCCCTCGCCGAGCTCGAGAAGGTCGACGTGAACTCCCCGGAGTTCACCGTCGCCCTCGCGAAACTGCGCGACGACGTGATCGACCACGCCGGGCACGAGGAGAGCGAGGAGTTCCAGCAGCTGCGCGCCCAGCTCGATCACGAGGATCTGGAGCGGATGCGCGGCATCGTCGAATTCGCCGAGAAGACCGCGCCCACCCGCCCGCACCCGGGCGTGGAATCGCCCGCGGCCAATATGCTCGCCGGGCCGTTCGCGGCCATGCTCGATCGCACGCGCGATCTGATCGCCAAACCGCGCGGCTGACAACCAATTTCGGTACGGAGGTCACTATGTCGATCCGGGAAACCATCCGGGACGGATTCCAGCGGCTGAAGGCGAATCTCGCCGGGCCGTCGGGTCGCCGCTCCGACGTCGGCGACGAACACGGTTCGGTCACCGCGGAGCCGCGGGGGAAACAGGAGCCGGGCGAACCGGAGTCCTCGCCGCGCGGCATCGGCGGAATGGACTTCTAAAGTCCTTGCGGGGAGCGCGGTCTCGGCCGCTGCCGCCGCGACTTGTCGCGGTACATGGCCTTGTCCACGGTGTGCATGAGGTCGTCGACCGCCTCGGGCCGCCGCGGCACCAGCGTGGTCCCGGCCGACGCGCCCACCGAGATCGCTTGTCCCGCAATGGTGATCGGCTCGGTGAGCGCGGACAGCAGCCGCGCCGACAGATCCACCAGCCGATCCTCGTCGGCGCAGTGCTCGACCAGCACGATGAACTCGTCGCCGCCCAGCCGCGCCACCAGGCCGTCGCCGCCCGCGGCCGCGCGCAGCCGGGCGGCGACCACCGCGAGCACCTGATCGCCGACGGTGTGGCCGTAGTCGTCGTTGACCTCCTTGAACCCGTCCAGGTCCAGGTAGCACAGGCCGATCGGCGGGGTGGCGTGCGCGAGCCGGTCGAAGAACAGCATCCGGTTGGCCAGCCCGGTGAGATTGTCGTGATGCGCGTCGTGCCAGAGCCGATCGGCCAGCGCCTTGCGTTCGGTCACGTCGACCGCGACCCCGATCAGGAAACGCATCCGGCCCTCGGCGTCGTGGACCGCCGACATCGACAGGTCGATGGTGGTGTGGCTGCCGTCGGGGCGGCTGATCTCGGTTTCCATCCGGAACCGGTCGTTGACCCCGAGCAGCAGCTGCTGGAACTCCCCGAACGCGGGCCCGAGATTGCCCACGCCGAGGATGTCGACGACCGTGCGCCCGGGAATCCGCTCGGCGGGAACGCCGAGCATATCGGCGAAGGCGGCGTTCACCTCGAGCACGGTTCCGGTGCGCACGTCGATGGTCCCGATGCCGACCGAGGCCCCGGCGAAGATCGCCTCGAACCGGGCCTCCGACAGTTGCCGCTGCTTCTCCGCCTCGCGCACGGCGGCCAGGGCGGCGGTGAGCGTCGACTCCTGTTCGGACAGCGCCGCGGTGCGCAGCGCGGCGGTGAATCCGGCGGCGAATTCGGCCGCGAGGGTGATCGCGCGCTCGCGCACCCGCTCCCGATCGGCTCCGGACGGGCACCCCGCCGCGACCAGATCCCGGCAGATGAACGCCACCGACCGGCTGACCGCGGCCTCGTCGCGATAATTGACGGCCACCAGCGTCGACGCGGCCAGCCGGGCCGTCTCGACGCCGTCGTCGGCGGTCAGCGCCGCGAGCAGTTCGGCCGCGAGCCCGGCGAGCACGGACTCGATCTGGGTGCGGGTGAGAGTCGGCGCCACGATGCCGTCGAGCGCGTCGGCCCAGCGCGCCGCCAGCTCCTTCGCACTCGACATCGGTCCCTCCGCCTCCTCGGTGGCCCCGGCTCAGACTCTTCGTCCGACGCCCGCCAAACCCAATGAGCGGCCGGGTGTTTCGTGTAGGTCGCGCTCGGACTCCGGATGCCACAGCGGCAGTTCGACCACGCCGGGCTCCACCAGTTCCCAGCCGTCGAACATGGCGGTGATGGCCGCGCGATCGCGGAACCGGATGCCGACGCGGGTCACATTGGCCGAGTTCGCGCCGAGTTTGGCCGCGTCCTCGGGCCGCTGCGCGGAGGTCAGGTGCGAGATGGCCACGTACGAGCCGACGGGCAGCGCCGCGCGCAGGGCCCCGACCATCGCCGCGGGTCGCTCGTCGTCCTGGAGCAGATGCAGCACCGCGACCAGCAGCAGCCCGACCGGCTGGGAGAAGTCGATGAGCCCGGTGTCCCCGGCGAGGGTCAGCAGTTCGTCCGGTCGGCGCAGATCGGCCTGGATGGCCCCGGCGCGATCGTTGCCGCGCAGGATCGTCCGCGCGTGCGTCACGGCCACCGGGTCGATATCGGCGTAGAGCACCCGGATCTCGGGGTCGAGCGCCTGGGCGACCTCGTGGACGTTGCCCGCGGTCGGAATGCCCGAACCGACGTCGAGGAACTGCCGGATGCCCGCGGCGGCCAGATACCGGACCGCGCGGCGCAGGAACGCCCGGTTGCTCAGCGCCAGCCGCGGCAGGTCCGGAACCAGCTTCCGTCCCATCGCGGCGGCCTGGCGGTCGATCTCGAAATTGTGCGAACCGCCCAGCAAGGCGTCGTACATCCGCGCCGGGCTCGCCTGTGTCATATCCACGCCCTCGGGCGCCCACGCCGGCCTGTCCACTCGAAACCCCTCTGATGTTGCTGTACCCGAGCATCCTAGTCGCGCCGCGGACGGCCGGGAGCGGCGACGCGTCGGTGCCCTAGCCATTAGCTTGCTAGGATGCTAGCATCGGCCGCGTGGGCGACGAGGAAGTGAAGCAGTTCAACGTCTACCTGCCGATCGGACTGATCAAGCGGGTCAAACATCACGCCATCGAGCACGGCACCTCGCTGTCGGCGCTGGTCGCCGACGCGTTGCGCGCGTATCTGGACGCCCACGAATGACCGAGCCGACAGTTGGAGGATCACCATGAGCACCGAGGGCTTCGAGGCCGTCTTCGTCGAAACGCACAATTGGGGAAAGTCGGCCCGGTTCTTCCAGGCCCTGGGCTTCGAACCGGAATTCACCACCGACCACAACTCGGGCCTGTTCCGCAACGGCGACGGCCCGTACCTGTTCATCGCGGAGGTCCCCCCGACCGAGCCCACCGGGGTGCGGTGCGTGCTGAAAGTGGCCGACGCGCAGGCATTCTCGGTCGACGGGGACGTCGAGGTGGTGCAGCCGTTCACCGAAACCCATTACGGCACACAGGAGATGCTCGTCCGCGACCCCGACGGGAACGTCTGGAACCTGCAAGCGCCGGGGAAGCAGCCGTGACACCCGACAACACCGCCGTCCGCACCGCCCTGTGGCGGGCCCTGCACCTGCTCGTCGACGCGCCGCCGCCCGTGCTGCGCGACGAGATCGGCCTCGCGCTGGCCGCGCCCGATCCGGACTGGCGGCGGCGTCCCGATATGGACCCGGAGGGAACGCGACGCACCCGCGCGAGCATCGTGGGCCGGGCGCGCTTCCTCGACGATCTCGTGGCCGAGCGGGCGGCCGCCGGGGTGGACCAGTACGTCGTGCTGGGCGCCGGGCTCGACACCTTCGTCCAGCGCAATCCCGAGATCGCCGCGCGGACAACGGTATTCGAGATCGACCAGCCGGAGACCCAGCAATGGAAGCGGCGGCGGCTCGTCGAACTGGGCTACGGCGTTCCGGATCGGTTGCGGCTCGTCCCGGTCGATTTCGAGACCGACGACTCCTGGCGGGATCGGTTGCTGGACAACGGCTTCGATCCGCGACGCCCGGCCGTGGTGTCGTCCACCGGGGTCAGCATGTATCTCACCCGGACGGCCATCGCCGCCACCCTGCGCCAGATCGCCTCGCTCGCACCGGGTTCCACGCTCGCGATGACCTTCCTGCTCCCCATGGACCACCTCGATCCGGAACTGCGCCGGGAATTCGAACCGGCGCTGCGCGGGGCTCGGGCGGCGGGAACGCCCTTCATCAGCTTCTTCACCCCCGAGGAGATCGTGCGCCTCGCCCGCGAATCGGGCTTCCGCACGGCCGAGGTGGTCAGCGGAACGGATCTGGCCGCCCGCTACTTCACCGGCCGCGCGGACGGCCTCGCGCCGCTGCGCGGCGAGGAGTTCCTGCTCGCGACCACCTAGCGGACCGCGCCGCTTCTGGCTAGAGTCAGCTAAAGCCAGAAGGAGGATCGATGATGACGACGCGGCGGGCCTACGACGAGGTGCAGCGCACCTGGAGCGCTCAGCGCTGGGACGACTGGGCGGCCACCTGCGCCCCGGCCTACGAATTCGACACCGGCTCCGGCCTGCGCCTCGACCTGGCGGGCACCCTGGCCTGGAACCGCGCCTGGTTCACGGCCTTCCCGGACTACACCGAGGAGATCGTCGCGGTGCACGTCACCTCCGACACCGCCGTCGCGGAACTGTCCGGGCGAGGCACCGCCACGGCCGAATTCGCCTTGGGCGGAAGGACTCTGCTGCCCGCGACCGGCCGCGTCTTCGAACTCGCCTACGCCAAGGTGCTGATCTTCGACGCCGAGGGCAAGGTGGTGCGCGACCGGCAGTACCAGGACCGGCTCGGGCTCTACCTGCAGCTGGGCGTCGGTTAGACCAGATTGATCGAATCCAGCACGCGCGCACCGAGTTCCGCGTCGCCCGTCACCGCGACCGCGCACGCGCGCCACGGCGTCCGGCGCGTGCTCCACTGCGGGAACTCCGGGGCCAGCCCCGCGATGTGGGCGGCGGCGCCGGTGGCCTGACCGGGGCGCACCCGCAGGCGGCCGCCACGGGGTTCGATGCGCCAGGTGCCGCCGCCCTGTCCGGTCAGGGTGAGGGCCACGGGGGCGTCGAGCCAGCTCAGGGCCTCGCGGTGCGAGCGGGCGAGCAGGGTGGTCAGCCAGACCAGGACCGTGCGCATGCGGTGCGGATCGGTCGGCGGGGGTTCGCGGTCCACGGCGGGAGCGATGTCGTGGCGCAGATGGATGTGCCAGTCCGCGACGAACATCGCGGGCACGAGACGCAGTGGGTACCAACCCAATTCGCCGAGGGGGAGGCGGATCAGGCCGGGTCCGGGGGCGGTCGCGACGCGGAGGGCGCGGCAGGCGCGTTCGCTCCAGCGGGCGTAGTCGTCGAGCAGGTGTTTGGTGCTGTGCGAGCGGGCCTCGTCGACCCACTGGTCGTTGAGGCGTTCCAGATCGCGGCTGGTCATGACCGCGGCGAGGGCCGGGGTGACCAGGGCGCGGGCCGCGGTGGTCAGGTGGAGGACGACGTCGCCGATCGACCAGCCGGTCGCGGCGCTGGCCGCCGCCCATTGCGCCGCGTCCAGGTCACGGCAGAAATCGAGCACCGCCCGGCGTTCCTCGCGCATCGCGAGCAGATGCGGCGAACTCATCGACCGGACGTTACCGGCTCGGGAGGGGAAACGGGCATCACCGACACCGCATTGACGCAATGAGAGAAAGTTGGATACATTCTTTCAGTGGATACAGTGTCGAATCCCACCGTTCCGCGCCGGCATCCGGCGACACCGCGCAAGGTGCCGGGGCTGCGTCCGTTCGCCGTCCTGCTGGGCATCGGACGGCCCGACGCCCAGCGGTGGCGGGAGCTGGGGGAGGCGCTGCTGATCGGCGACGAGCCGATGGACCGGCTCGTCGAGTGGATGTCCGCCGAGGGCATGGCGCACACCCGCCCGCTGTTCGAGCGGGCGCTCGCCGAGGGCGTCGACGCGGTTCCCGACGCGCCCGAACCGCTGCGCGCGTTCTTCCTCCGCTACGAGACCCCGCCGGACTGGGTGGACTGGGAGCGAATTCGGCGCGCCGAGAAGGTGCTTCGCGTCGGCGGCACCGACGGGCTCTACATCGCCCGCGACGTCGCGCTGCTGGGCGGCTATCTGGCCTCGGGCTTCAACAAGACCCTCATCCGCACCGGCGCCCTGGAGAAGGGTCCGGCCAAGCGCTTCGCCGAGACCATGCAGTGGGCCCTGGACGTCGCCTCCGACGACGGGATGCGCCCCGGCGGGCTCGGCTACCGATCGACCCTGCGGGTGCGGCTCATCCACGCCCTCGTGCGCAGGCATGTGGCCGCGCTGCCCGACTGGGACGAGGCCGAGTGGGGCGTGCCCATCAATCAGACCGATATGGCCGCGACCCTCGTCGGCGCGCTCATCTCGCCGTTCGTGGGCGCCATGCCGATGGGCATCGTGCCCGCGCCCGGCGATCTGGACGCCGCCGCGCACCTCACCCGCTACGTGGGCTGGCTGATCGGCGTGCGAGAAGACTGGCTGCCCAACGGTTTCCGCGACGCGGTGCGCATCCTCTACCACTCCATGTGCGCCATCACCAATCCCGACGAGACCACCGCGCAGCTGGCCATGCCCATGGGCGACGACCCGCTGGGCTGGCACTACCGCAATCTGGCGGGGCTGCGCGGGCGCGTCGCGCGCGCCCAGCACCTGTCGATCGCGTCGGCCTTCCTCGGTCCGAAGGCGATGCGGCAACTCGGTCTGCCCGCCTACATGCCGCCGTGGTATCCGCTGCTGCGGATCCCGGTCAACCTCACCCGAAGCGGTGCCGCGTTGTTGCTGCCCGGCGGATTCGAGCGGGCGGCGGTGCGCGGACGGCGGGAGCAGGAGGCGTTCCTGCGCACCCTCATCGGCGAGCGCGACGCCGTGATCGGCGACTCCGCGCAGCACGTGACCCACGCCGCCTGAATCCCTTTCGGGGACGGACAAATCCGGCAAGTGCGTACGCGAGACCGTTTCCACGCCTAAGATCCTGCTGGGCCGAACGGCGCGAACGACCGGGTAACCCAACGGTTGCCGTGGTGGGCGGCGCGGTGCCGCGGAACCGGGCGATGTGGACTTGTCGGTGGCATGGGGCATGCTCTTGACACGCAGCTGTCTACGAACCCGCCCGGAGTGCACCATGTCGTCCCGTCGAACCAAGCCAGACCCGCTGTCGGACACCGAGATCCGGCGGATCGCCGCGGAGATCGCCAGCGGCCGTCCGCCGATGGTGTGGTTCACCGCGGCGGCCGTCGGCGTGCCCGAGGGACGATCGGGAAAGGTGGTGGCGCTCGGCGAACCGGCCGAGGGCGACTTCCTCCAGGTCCGTCCCACCGGATCCAAGGACGTGCTGTCGTTCTCGCCCACCGAGGTGACGCTGACCAAACCGGCCCGCCGCACCCCCGCGGCAGCGCAACCGCCCGCGAAGCAGACCAAGGCAACAAGGAAGGACACCGCTGTGACCCTGCCGTCGACCGTGCCCACGTCCGTCGCCCCGGCGCCGACGCCGCCGAGCCCCGCTCCGGCCGAAACCGCTGTCGCCGAGCCGAAATCGGCCCCGAGCGCGCCCGCCACCGCGGCGGCCGACAAACCCGCGCCCAAACCCGCCCCCGCCCGGCCCAAGGACAAACCCGCCACCGGCGCTCGCAAGACCAAGACGGTCGAGGTCACCGTCACCCTGTCCGGCACCGCCGACGGCGAGTGGACCGTCGACGTGGTCAACGGCAAGAAGCGCACCGTGCGCGGTCTGGCCGTCGCCGGTTCGGCCGTCGCGCAGGCCGCCAAGCTGCTGCACCCCGAAGTGGCCGAGGTGGTCGACTCGGTGCTCGAGTCGGTGCGCTCCACCCAGCGCGCCAAGGTCGAACAGTTGCAGGCCGAACTCGAACAGGCCCGCAGGATGCTCGACGAGCTGTCCGGCTAACCGGCGTCGCGCACCGCGGCGTCGCGCCGCCAGCCCCGCCGTGCCGCCTCGACGGGTTTGGGGTGGGGCGCGTCGTCGTGGAAGGCGTAGCCCAGCCCGTACGCCTTCGCGTGGTACATGGCCGAATCCGCCTCGCGCAGTAGGTCGTACACGGAGCGCTCGTCGCCGCGCGGGCCGTCGCAGGCGATGCCGATGCTGGCGCTGACCGACACCTCCCCGATGCTGAGTTCGAACGGGGTCGCGAAGGCGGCCAGCAGGCGTTCGGCCAGGACGGTCGCCGCGGCGCGGTCGGCGGCGGCGAGGACCACGAACTCGTCGCCGCCGTACCGCGCGGCGGCGTCGTCGCGGGGGATGATGCGCCGAATCCGGGCCGCCGCGTTGGCGATCAGCTCGTCGCCGACGCTGTGGCCGTGCGTGTCGTTGATCGCCTTGAAGCCGTCCAGATCGAGGAACAGCATGGCCAGCGCGTGCCCGACCCAGTGCTCGCGATTGCGGCCGGGGGTGCGCAGGAGGGCCGAGCGGTTGAGCAGACCGGTGAGCATGTCGTGGTCGGCCTGATACTGCGCGCGGCGCTCGCTGCGGGCGCTGCGCAGGATGGCCCGTTCGCTGCGCACCAGCACCCCGATGAGCAACACCGCCAGCAGCGACGACACCACCAGCCGATCGATGCTGCCCAGCCGCGAACCCACGCTCGGCACCAGCGAGGCCACCACCAGCGCCACCGCGATGACGCTCGCCCGTCGCCGCGACTGCTGCGCGAGGATGCGCCGCGGCCGCCCCAGGGTCACCATCGTCGGATGCAGTGCCGCCAGCCCCAACAGGACGTACGCGATCAGCATGGGCGGCAACACCATTGGGGTGTCGGCCCGCAGCGTGCCCGCCCGGACCAGGCCGCGGACCACATCGGCCAGCAGCAGCGCCAGCAGGCTCAGATGCACCAACCGCAGCGAGATCTCCGAGCGGCTCGAGGCCACCACCGAATGGGTGACCAGCGTGAGCAGCAGGGCGTCGAGCACCGGATAGGCCGCGCCGAGCAGCACCGACGCGGTCGGTGCGCTCGCGTCGTGCAGCACCGGCGAGATGAGGAACGTCCACGACGCCAGCAGCGCGCCCAGTCCGATGAGCCCGGAATCGAGGAGCTGGTCCGGCGTGCAACTGTGGCTGCGGCGCGGGCGCAGCCACAGGAACGCCGCGACCCCTACGCCCGCGTACCCGGCCAGGGTGGCGGCGTCGGCGATGGGATGGGCCGGGCCGTCGATCCGATCGCGCGGCAGCGCGCCGAGCGCGAACAGCGCGGCCGAGGCGGCGAGCGAGTACCAGGCCGCGGGTACCGGCGGCCGATACCGGCGCACGCCGATGGCGATCACGGTCAGCGTCGCGAGCACGACGAGGGCGGTCACGGTTCTGGCGCCACCGTCGTGGATCGGCGGTAGGGCCAGGTGGCTGGTGCCGACCACGGGTGTTTCGTCGAAAAACATCGCGCCCCCCTTGTCCGCTCCGTGAATCCTGCACAGCGACTTTCACGTTCGCGCGTTCGACGACGTGCCCTTTCGTCGCGAACGTGATCCGAGAGGTGGTGTCCCCACAGACGCGGCGACGGTCGAACCGTCGTCAGAATCTGGACAACCGACTTGATCATGTCACGAAAACCCGCGCGGCGGGGCCGATTTCCCATCGACACGCCTGTCGTTCCGGATGGAAACGTCTGGCGGGTCGCGGGTTTCGATCCGGCCGGGCGGGGAATGCTCCTCCCGGCATCGACGACATCGTCGCGGACACGCTCGACGGGGGAACGAACTGGCCCTGTGAGCGCTAACAACCCGCTAGTATCCGGACGACGACCCGACCGGTCGTCCGATTGATCCCCCCGACAGGAGAGCTGTATGCCGCCCGCTGCTGCGCCCCCAGGTCTTTTCGATACGGTGCTGGCCGAAGGCGCCACCCTGCGGCTGGACGCCGCACCCGTCGACTATGTCCTCGTCGCAATCTATTTCGTGTTCGTGCTGGGCATCGGCCTGCTGGCCCGGCAACGGGTGTCGTCGAGTATCGACTTCTTCCTGTCCGGCCGCTCGCTCCCGGCCTGGGTGACCGGCCTGGCGTTCATCTCCGCCAACCTCGGCGCGGTCGAGATCATGGGCATGTCCGCCAACGGCGCCCAGTACGGCATGCCGACCATGCACTACTTCTGGATCGGCGCGGTTCCGGCCATGCTGTTCCTCGGCGTGGTGATGATGCCGTTCTACTACGGCTCCAAGGTCCGCAGCGTGCCCGAGTTCATGCGGCGGCGCTTCGGCACCGGCGCGCATCTGGTGAACGCCGTCAGCTTCGCGCTCGCGCAGGTGCTGATCGCGGGCGTGAACCTGTATCTGCTGGGCTCGATCGTGAACGTGCTGCTGGGCTGGCCGCTGTGGGTGTCGGTGATCGTGGCCGCGGTGATCGTGTTGTCCTATATCACCCTCGGCGGGCTGTCGGCGGCGATCTACAACGAGGTGTTGCAGTTCTTCGTGATCGTGGCGGCGTTGCTGCCGCTCACGCTGGTCGGCCTGCACCGCATCGGCGGCTGGGGCGGCCTGACGGACAAGGTGACCGCGCTGCCCGACGGCGATCAGCAGATCCACTCCTGGCCCGGCAACGAGCTGTCCGGCTTCTCGAACAACTTCCTGTCGGTCATCGGCATCGTGTTCGGTCTGGGCTTCGTGCTCTCGTTCGGCTACTGGACGACCAACTTCGTCGAGGTGCAGCGCGCGCTGGCCACGCATTCGATCTCCGCGGCCCGGCGCACGCCGATCATCGGCGCGTACCCGAAGATGTTCGTGCCCTTCATCGTCGTCATCCCCGGCATGGTCAGCGCGCTGCTGGTGCCGCAGATCCGCGACTACAAGGCGACCGGTCAGGGCGACGTCACCTACAACCAGGCGTTGCTGTATCTGATGAAGGACGTGCTGCCCAACGGTCTGCTCGGCGTGGCGCTGGCGGGTCTGCTGGCGGCGTTCATGGCCGGTATGGCCGCGAACATCTCGGCGTTCAACACGGTGTTCAGCTACGACCTGTGGCAGCAGTACGTGGTCAAGGACAAGCCGGACGGCTACTACCTGCGCATCGGCCGCCTGGCGACGGTCGGGGCGACGGTGATCGCCATCGGCACCGCGTTCATCGCCGGGAACTTCTCGAACATGATGGACTACCTGCAGACGCTGTTCTCCTTCTTCAACGCGCCGCTGTTCGCCACGTTCATCCTCGGCATGTTCTGGAAGCGGATGACCCCGACCGCCGGTTGGGTGGGCCTGGTCTTCGGAACCCTGTCCGCGGTGGTCATTTTCGTGCTGCACCAGTCCGACGTGTTCCACCTGTCGGGTCAGGGTTCGAGCTTCCTCGCCGCCGGCGTGGCGTTCGTGGTCGACATCGTCCTCAGCGTCGTCGTCAGCCAGGTCACCGCCCCCAAACCCCACGCCGAACTCGTCGGCCTGGTCTACTCCGAAACCCCCAAGGCCCAACTCACCGACCCCGACGCCGCGTCCCTGCCCTGGTACCAGCGCCCGGTCCTGCTGGCCGGAATAGCCCTGGTCATCGTCATCGCGCTGAACATCTTCGTCGGATAAGGAAGTGACGCAATGCTTTTCGACATCCGCACCATAGTCGGCACCCTACTCGGCCTCTACGGCCTCATCCTCCTCGTCACCGGCCTGGTAGCCGACGACGCCACCGACCAGGCCCGCTCCGGCGGCTGGAACACCAACCTGTGGGCGGGGGTGGGCATGCTCGTCGTGGGCGTGGCCTTCCTGGCCTGGGTGCGCTTGCGTCCGGTGAAGGAGTTGGTGCACGCGGCTCCGGAGAAGCCGGAGGAGCCTACGGCGGAAACTGCTGTCTGACAGGCGAATTCGAGAACGCGGCGGGCGGGTGCCCGTCGCGTTCTCGCTCGACGCCCTATCGAAGACGCTCGATTCTACGCTGGATGAAAGTTTTCAGATCGTCGTAACGTGCGAAATCACCGTGTGAGAACTCGAAGACCGGCATGCCGGGAACATCCGCATCCGATGTCTGCAAGACGATGAAGTACGCATCGCCGTCGACCGACCCGCCGATCACGATCAACCGCTCGAGCGAGTCGACCCCTACCTCGGCTGGAGTGAACTCGCCCGCATCGAGAAACGTCGAAAAGTTCTGCGCTGCCCGGGAATCCCGGCTCACCTGCTCCACGGGAAAGAAGTCGCTGGCACTCGCGAACGATTCCCATCCGTTCACGTGCCGCAACCACTGCGTGTACTGCTGATCGAACCGCACCCCGAGCCTGCTCTGCGCCTCCCGGATCGCCGCATCGCTCGCGGGCGGTCCCGGCCGGGTCAACAACCACGGCTTGTCGTTCCCCTGGGCTTTGTCCCGCTCGTACTTGTCGCGTTGCGCCTTACTCAGCTCATCGATCGCGACCCGGCACCAGTCGTCCGCGGGCACCGCCTGCGTCGGATGCGTGGTCGAACACGCCGCGGCGACGGCCGCGACGAGGAGCAGCGATGTCCGGATGAGGCGCACTACTCGTCTCCTTCCCAGACGGAACACGTTGCGCGAGTTCATGTTATTCAGCCCCCGTACGGTGGCGCGGTCGCGAGGTCGTAGGGTCCTTCGGCGGGTTCGCAACCGCTGGGTCCCCACGTTCCGGGGACGAACCCGATGGCCCGATACCCGTAGGGGTAGGTCCTGGCTTGGGCGCCGATGGAGGAATTCAACTTGCTGTCCATCGCCTCCCAACGATATGGCTCGGCCTTTCCCGGAAGAGGGCCCGACCACGTGGTGTCGGGAACGTGCCCGGCGACCGCGCCGTTGGGAAATTGGACCGGATCGACCGGGTACTTGCCCGGATTGGTTTGACGTTCCCTCCTGGCCGCGTCACCGGCGTCGTCCCCGAGTTTGCTTCCGCTGACCGGTATGCGGATCGCCGGATACCCCTGATGCCGAATGTAGTCGTTGGCCCCCGTGATGTATCGGTCACGCTGCTGGGTGATGGGCGGCGTGACCGGTTCACCGTTCTTGTAGCACACGGGCACCAGCCCCTCGCAATCCTTGGACCGATTCTTGCCGTCGCATTGTGCGTTCCTGTCCCGGCGGAGGAATCGGTCGCGATAGACCCGGTACCACTCGGCGCGGGTCTCGTTCCAGACCTGCTGCTTGATCTGATCCTTGTTGCCGAAGCAGGTCTTGTTGAGGCCGTTGACCCTATCGATGACATCGCGGACGTACGGATCGTCGGGACCGAGTTCGGCCTCGAGTGGGCCGACGATCTCGGTGACGACCTCGTGTACCTCCTCCGGACTCAGAATCCGCAGTCCGGGGACGCCGCAGGCCGGATGGATGAACGGTTCGACCAGTTCTCGCGGATTCGGCGGCGACTCCGATCCGCAGGGCGCGTTGGGCGGATGCCCCGGCAGCGCGGGCGGCACATAGCCGGGAACGGGGATGATCGCCTTGCACGCGTCCGGGGCGGGTTGGGCCGGTGGCGGGGTCAATGCCGCGGCCGGCGGCTGGGTGGGCGTGGTGGTCGGCGCGGACGGTTGCGGAGTGGCGAGGGACGGCGGGGTGAGCTGAGGCGACGGCTCCTCGATCTCCGGGAAGTTGCCCCAGCAGGGCCAGCCCGGATGCAGCTCCTGCCATTGCGGGCAGGGAACATAGGGGTTGATGGGCCGTGCCTCGGCCGCGGGAATTCCGTTGCCGTGCAACACCGAAACGATTCCGGCGACCAATGTCACGACGGCCAGCGCGATGCCGAGGCGACGCCGGAGGAGGGCGCTCACCGCCGATCCGATCGGGCGCATCGCTCGCCTCAGAGATAGATCGGGTCGCCGTAGACCGCGAGCGAACTGTCCGCGGTAGGCGTGGAGATGCTGACCTGAGCGTAGGAACGCAGACTGACGGGACCCATGCAGCCGTCGATCTTGATATGGACCTCGTCGGAGGAGATGGACGCGTGACGGCCCGCGAGCGGTTTGGTGGCGAACGGAATGTCGGTGATCGTGCCGGGCTTGAGGTAGACCGTCGGCGAGATCGACGCGCTCGCACCGACTCCCGAGGTGATGCCGATGGAGATGTTCGGGCCGATGGCCAAACCGATTGCGGCGCCGCTGGTCACGTCGACCTGGCAGCCGATCTGATAACCGAGGGCGAGCGTGCCGGAGTTCACCGGTGCGCTGCCCATACCGTCGACATCCGCGACCGCCTTCAGGCTCACGAAGCCCTCTCGGGTGAACGGCGTGGCCGCGAGATTCGGATAGCGGTCCAGGTTCTCACTCGTTTTCGTGACCCGCATCTGCCAGCCGTCGTCGGTGACGACCTCCCGGGACTTGTCGGTCAGCGGTTCGGCGACAGCGGAGCCGCTCGCGACGAGACCCGCGAGGACGCAGGACAGCGCACCGGTCAAACCTGTTTTCGCACAACGAATACGCATGCAAGCCCCCCGAAACAGCCTGTGCTACAGACGAATCCCCCCGAGAAGACCGCCCCTTCCGCTACGGAACGGTAGCATGACCGGGCGGCGAGGGCCAGAACCTCGTTCGGGTTCTCAGCCCTCCGCCACCCGCTGCGCGGTCGCATAGGCCAGATGCAGGAAATCCGCCCCCGCCAAGGCGGCCAGCCCGTCCACCAACAATCGCGTGGTCCGCGGCGCGAACACATGGCCGATCGTCATCGCCGTCACCACCCACACGTCGAAACAGAACGGGCAGGTCAGAAGCTCGCCCAGGCTTTTCTCGACTCCGGAGTCCGCTTTCGGCTCGTCGTTGACCTCGCCCGGGCCGCCGTCGTCGGCGCGGCGGGCGACGGGGGCGCGGAGGGGTTCGGTGACGGCGGCCTTGGTGACCAGGCGGGAGAGTTTCTGGGCGGCAACGGCGGTGGTGAAGATTTCGCGGAGGGTCATGGCTCGGGGGAGGGGGCGGCCGGTGAGGTGGACCGCTGCGGCGGTCGCGAGGACCAGGGCGGCGTAGACGGTCATGACGAGGCGGTAGCCCGCCAGGCTCGCTCGGTCGTCGCGCACGGATGGGCCTCCTTCGGTCGGCAGCGTCCTCCGGTCCCGGCTTCCCCGCGTGGCTCGCGTGAAACCGGGACCGGGGGATCCGGCGGGGTCAGCGCGCGGGGAAGGGCTGGTTGATCGTCGTGAAGTACTGCGCCGCCGCGGCGATCGCGATGGGGGCGGTGACGAACAACTGGCCCAGCAGGGTGCCGAGGGCGCCGATGGCGACGATGCCGCCGAGGCAGCCGACGACGGCGGCGGGGACGAACGGGCCGAACATGCCGACGAGGGTGGCGGCGGCGACCGTGGCGCCCGCGATTCCGCCCAGGACGCAACCGATTCCGGCCCCGCCGATGCCGCCGACGAGGGTGCCGATGGTCGCGCCCGCGCCGATGGTGCTGGTCATCCGGCTCCACGCGGCCTGTTCCCGCTCGTACGGGGTCTTCCAGGGCGCGCTGTCCTCGAACGGGAGCGCGACCGGGCGGTAGACGGCGTGCGCCGGGTCCAGGCGCGGGGTGAGGGTGGCCGTGCGGTCGGCGATGTCGGCGGCGATGGGGAAGACGAAATCGTCCACGCGGAAGGACAATTCGGTGCCAGCGAGGACGGTGCCGTCCTCGGCTCGGATCGTGAAGACGCCGTCGTCCGCCGCCAGGGAGCCGGAATCGATTGCGACGGTGGTGGATTCGCCGTCGAGGGTCAGGGCGTAGCCGACCGCGCCGTCGGTCGCCGCGCTCGCCGTACCGGTGGTGGTGATCGCCGCGCTCAGGGCGGTGGCCGTGGCGAGCAGGATGGTGCGCATAGGAAGGGAACCTCTTGTGTGTCTGGGTTTTTCGATGTTTGCTGTGGGAATGCCGACGCGCCCGAATCCGGGCATGCGGCGGCACCTCGTCGTCCCGCTCATCGGGCGGGAACGACGCGGAGATCTCCGGCTAACTCGTGGCGGCCCGCCCCCTGATCGCGCCCACGAGCACGTCCACGATCAAGAACCCCACCAGGCTGACGCCGACCAACGGCGCGAACCACCCGACCAGCACGGCCGCCGCCGCGACCGGCAGCACCACGACCACCGGTGTCCGCCGCAACACCCCGCGGCGCGGCGCCCGTCCCACCGCGAAGCCGTCGCGAGTCGGCCTGCGCCGCCACCACATCAGATAGCCGCGTACGATCACCGTGAGCAACGCGACCATCGTCACCAGCAGCAGCAGCTGGTTCGCGAGCCCGAACAGCAGACCCATGTGCAGCGCGATACCCCAGTTGGTGAGCTTGGCCATGAGCGGCCAGTCCGCGTACCGCAGCGTGTCGACCACCGCGCCGGTCGCCCCGTCGACCGCGATGGCGTCCTGGGTGTACTGCCCGGACAGGCGGCGCTCCTTGGCGACGAAGGCCACCCCGTCGCTCGCGGGAATCGAGATCTCCAGCGGTCCGCTCACCTCGTGCTCGCGCGCGACCGCGAACACCTTGTCCAGCTGGGCGATTCGCTCCGCCGACGCGGCGGTCGGCATGGAATGGCCGCCGTGCTCGGCGTGTTCGCCGCCCGTGCCGTGCGGGGCCGGTGCGCCGGGCAGCGCGCTCGACACCGCGGGAGTCGTCCAGCTCAGCCGCGCGCGCAGCGTATCGATGTGCGCCCCGGCGTAGGTCGACCACGTCATGCCCGTCGCGGACAGGAACAGCACCGGCAACAGCACCCACATGCCCACGGCCCCATGCCAATTCAACGTCCGGCGGCGACCGTCGTGGGAGCGGTCCGGCCGCAGCAGCCAGCCCACCGAACGCCGTTCCCGCCGCGACCGCACCCGCCGCCACCACAGCACCAGCCCGGCGAGCGCGACGATCCACAACCACGACGCCGCCAGCTCGCTGTAGAGCCGCCCGGGCTCACCCAGATGCAGGCTCCGATGCAGTTGATCGATCCAGGTGCGCATCGGCAGCGCCCCGGAGCTGCCGTAGACCACGCTGTCGCCGACCGGTCGCGCGGTCGCGGGATCGACGAACACCGCGCGCCGCTCGGATTCGCCCAGCGACGGATCGGTGAACAGCACGCGGGTGGTGTCTCCCGAATTCTGGGCCGGGGCCACCGCGTTCAGCGCGAGGTCCGGCCGGGTGGCGACCGCCGCCGCGACCTGGTCGGCCAGCGGCCGCGCGGGACCGCTCGAATCCACGTGCAGCAGACCGCGATCCACGATCGACTCCAGCGTGGGCGCGATCGAGTACAACGCCCCGGTGAGGGCGGCGACGAGGATGAACGGTGCCACGAAGACACCGGCGTAGAAGTGCAGTCGCAGGGCCAACGCCACGAAGGCGTTGCGCGGCTTGGTTTTCGGGGTACCGGAGGGTTCCGGCGACGGCCGCGACGATTCGTCGTCGACGGCCGGATTCTCGATGATGCTCAAGGGTGATGCTCCTGTTCGAGGGCACCCGTCGGCGCGCGTCGTCCGGGGACGACGCGTGGTTCCGGCAGACGACCACCGGCGTACCCGAGGGACGAGCCGACGACGCCGATGCGAGCGAGCGCCGATGCCCCTCAGGACTCACCGGCGGCACCGGCGGCGGCCGCCGTCGACGACGCGCGCGAAAACCGTTGCTACGGACGGGTGTTGAATGAATTCAGACTCGAACGGAACGCGGCGGCCCGCGCGTGCGGAAGGTGTCGGCCGCGAGGATCCGCAGCACGACCCGATCCCGATGCACCGGCCGCGGCCGCGACGGCCCCTCGGCCGGAATCCGCGGCAGCCCCGGCAGCACGCGCCTCAGCACGGCCGTACCGATCCGATAGGCGGCCTCCGCCCCGAGGATCACCACCGCCGCGCACACTGCCGCCACCACATGCGCCCCGAGCATCGCCGGACTCCACAGCGACCGCTCGTGCGGCATCGACATCATCCCGACCGACAACGCCGCATGCCCGAGCGCCTGCCCCGCCACCAGCGCGCCGACCAGTCCGAACGCCGAATCCCGCAGCCGCCCCACCCCGGCCACCGACGTCCCCACGACGGCCGCCACGGCGACGAGCAGCGCGACCGTCGTCGACGACACCCCCATCCCCCCGGAGGCCCACCCGTGCGCCGCCACGGCCAACGCCCCCGAAACCGCCCCGGCCGACCCACCGCGCAGGTGCGCCGTGGCCGAAACGACCCCGGTCGCCGACGTCCGACGCGTCGGCGCAGTCGCCGAAACGACTCCGGCCACCGAGGTCCGACGCGTCGGCGCGATCGCTGAAACGACCCCGGCCACCGACGTCCGGCGCGTCCGCGCCGACGCCCGCTGGTAACCGGGGTCGATTCTCACCCGCTGATGATAACGGACTGCTTACGCCGTAAATCCCACTCGCTCGGGAGCGGTCAGTCGGCGGCGACCTCCATCTCCACCAGCGGCTTGCGCAGCAGTTTCCCGGTGGCGTTGCGCGGGAGTTCGTCGAGGAAGATCACCTCGCGGGGGACCTTGTAGCGGGCCAGGTTGGCCTTGACGTAGTCCTTGATCTCCTGGGCGTCACGGGAGCTGTCGGGGGCGGGAACGACGAAGGCGCGCAGGCGTTTTCCGAATTCGCGGTCGTCCACGCCGACGACGGCGGCCTCGAGGACGTCGGGCCGGTTGGCGATGAGGTGCTCGACCTCCTGGGGGAAGACGTTCTCACCGCCGGAGACGATCATGTCGTCGTCGCGGCCGTCGATGAACAGCAGCCCGTTCTCGTCGAAATGGCCCACGTCGCCGGAGGACATCATGCCGTCGACCGTCTCCTTGGTGCGGCCGTCGGTGTACGCCTTGAACGAATGCGCGTTCTCGATGAAGATCGTGCCGGTCACATGCGGCGCGGTGATGCGCTTGCGGTTCTCGTCGTAGAGCGCGAGCCGGATGCCCACCGGCGGTTTACCCGCGGTGCTCGGCGCGATACGGAGATCCTGCGGGGTGGCTACGGTGATGATCGCGCATTCGGTGGAGCCGTAGACGTTGTAGAGCACGTCGCCGAAGTAGTCGAGGCTGCGGGTGACCACGTCCGGCGGAATCGCCGAACCCGCCGCGAAGATCATCCGCAGCGACGACACGTCGTACTTGGCGAGCGTCTCCGCGGGCAGATCGAGCATGCGCTGCAACATGGTCGGCACCACGACCAGCGAGGTCGCCTTGTGCTCGGCGATATTGGCGAGCGTCCGCTCCGGATCGAACCGGCGCTGCTGGAAGATCATCCGATTGCCCAGGGCCAGGCCGAGGGTGAACTGCGACAGGCCGGTCGCGTGGAAGACCGGCGCGGCCACCACCATGGAACCGTTGCGCGGCAACGGGATTCGATCGAGGAACTGCGCCGAAATGAACGGGCTGACCTTCTCGCGCGGCGCGCCCTTGGGGGTGCCGGTGGTGCCGCTGGTGAGGATGACCATGCCGCCCGGCTTCTCCGGTGCGGGCATCGGAGCGCCCGACTGCCCGGCCATCAGCGAATCCAGCGTCGGGGTCGCCGGATCCACGCCGTCCTGCTCGTCCACCCAGGTCAGGATGCGCGGGATGTCGGCCGGGATGGCGCTCATCAGCTCCACGAACTCGCTGTCGTGCAGCACCGCCTTGACCTTCTCGCGGGCGGCGACGTCGGCGAACTGCGGTTTGGCGAAACCGGTGTTCATCAGCACCGCGCGCACCCCGAGCTTGCCGGTCGCGGTCAGGGCCAGCACCATGCCCCGATGATCGCGGGCCAGCAGCGCCACCACGTCGCCCTGCCCGAGGCCCTGCGCGGCCAGCGCGCGGGCGAGTTGGTTGGACTTCTCGTCGACCTCGCCGAAGGTCATCTCGCCGTGCTCGTCGAGCAGCGCCGGATTGTTCGGGGTCAGTTGCGCGGCGTGCATGAGCACCCCCGCGAACGGGCCGTACTTGCCGACATTGAGCGCCGAGCGCAGCGCGTGATCCGGCCGCAGGGGATTGAACAGGCCGCGCTTGCGCATGGCGTTGACGCTCAGCGCGAGATCTCCGGCCTTACGGAGCGCAGTGCTTGCTGACGGAAGGACAGCTGACATAGGTACAACCTTCCGCGATACCGCCGGGGGTGGCTGGCGGACCGCAACATCGAGATCCAGTGCAGCGCTAACCCTAGCAAGCACCGCGGTCCGGCTGTGGTCAGCGTCTCTGTAACCGAGAGTAGCGCTATTACCCCGCCGCGATGTGATCCCGAGCCCGTGGCCCCTATCTCATTCCGGGCCGCGCTCCGCCGGAATGCGGTACTCGATCAGCTCGCGGCGCAGCAGTTTCCCGGTGGCGTTGCGCGGCAGGTCGTCGAGGAAGACCACCTCGCGCGGCACCTTGTAGCGGGCGAGGTTGCTCTTGACGTAGGCCTTGATCTCCTCGCCGTCGGGGGTGGCGCCGGGTTCGGGAACCACGAAGGCGCGCAAGCGTTTTCCGAATTCCGCGTCGTCCACGCCGACCACCGCGGCGTCGAAGACGTCGGGACGCTCGAGCAGCAGGTTCTCGACCTCTTGGGGGAAGACGTTCTCGCCGCCGGAGACGATCATGTCGTCGTCGCGGCCGTCGACGAACAGCAGACCGTGCTCGTCGATGTGCCCGACGTCGCCGGAGGACATGAAGCCGTCGATGATCTGCTTGTGCCGCCCGTCGGTGTAGCCCTCGAAGGGCGCGCCCGAGCGGATGAAGATGCGGCCGGGCACGTTGCGCTCGTGGACGCGGCGGTCCTGGTCGTCGAATAGGGCGACCTCGCAGGTGATCGGCGCGCGGCCCGCGGTGCCCGGCGCGAGCGCGAGGTCCTTCGGATTCGCCACGGTCGCGATCGCGCATTCGGTCGAGCCGTAGAGGTTGTAGAGGACGTGGCCGAACGCCTCGGTGGCCCGGACGGTCAGCTCCGGCGAGAGCGCGGAACCGGCCAGCAGCACGGTCTTCAGCGCGGACAGGTCGTATTTCGCGCGGATCTCCGGATCCAGCTCCACCATCCGATGCAGCATGGTCGGCACGGCGACCAGCATCTCGACCTTGTGCTCGGCGAGCAGGCGCAGCGTCTTCTCGGCGTCGAAGCGGCGGGTCAGCACGACGGTGTTGCCGTAGCCCGCGGCCGCGAGCCAGGTCGCCAGGCCGGTGCTGTGGAAGATCGGCGAGACGATCATCATCATGCCCTGGTGCGGGAAGGGGATGCGGTCGATCATCTGCGCGGTCGACAGCGGCGAGATCGTGCTGCGCGGCGCGCCCTTGGGCAGGCCGGTGGTGCCGCTGGTGAGGATGATGAAGCCGCCGGGCGCGTCGGGCAGCGGCAGCGGTTCGGTGGAGTTCGCGGCGATGAGACCGTCCGCGGTGACGGCGTTCTCGGGCAGCTCGACGCCCTCGTCGACCCAGGTCAGCACGCGCGGCAACTCCGGCGGCAGCGCGTCGAGCAGGCCGATGAACTCGCTGTCGTGCAGCACCGCCCTGACCTTCTCGCGCTGGCACACCTCCGCGAACTGCGGTTTGGCGAACCCGGTGTTCATCAGCGCCAGCCGCACCCCGATCTTGCCCGCCGCGACCATCGCCAGCAGCAGCCCCCGATGATCCCGCGCCAGAATCCCGATCACCTGCCCCGGCTCGATCCCCATCCCCCGCAGCCCCCGCCCGAGCGCCGTCGACCGCTCGTCCAGCTCCCGATAACTCATACTCCCGAGCTCATCGATCAGCGCCGCCCGCCCCGGCCACACCCGCGCCGCATGCCGCACCATCGTCGCCTGCGGCCCCAACACCTTCACCTCTTTGACGGTCCGCAACGTCTCCGCCGGATTCCCCAGATCAATGAACCGCCGCTGCTGCAACACCGCCAGCCCCCGCACCGTCTCGACCCCCAGCGCCACCCTGCGCCCCAGCCCACCCAGTACAGAAGCCATCTCGACCACCTTCGACACCACCACTTCCTCCGCCCTTCCCCAGGGCCGTGTGGTGTGGACGGTAGCAGGGGAGTGTGACGAGGGATACAGAAATTCGGCCAACTCGGGCGGCCTCAGCTCCAGGGATGGTGGGGTGCGCCCTTGACTCGGCGGACGCCGTCCCGGTCGTTCAGCCAACTCGTGCGCCGCCGCACGAACGACAGGTCCGTCTGCTCGTGCTCCGCCGCGCGGAGGATCCTTGTCCCCTCCTCGTCGGTCAGGCGAGTGAACCACGAGGTGAGATCGTCGACCCCGCTCGCCCAGTCGGTGTACTCGTGGAACCGATACAGCCAGTAGGCCGCGCATGCGGTACACCGTTGCAGTGCCGCGAGATCATGGCTCGACTCCGACAGCGTGCGGATCCGAACGAGCCGCGGCTCGCGACAGCAGTCGAGGAAACTCGACGAATTCATAACTCCCCCACCAGATTCTGTCCAGACTTTCGGTCCCGAGAACAACCTACTGCCACTGGCACCGGTATGAACCACAATCGGGAATGTCCATGGGAGAACGATTGTGGGCCGCGGAAGGCGCCTCCGTAGGCTCAACCCCCGAGAAGATCTGCGCGAAACAGCTCGAGCGAAAGGGGCGGCATGAAGGCGTGGGCGCTGCTGTCGAATCAGGACGACCGCACGTGGGAGAGCAACGAGGGCTACGAGGACGTACTGGGTTCGCAGTACGCCTATGACAGCGGCGTGGCGAACCATCTGAAAGTATCGGTCGGCCACATCGTCGTGCTCCGGAATTCGACTGTGGTGCATGGTGTCTCGCGGATCGACCGGATCGACTCCGGTCCCGGAACGAAGGTGCGGTACAGCTGCCCGAAGTGCGGCCGAACCGGTTATGTGAAGCGGACGACCAGGACACCGACGTTTCTGTGCCGGCACTCCGATTGTCGACACACGTTCGATGAGCCCCGGCGAGTGGACGTGCCGGTGATCAAATACGTGGCGAGCTATGGCGCGCAATGGGAACCGCTGGACGGTGCGCTGTCGTTCGCTGCCATCGAGCCGGCACTGGATCGTGCGCAGCAGAATGCAATCCGCTCCTGCGATGTCGAGCGACTCGAAAAACTGCTGGCCGGCGTTCGCGCGGTCCTTCCGCCGGCGCCCGCAGTGCGGACGACTCCGCCGAAGGGTGGGCACCGGACCGCCATGGTGAAAGTCCGTAACGGCCAGGCGGCGTTTCGCGAGCAGTTGCTCCAGATGTACGGCCTCGTCTGCGCGATTACCGGGCCGTGTCCGGCGCCGGCGCTACAGGCCGCCCACCTTCGCGAGTTCGCCAAACACGAATCCCACGATCCCGCTGATGGACTGCTGTTGCGATCCGATATCCACCAGCTGTTCGACGCTGGGTTGTTGGCAGTCGATCCGACCACGATGAAGGTTGTGATCGCCCCGTCCCTCGCGCGGTATGCGAATTACAAAGCGCTGGAGGGAATTTCGGTCGCCCAGGGTGTCTACGTCCCTGCTCTGGCCGACCATTTCAACGAGGTGACTGCCAGCTGGTAGCGGCGAAATCGGGTTTGTTCGCTTGCGGCAGCATCTGTGCGTACGCGCATCTGCCCATGACAGTTGCGGTTCGACGTGGTGACGGCCATGGCCGGCGGCGGGTATCGAACGAGAAACCGGTGCCGGCGCTGAAGCGCGCTTGCACCGGTTCCCGTGTCCCACAACCTACTTCAGCTTGTCGCTCCCCAGCCCCAGCACGCGCCGGGCCACGATCAACTGCTGGATCTGCTGCGTCCCCTCGAAGATGTCCAGAATCTTCGAGTCCCGGCTCCACTTCTCCAGCAGCGAGCGCTGCGAATAGCCGATCGTGCCGGCCAGTTCCACGGCCTTGAGGGTGACGTCGGTGCCCATGCGGCCCGCCTTGGCCTTGGACATGGAGGCTTGCAACGAGTTGGGCTTCTTGTTGTCGGCCATCCAGGCGGCGCGTAGGGCCAGGAGGTAGGCGGCCTCCCAATCGGCTTCCATGCGAAGGAATTCCGCGGCGGCGGCGTGTTGGTCGTTGGCGGGCTTGTCGTAGTCGATCTCGACGCCCGCGTCGGACAGGACCTTGCGGAGTTCCTCGAGGGCGGCGCGGCCGACGCCGATGGCCATGCCCGCGACGAGGGGACGGGTGTTGTCGAAGGTCTGCATGACCCCCGCGAACCCCTTCTCCACGTTGACTTCCGGGCTGCCGAGGATGTTGTCCTTCGGGATGCGGCAGTCCTCGAGGCGCAGCTCGGCGGTGTCGGACGCCTTGATGCCGAGCTTGTGCTCGAGGCGGGCGACGGTGAGGCCGGGGGCGTCCCGCGGCACGACGAAGGACTTGATGGCGGCGCGGCCCGCGGACTTGTCGACCGTCGCCCACACCACGATGTGGGTGGCGCGCGACCCGGCGGTCACGAAGATCTTGGTGCCGTTGAGCACCCACTCGTCGCCGTCGAGCACCGCAGTGGTGCTCACGGCCGCGGAGTCGGAGCCGAACGACGGCTCGGTGATGGCCATCGCGGCCCACACCTTGCCGAACCGCGACAGCTGCTCGTCGGTGGCGACCGCGGCGATGGCCGCGTTGCCCAAACCCTGATAGGGGATCGACAGCATCAGGCCGACGTCGCCCCACGAGGTCTCCAGGGCGTTCATGAGCGCGGACATGTTGCCGCCGTTGGTGTTTCCGAGCAGCTCGGTGGCGTGCCCGTTACCCGCCTCCGCACCGGCCTCGGCCTTGCGGCCGCCGGTGGCGCCGCTGATGTCCTGGGTGCCCGAGTCGGCCAGACCCTCGACCATGGCGGCCATGGTGTCCAGCTCGACCGGGTACTCGTGCTCGGCGAGGTCGTACTTGCGCGAGATCGGGCGGAAGATCTCCTGCGCGACCTGATGGGCCTGATTGGCGCTGGCCCGCAGCTTCTTGGGGAGTTCGAGGTTGATCATGGCAAATCTCTCCGTAGTGAAGTGGGGTCAGACCAGGACGACGCCCTCGGCCACGCCGACGGCCCGCAGATCGCGGTACCAGCGCTCGACCGGGTGCTCCTTGGTGTAGCCGTGGCCGCCGAGCAGCTGCACGCCGTCGAGGCCGATCTGCATGCCCTTGTCGGCGGCGAACTTCTTGGCCAGCGCGGCCTCGCGGGCGAACGACAGCCCCTGCTCGGCGCGTGAGGCGCCGCGCAGCGTGATCAGCCGCAGGCCGTCCAGTTCGATCGCGATATTGGCGACCATGAACGCCACCGCCTGCCGATGCGCGATCGGTTCGCCGAACGCCTCGCGTTCCTTCACATAGGGGGTCACGTAGTCGAGCACGGCCTGCCCGGTGCCCACGGCCAGCGAGGCCCAGCCCAGCCGGGCCAGCCGCACCGCGTCGGCGTAGTCCTCGGCGCGCTGGTCGGCGTCGGCGTCGCCCAGGATCGCCTCGGTGGGGACCGCGACATTGTCCAGGATCAACCGGCCCAGACCCGCCGCGCGCAGACCCATGCTCGGATCCGCCTCGATCACCACACCCGGGGTGTCGGATTCGACCACGAAAAGCGCTGGGCGGCCGTCGAGTTCGGCGCCGACGATGAACAGTTCGGCGTCGCCCGCGGCGGGCACCAGGGACTTCACGCCGTTGAGGCGGTAGCCGCTGGGGGAGCGAGTCGCCTTGGTCTGCAACGCGAACGGATCGAACAGCGCGCGCGGCTCGGCGAGCACCACCGAGGACTGCGGCACGTTCTCGCCGGTGTAAGCGCTCAGGTAGGTCTTCTGCTGGGCGTCGCTGCCCCACTGCGACAGCGCGACGGCCACGCCGGAGGGGGCCAGGATCGGCAGGGCCAGACCCATGTCGCCGTGCGCGAGGGCCTCGGCGACCAGCGAATTGGTGACCGCGCCGCGCTCGGTGGCGGCGCCCTCGAGCTCCTCGGGGACGTTGATGAGCGTGATGCCCAGTTCGGCGGCGCGCTCGAGCAGATCGCGCGGCGCCTTGGCCGCGGCGTCGGCCTCGTAGGCGGCCGGGCGCAGGATCTCCTCGGCGAACTCGCGCACCGTCTCGGTGATCATCTGCTGCTCGTCGTTCGGCGTCAGGTCGAAGTAGTCCTTGCCGCGAGACTCGTTGGCGGGCAAGCGCTTCGGCTTACCGCCACCGGCGACCTTGCCGAACGCGCGGGTGGCCGCGCCCAGCGTCCGGAAGCCGGTCTTGGTGCCCTCGTAGGTGATTCGGTCGATGGGCTTGCGCAGCTTGTACTTCTCGGCGAGCTCCGACCCCGTGATGGTCGTCATGACCCGCATGGCCGCGCCCATCCAGTCGCGCTTCTGGGGGTTGAGGCCCACGGCCGAATCCGGACGTCGCTTCTCCGCGGTGTCTCGAGTGCTCATAATCACCAGTCTTCTCGGGTGGTGGGTGATCGGTCCCAGCATCTTACTGTCGAGTAAGGCTATCTTACTCCAGAGTAAGAACGCCGTCGAGCGGCAGCATACACACGGCGATCGGCGGGCGACCAAATCGTGTTACGACGTGCGCTGTTCCAGGTATAGCCGGGGAGCGACGCTCCTAACAGCCCGTGCGGGGGCAAGGGCTTCGGTTGGGGGGTACAGCCCCCCAACCGCCGGGCGCGAACCCGCCCTCGCCGATACCGTGAGCGGGTGCTCGCGCGCGTGGGCACGCTCGCCGCCGATCCGATGCGGCGTCGGGAGTACGGACGGCCCGCGGTTGGCGCGTGGATCACGGCTCGCGTCGGGAGGACGGACGACGGCTGGCGGCGGGGGCAGTGGACCATCCCCGCGTCGGGAGCACGGCTCGTGGCGGGGCAGTGGACCATGCTCGCGTCGGGAGGATGGCCCATGGCTCGCGGTGGGTGCGTGGACCACGGTTCGTGTTGGGCGGGCCACGCCTCGTTGCGGGAGTGTGGATCACGGTTCGCGTTGGGCGCGGACGAGGGCTCGTGGCGGGAGTGCGATGTGTATTGGGTAGCGGCGCTGTACGTGCTGATCGAGCTGGCCTTCGCTGACCGGTACGGCTATCACCGCGACGAGCTGTACTTCCTGGCCGCCGGGCGGCATCTCGACTGGGGATACGCGGATCAACCGCCGTTGGTGCCGGTGATCGCGCGGGCGATGGCGGCGATCGATCCGAATTCGCTGGTGCTGCTGCGGTTTCCGGCGATCCTCGCGGTGGCCGGGGTGATCGTGTGCACGGGGTGGATGGCCCGCGAATTCGGTGGTGGTCGTGGGGCGCGGGCGCTGGCGGCGGGGGTGATGGGGATGTCGATGATCCTGGTGGGCGCCGGGCATCTGATGGGACGACCGCCTTCGACCTGTTGGCGACGGCGGGGATCGTGGTCGCGCTGCTGCGGGTGCTGCGCGCGGACGGGGATCCGCGGTGGTGGCTCGTGGTGGGCGCGCTGGTTGGGGTCGGATTGATGAACAAGGCGCTGCTGGTGTTCCCGGTGGTGGGGCTGGTGGTGGCGTTCGTCGTCTGTGGGCCGCGAAAGATGTTCGCCACCAGGTACTTCGCGCTGGCCGTCGGGATCGGGCTCGTGCTCTGGGCGCCGTATCTCTGGTGGCAGGCGCGGCACGGGTGGCCGCAGTGGGCGTTGAGCCGGGCCATCGCGGGCGGGTCCTCGGGGACCTCGAATTCGCCGCTCGAGTTCGTGCTGGTGCAGTTGGTGCTGGCGGGGTTGTTCGCGGTGCCGGTGTGGGGGTACGGATGGTGGCGGTTGTGGCGGGAGCCGCGGTATCGCGGGTTCGCCGTCGCTTATGTACTGCTGTTCGTCGTCTTCCTGGTGACCGGTGGGAAGGGCTACTACCTCGCCGGAATGTACCCGGTACTGGTGGCGGCCGGGGCGGTGCCGTTCGCGGCGTGGCTGGGCGCGCATGGGAGGGCGTGGGTCGCGGTGGTTCCCGCGGGGTTGGTGAACGCGGCGATGGCCGTGGTGTTGTTCCTTCCGGTGTTTCCCGTTGCGGCGCTGGCGCATTCACCGATCGTCGCGGTGAACTACGACATGGGTGAGACCGTCGGCTGGCCGGATCTCGTGGCGCAGGTGGCCGCGGCGCGCGCCCGGTACGCACCGTCGGCGGGCCTGCTGACCGCCAACTACGGTGAGGCGGGCGCCCTCGAAAGGTTCGGCGCCGCATACGGTTTGCCCACTCCGCGCAGCGGCCACAACTCCTACTGGTGGTGGGGTCCGCTGCCGGACGCCGAGCCCGTTCTCACCGTCGGAATCGACGCCGAGCGGCTCACGGCCCTGTGCGCGGACCTGCGCCCGGCGGGTCGCCTGGACAACGGACTGGATCTCGACAACGACGAACAGCACGCGCCGTTGTCCGTCTGCACCCCGCGCGTACCGTGGGCGACCGCGTGGCCGCGAATGAAGGGCCTGGGCTGACTCAGGACCGCAGGCGAGTCAGAACCTGGTCGTGCACAAGGCCGTTGGTGGCGACGGCACTGCCGCCGTGCGGGCCGGGGGTGCCGTCGAGCGCGGTGAAACGCCCGCCCGCCTCGCGGATCAGGATGTCGAGGGGGGCCAGATCCCACAGGGAGACCTCCGGTTCGGTCGCGATGTCCACCGCGCCCTCGGCGAGCAGGCAGTAGCCGAAGAAGTCGCCGTAGCCGCGCGTCCGCCACACCTCGTCGGTGAGGCCGATGAGCTGATCCCGCAGCCCGAGATCCCGCCAGCCGGACAGACTGGAGATCGCCAGGCTCGCCGCGCTCAACTCCCGCACCGCCGACACCGAAATCCGCCGCGCCCCTTGGGTTTCGAACCGGCTCCACGCCCCCTCGCCCGCCGCGGCCCACCACCGCCGCGCCAGGGCCGGGGCGCTCACCACGCCGACCACCGGAATCCCGTCCTCCAGCAACGCGATCAGCGTCGCCCACACCGGCACCCCGCGCACGAAGTTCTTCGTCCCATCGATCGGATCGATGACCCACTGCCGCCCCCGGAACTCGGCGTCGCCCCCGAACTCCTCGCCCAGCACGGCGTCCCCCGCCCGCTCCCGCCCCAGGCTCGCCCGCACCGCCTCCTCCACCGCCAGATCCGCGTCCGACACCGGCGTCAGATCCGGCTTGCTGTCCACCTTCAAATCCAGCGCCCCGAACCGCCCCCGCGTGATCCCATCCGCCTCATCGGCCAACCGCAGCGCCAATTCCAGATCCGAGGTGTATCGCGTCACGGGGCAACCTTATTGCCCTTCGCTGCGCTCAGGGACAGGGGGAGTGGCGGCCGGGACATGGGAAGTGGCGGCCGGGACGTGGGAAGTGGCGGTCGGGACATGGGGGAGTGGCGGCTGGGACGCGGGGAGTGGCGGCCGGGACGTGGGGAGTGGCGGCCGGGACATGGGAGGCGGCAGGTTGGGACGTGGGGAGCGGGAGGTCGGGTAGTGGGACCGGAAGGCGAGGCGTACTGGGCCGGGGCGGGACACCAGCCGGATTACGCGACGGTCTGACGGGCCGCGGACAAGGCTCGGGCCCACCATTCGAGTTGGTCGAGCATGGTGGTGGCCGCGTCCTCGGGGCCCGCGGGGGCGTGCAGGTTGCCTTCGGGGTCGAAGAGTTCGTAGTAGCGGGGGAAGGCGACGTAGTCGCGGAGGGTGTGGGCGTTGAGTTCGTTGAAGATCTCACGCAGGTGGGAGATGGCGTAGAGGCCGCCGGTGAGGCCGCCGTAGCCGACGAAGGCGATGGGCTTGCGGTCCCATTGGGTGTAGTGCCAGTCGATGGCGGTCTTGAGGGAGGCGGGGTAGCTGCGGTTGATGTCGGGGGTGACCACGACGACGGCGTCGGCGGCGGTGAGGCCCTCGGTGAGGGCGGCCATATCGGCGGGGCGGACGGGGTCGGGGTCCACCTTGGGGGAGGTGGCGGGCAGGGCCAGGGGCAGCGTCGCCTCGGCCAGGTCGATGACGGTCACCTCGAATCCGGCGTGGCGGCGCGCCCGCTCGGCGAACCAGCGGGCGACCACGGGGCCGAAGCGGCCCTCCCGGACGCTGGCCACGATGATCGCGAGACGCAATGGGCTGGTGGACATTTCGAACTCTCCTCGGTCGTAACTCGGCGATCGGTCGATCGCTCGGGATCGACTCTGCCGCCGCGCGAACCCGGCAGGGAGCCCGCGTCGAGAGTGGTAGTGACAGGGCTACGCTCCGGGTCCCCGGCTCGAGTTACCTTCGAGACGTGAGCGACAACGATCTGGGCGTGTTCCTGCGCAATGTGCGCGAACAGGTCACCCCCGCGCGGGTCGGCCTGCCGACGGGACCGCGCCGCCGCACCCCGGGCCTGCGCCGATCCGAACTCGCGACCCTGGCGGGCGTCAGCGTCGAATACCTCACCCGCCTCGAACAGGGCCGTGACCGCCGCCCCTCCGCGGCCGTGCTCGGCGCGCTCGCCGAGGCCCTGGACATGACCCCGGCCCAGCGCGTGCACCTGCACCGTCTGGCCAAGGGCGCCGAACCCGGCTTCAACTGCACCGGCGCCGCCGCACCCAATCGCGTTGTGCGCCCGCCGATTCGGGCCCTGCTCGACCAGCTCGAACCCGCCCCGGCCGCGGTCCGCAACCGGCTCGGCGAGGTGCTGGCCTGCACCGACGGCTATCGCCGCCTGGTCGGCCCGACCGGTCAGCTCGACGGCGGCCTGCCCGCCAACTTCCCGCGCTACCTGTTCACCGATCCGCGCGCCCGCGAGGTCTATCCGGACTGGGACCATCTGGCCGACAAGACCGTCGCCACTCTGCGGCAGGGCCCGTACCGATCCATCCCCGAGGTGGTCGCGCTCATCGAGGAACTCACCCTCACCGCGGGCAAGGCGTTCGCCGACCGGATCGCCACAGTCAACGGCCTGCCCGACCCCCACGGCGTCACCCGCATGAACCACCCCGAGGCGGGCCCGCTGCGCCTGTCCTACGAACGCCTCGATCTCTCGGCCGACGACGACCAATACCTCCTGGTCGACCTGCCCGCCGACGACGCCACCGCCGCCGCGCTCGACGCCCTGATCGGCCGTCGTCCCGGTGGCCTGCGCGCGGTCTCGGGCTGAGCCCCCGGCACGGGCTCGCCGTATTTCACCGCAGCCCAGGCCGACCGGTAGATTGGAGCATCGTGCATCCTGACGTCGCCGCCGATCTCGCCCAACTCGACACCACCCTGAAGACCGTCGAGGCGGTCCTCGATGTCGACGAGCTGCGCCGCCGGATCGACGAACTGGAGCAGCAGGCCGCCGACCCCGATCTGTGGAACGACCAGGAGCACGCGCAGCGGGTCACCAGCGAGTTGTCGCACGCCCAGGGCGAAATGCGCCGCGTCACCGACCTGCGCCAGCGCCTCGACGATATGCCGGTGCTCTACGAACTCGCCGAGGGCGAGGAGGGCGAGGCCCGTGCCGCGGCCCTCGCGGAGGCCGACGCCGAACGCGCGTCCCTGCGCGCCGATATCGAGGCGATGGAGGTCCGCACCCTGCTGTCGGGCGAGTACGACAAGCGCGAGGCGTTGGTCAACATCCGCTCCGGCGCGGGCGGCGTGGACGCCGCCGACTGGGCCCAGATGCTGATGCGCATGTACATCCGCTGGGCCGAACGGCACAAGTACCCCGTCGAGCTCTACGACACCTCTTACGCCGAGGAGGCGGGCATCAAGAGCGCCACCTTCGCGGTCAAGGTGCCCTACGCCTACGGCACCCTCTCGGTCGAGATGGGCACCCACCGCCTGGTCCGGATCAGCCCCTTCGACAACCAGGGCCGCCGCCAGACCTCCTTCGCCGAGGTCGAGGTGCTGCCCGTCGTCGAGCAGACCGACCACATCGACATCCCCGAATCGGAGATCCGCGTCGACGTGTATCGCTCCTCGGGCCCCGGCGGCCAGAGCGTCAACACCACCGACTCCGCGGTCCGGATCACCCACATCCCCACGGGCATCGTCGTGACCTGCCAGAACGAGAAGTCCCAGCTGCAGAACAAGGTCTCGGCCATGCGCGTGCTGCAGGCCAAACTGCTCGAGCGCAAGCGGCAGGAGGAGCGCGCCGAGATGGACGCCCTCAAGACCAACGAGGGCGCGTCCTGGGGCAACCAGATGCGCTCCTACGTCCTGCACCCGTACCAGATGGTCAAGGATCTGCGGACCAACTACGAGGTCAACAACCCCACCGCGGTACTCGACGGCGATATCGACGGGTTCATCGAAGAAGGAATCCGGTGGCGCATGCGACAGGGCGACGACCAGTAATTCCGGATCGACAAGGCGAATATCGGGTACGGCTACCGTATGCAAGATCACGGCACTATCACGGCGTGTGGGCGAGCGGGTCTCCGTAGTAGCCTGTCAAGCGTGCTTTTCGGCGAGGGAAAGGTCTCGGTGCGGGGATGATCGCGGATCTCGCTGCCGCCGGAGACGACGGCGGAGTAGTCACCTGGTTGCGCGGCAACGGCCTCGAGGTCGTGCTGCTGGTCGTCGGCGCGATGCTGTTCAGCCGCTTCGCGACCTACGTGCGCGACCGGATCACCCGCAAGATCGACGCGGGCTTCCAGAGCAGCGATTCGCTGGTCCGCTCCGAGGCGGCCAAGCATCGGCACGCGCTCGCGCAGGTGATCACCTGGGTGCTGCTGTCGATCGTGTACTTCCTGGTGGGCCTGGAAGTGTTGCGGCGCTTCGGTTTCACCGTCAGCGGGCTGGTCGCCCCGGCCGCGGTGCTCGGCGCCGCGCTCGGCTTCGGCGCGCAACGTGTGGTGCAGGATCTGCTCGCCGGATTCTTCCTGATCACCGAGCGGCAGTACGGATTCGGTGATGTGGTTCGCATCGCCGTGACCGGACAGCCCGACCCCGCCGAAGGTACGGTGGAGGACGTCACGTTGCGGATCACCACCCTCCGCAACGCCGACGGTGAGGTGATCACGGTGCCGAACGGCCAGATCGTGAAAGTCACCAATCTGTCGAAGGATTGGGCTCGTGCCGCGATCGACGTCCCGGTACCGGCGACCGCCGACATCACCAAGGTCAACGAGATCCTGCACGACGTGGGCGCCAAGGCGTTCGAGGATCGCAGGCTCAAATCCCTGCTGCTCGACGAGCCCACGGTCATGGGTCTCGAGGACCTCACGGTCGATCAGATGAACATCCGCATGGTTGCCCGCACATTGCCGGGCAAACAATTCGAAGTTGGGCGTGAGCTGCGGGTTCGGGTGGCCGCCGCGCTGCGCCGGGAGGGAATGAGTGAAAACGCGTAGGTCGACGGCGATCCTCGTTGCCGTCTGGGTCGTCACATTTGTGCTGTATCTGTTCGTCAAGCCCACCGCGTCGACGCACTCCGGCTTTCCGCCGATCACGAATTCGATTACGCAATCGGTGATCTCGCCGACGCCGGGCCGATAACCGTCGGGTCACGGGGAGCCGCCGGAAAAGCTGGTTACACTGGCTCCCCGTGATCACCCTGCGGAACGTCACCAAGTCGTACAAGACCTCGACGCGACCCGCGCTGGACAGTGTTTCCGTCGAGATCGGCAAGGGCGAGTTCGTCTTCATCATCGGACCGTCCGGTTCGGGCAAGTCGACGTTCATGCGGCTGTTGCTGAAGGAGGAAGCGCCCACGTCCGGCGAGGTCCACGTCGCCGACTTCCGGGTCGATCGACTACCGGGCCGCCGGGTGCCCAAGCTGCGGCAGCGCATCGGCTGCGTGTTCCAGGACTTCCGGCTGTTGCAGCAGAAGACGGTCGAGCAGAACGTGGCGTTCGCGCTCGAGGTGATCGGCAAGAACCGCAAGTTCATCAACCGCGCGGTGCCCGAGGCGCTGGATCTGGTCGGCCTGTCCGGTAAGGCGGACAGGTTGCCGAGCGAATTGTCCGGCGGTGAGCAGCAGCGCGTCGCGCTCGCGCGGGCGTTCGTGAACCGGCCGCTGGTCCTGCTCGCCGACGAGCCCACCGGCAACCTCGACCCGGAGACCAGTCAGGACATCATGACGCTGTTGGAACGGATCAATCGCACGGGCACCACGGTGCTGATGGCCACCCACGACAACCACATCGTGGACGCCATGCGCCGCCGCGTGGTCGAACTCGACCGCGGCCGCCTCGTGCGCGACGAGGCCACCGGCGTGTACGGGGTGGGCCGGTAATGCGGATCAGCTTCCTGTTCGGCGAGGTCTTCAACGGCCTGCGCCGCAACGTCACCATGACCATCGCGATGATCCTCACCACGGCGGTGTCGCTGACCATGCTCGGCGGCGGTCTGCTCGCGGTGCGGATGGCTGACAAGACCGAGCAGTACTTTCTGGATCGGCTCGAGGTGCGGCTGTATCTGACCGAGGACGTCTCGGCGTCGGATCCGGACTGTTCGAAGGATCCGTGCAAGACGCTCATGTCGGATCTGAAGGCCATGCCCGGCGTGGAGACCGTGCAGTTCCTCAATCGCGACGACGCGATCCGCGAGGCCAAGGAGAAGACCTTCAAAGACCAGCCGGAACTCGCCCAGTACGTGAGCGAATCCCCGCTGCCCGCCTCGCTGCGCGTGAAGATGACCGACGCGGCCGACTACCCGCTGATCTTCCAGAAGTTCCAGGCCCGCCCCGGCGTCGGCTTCGTCCGCAACGACAAGGACATCGTGGACCGCCTGGTCAGCCTGTTCGACGGCCTCCGCAACGCCGCCTTCGGCTTGGCCGTCCTCCAGGCCGTGGCCGCCCTGCTCCTGATCGCCAACATGGTCCAGATCGCCGCCTTCACCCGCCGCACCGAGGTCGGCATCATGCGCCTGGTCGGCGCGACCCGCTGGTACACCCAGCTCCCCTTCCTCCTGGAAGCCGTGGTCGCCGCCCTCACCGGCTCCGCCCTGGCCTTCCTCGGCCTCCTCATCGCCCGCCCACTGGTCATCGACCGCGCCCTCGGAGACCTGTTCGCCTCCAAGGTCTTCCCCCGCATCACCGGCGACGACATCGCCATCGTCACCCTGACCATCGTCCCGGTCGGCATAGCCTTCGCCGCCCTCACGGCCTACGGCACGCTGCGCTACTACGTCCGCGAATAGCCCAGGCCCGCTTCGTCTCCGGGGTGCCATCCCATGCGCTGGGCACTCCAGGCACTGGCACCGCAGGCGCGAGCACTTCAGTCGCGGCGCCCCAGGCTGTGGCTTCAACCCAGGTGCGGGCATCCAGGCTGTGGCGGCAACCCAGCCGCACCCTTTTTTCGAATCCGCACCCTTTGCATGGCCCTGAAACGGGTGCGGCTCCGAACAAAGTGTGCGGCAACTCCAGCCGCACCCCTTGTTGGGATCCGCACCCCTTGTAGTGCCCTGAAGGGGGTGCGGATGCGGACAAAGGGTGCGGGTGTGGATGAGGGCTTTCGCCGGGGCGGGAGATCCGTAGGATGGCCAGGGTGAGTTTCCCCGAGACGCTCGAGACGGCCGCCGATGACTCCGGTGCGGGTGCGAAACCCGATGCGGCACATCAGGTTCTGCGGAAGGTGTTCGGTTACGACACCTTTCGCGGGCTACAGCGCGAGATCGTCGAGCAGGTGGTGTCCGGGGGTGACGCGCTGGTCCTCATGCCGACCGGCGGCGGTAAATCGTTGTGCTATCAGATCCCCGCGCTCGTGCGGCCCGGGGTGGGCGTGGTCGTCTCGCCGTTGATCGCGCTCATGCAGGACCAGGTCGATGCGCTCAACGCGCTGGGCGTGCGCGCGGGCTTCCTGAACTCGACCCAGTTCCCCGACGAACGCCGCACGGTGGAGGCCCAATTCGTCTCCGGCGAACTGGATCTGCTCTACCTCGCGCCCGAACGGCTGCGCCTGGAATCCACGCTGAACCTGCTCGATCGCGCGAAGGTCTCGGTCTTCGCCATCGACGAGGCGCACTGTGTCTCCCAGTGGGGCCACGACTTCCGGCCCGACTACCTCGGCCTGTCGGTGCTGCACGAGCGCTGGCCCGACGTCCCCCGCATCGCCCTGACCGCGACGGCCACCGAGGCCACCCGCAAGGAGATCGCCGAACGGCTCGACCTCACCGGCGCCAAGCATTTCGTCGCCAGCTTCGACCGCCCCAACATCCAGTACCGCATCGAACCCAAGAACCGCCCCGAACAGCAACTGCTCGCCTTCATCCAGGCCGAGCACCCCGGCGACGCGGGCATCGTCTACTGCCTGTCGCGCAACTCGGTGGAGAAGACGGCCGAATTCCTCACCCGCAACGGCGTTCCCGCGGTCCCGTACCACGCCGGGCTCGACAATCGCACCCGCGCCACCAACCAGGCCCGCTTCCTGCGCGAGGACGGCCTCGTCGTGGTGGCGACCATCGCCTTCGGCATGGGCATCGACAAACCCGACGTGCGCTTCGTCGCCCACCTCGACCTGCCCAAATCGGTCGAGGGCTACTACCAGGAGACCGGCCGCGCCGGCCGCGACGGCCTGCCCTCGACGGCCTGGATGGTCTACGGCCTCGCCGACGTCGTGCAACAACGCAAACTCATCGACAACTCCGACGGCGACGCCGCCCACCGCCGCCAACTCCAACTGCACCTGGACGCGATGCTCGCCCTGTGCGAAACGGTCCAATGCCGCCGCACCCAACTCCTGGCCTACTTCGGTCAGCGCGGCGAATCCTGCGGCAACTGCGACACCTGCCAGACCCCACCCGAATCCTGGGACGGCACGGTCCCCGCCCAGAAGGTGCTCTCCGCGATCCTGCGCCTGAAACGCGAACGCGGCCAGAGCTTCGGCGCGGGCCATCTCATCGACATCCTGCTGGGCAAGTCGAGCCCGAAGGTGTTGCAGCACAACCACAACGAACTCAAGGTCTTCGGCGTCGGCGCGGACCTGCGGGATACCGAGTGGCGCGGCGTCATCCGCCAGCTCCTCGCCCAGGGCCTGCTGGCGGTGCAGGGCGAGTACGGCGTGCTGACCCTCACCGAAACCAGCGAGGAGGTGCTGTTCCGCGGCCGAACGGTCATGCTGCGCCGCGAGCCGGAACGCGCCAAACCCGCGAAGGTCTCGCGCACCAAGACCGCCCGCGCCGCGGTCGAACTCGCCCCCGGCGACGCCGACCTGTTCGAGCGATTGCGCGCTTGGCGAGCGTCGGTGGCCAAGGAACAGGGTGTTCCCGCCTACGTCGTCTTCCACGACGCCACACTGCGCGAGATCGCCGCCCGCAAGCCGCGGTCCCTCGCCGAGTTGGGCACGATCAGCGGAATCGGTGAGAACAAGCGGGCCAAGTACGGCGAGGGTGTGCTGGAGACCGTCGGAAGTGGCGCGGACTCGCCCTCGGCCTCGCGGATGGCGGTGGGGGACTCTGGCTCGCGCTCGGTATCCGAGACGGGAAGCCAAGCCTCGAACTCCCGGTTGGGGCGGAGCGAGATGCCCTCGCCCGCAGAGTCGTCGAATGTGGCCGCGAGTGAGACTCGAATGGTGCAGGACGAGTTGCCCACGCCCGCAGGGCTTTCGGATGCGGACAAGCGTGACGCTCGAACGGGGCAGCGCGATATTTCCACATCCACGGGGTCCTCGGATGCGGCCGGGCGCGGGGCTGCAGGGCGTGTCCGGGCGACTGGGGGCCACGCGGATGACCGTGCGGCTCCGACCACGGGCGACGCATCGGCATCTCGGCGGCAACATCAGGCCGGAGCCGCGGGGAGTGCGGCCCGAGCCGGGCAGCGACCGGGTGGCTCCGCATCGAGCGGGGCCGCTGGCACCCGGGCGGCGTCGGGTGGACGCGGCGCGTCCGCGCGCACCGGGTCGCGATTCGCGGCGGCCGAGGACGTCCCACCGCCTCCGGACAACTGGGACCACGAGCCGCCCCCGGATTGGGACTTCGAGCCGCCGCCGGACGATATGTACTGATCGCCGCGAAAACGGTTGCGGGGGAGCGCCTTCCGGCGGATCCGCTCGAAATGGACATCCGACCGAGTCGAAACCTCGAATCGGCCCCGCTGAACTGCGTGTATTCGCGTCTTCTCTGCGGGTACCGTGGTGGTATGGCGCCCGGTGACGACGAGGTGATCCTGGGGGACGGTCTTCCCGTGGACCGTGCCGTCTTCACGGTGTCCATGCCCGCGGCCGAGCCGGTGGTCACCACCGACCCGCCCGCCAAGCGACGGGTGTGGTCACGCAAACTGCTCGGCGGTCCGCGCATCTCGACCATGCTGCTGGCCTCCATCTGGGTCGCCGCCCTGGTGCTCTATCTCCAGGTGCGGCCGGGCGGATAGACGACGGGGGAGAAATGTTCGACACACCAATCGCGCGGTCCGAATCCCGTACTCGCGCAACCCGCTCCGGATAGCGTGCGGCCATGCACGATCATCATGCCCGCAACGACGATCGTTCGGATCAGTCCTCCGACTCCGGCTCCGGCGGCGACGGCCCCGACCTCGTGCGCGTCCGAGCGCGGCGCGTCGACGGCACGGTGGACGCGGGCTGGCTGCGCCCGCAGCACCAGCAGCCGCATCGCGGCCGCCCGCGGGCCTCGACCGTGGCCCTGGTGCTGATCTTCATCGCCGTTCTCCTGGCTTATCTGGAACTTCGGCCGAACGGTTGAGGGCTGCCGGGCCCTTCCGGGAGCCTTCTCGTCACCTCCTTGTCATTGGGCTATTCGTGATCGACCCACCTGGTCCGAACCGGTATCCGCGCGGTCTCTTGCCCAGGGGTGGCTCGTTCGCGGCGCGACTGCGGCGGAAAATCACTGGCACCGAAAGCCGTTGAGCCCGTATCTTTTCGACCGTGGCCGTCATCGAGGGGCGCACCGGAATCTCCGGCCCGCGTTCCCCGTGTCGGAAGCGGCCATGCCATTGGTTGGCGCAGACCTCCTAAGTCTGTCGGGGTTCAAATCCCTTCCGACGCGCCCTGTTCCGATCCTCCGCCGGTGTCGCGGCTCTGCGGGCTCTCCGCCTCGTGCGGGGGACGCCCCCGCCGCGGCATCGTGATCGGGACAGGGCGTGTCCGCGCCGAACCTGTTGTGGGGGAAGGAGTTTCACTGTGCACGTTACTGTCATGGATTGGGAGCGCGCGCTCCTCTACCGCGACGGCAAGCTCGACAAGGTGCTCGAGCCGGGCCGCCACCGCTTCGATCAGCGCCGCAGCACGCTGGTCAAGGTCGACATGCGACCGCGCCGGTTGCAGGTCGGCGGTCAGGAACTCCTCACCCGCGACGGACTGTCCCTGCGCGCCAGCTTCGTCGCGGCGTGGTCGGTGACCGACCCGGTCGCCTTCACCATCGGTGCCCAGTACCCGGAGAACGTGCTGTACTCCGCGGTACAGGACGTCGCTCGCGACAAGGTCGCCGCTCACACCCTCGACGATCTGATCGCCGATCGCGACCTGCTCTCCGGCGCCGACGAGGTGGCCGCGGCCGTCGCCGAACTGGGCATGGCGGTGACGAGCGTGCGCGCCCGCGACCTCATGCTCCCCGGCGAACTCCGCAAGGCCGCCCTGGAGACGGTGCTCGCCAAGGAGCGTGGCCGCGCCGACCTCGAGCGCGCCCGCGCCGAGGCCGCCGCGCTCCGCTCGCTCGCCAACACCGCCCGCCTGCTCGAGGAGAACCCGACCCTGCTCCGGCTGCGCACGCTGCAGGTCGCGTCCACCCCGGGCACCCAGGTGGTGCTCGACCCGCGCGATCGCGCCTGACCCGCTCGGCCCGGCTGTCCCACGACCGCCGGGCCGGGCGACAGCCGCAACTCGCTACAGCCGATCCAGTCGTTGCCCGGTCCGTCGCGATTCGCTGGTCCGTGCGCCAATCGGATTGGCGACTTGTCGATCTCGAATCGACTGCGGCGCAGCGCCTTCCGACCCGGACTACTGCTGAAAGTAATGCCCCTGCTCCAGATCCTCCAGCAGCCCCGGGTGCGTCGGCTTCCACCCCAGAGTCTCGATGGCGGTCTCGTTCGACGTGGCGGCGTCCAGCGAGAAGAACCCGCCGATCCACCCGAAATGCTCGAACGCCTTGTCCGGCGCGACGGAGACGACCGGAACATCGAGATGACGGCCGATCACTTCGGCGATCGTGCGGGTGGGAATACCCTCGTCCCCGACAATGGGCAGAACCGTTGCCGCGGGCGCCGTTTCGAGAGCGAGACGGAACCCCACCGCCGCGTCGAGCCGATGCACGGCGGGCCAGCGGTTCTCGCCCTCGCCGATGTAGCCGGAAACGCCTCTCTCCCGGGCGACTCTGATCAGCTGCGGGACGAAACCGCCGTCGCCGATATCGTGCACCGAGGGCGGCAGCGCGACCACCGACGATCGGACGCCCCGGGCTCCGGCCGCCATCACGGTCCGCGCGCTGGCGACCCGCGGCCCGGCCGGTGACGTGGGCGCGGCCTGGAGGTTCTCGCGCAGCACCAGCACGCCGGAGGCGATGGCCAGCGGACGATCCGATCCGGCGAGCACCTCGGTGAACGTCTCGACCGCCCGCAGATCGATGGCCGCCGATTTGTCGAAATTGTCGAAGTCGTGGACGAAGGCCAGGTGGATGACGCCGTCGGCCTCGTCGGCGGCCGCGCGCAGCACGTCCAGATCCTCGAGCGAACCGCGCCGCACCTCGGCTCCGGCGGCCGTCAACGCCTGAGCGGAGGCCTCCGAGCGAGCGAGCCCGACCACCTCGTGACCGGCTCGCAGCAATTCCGGAACGACGGCCGAACCGATGAAACCGCTTGCGCCCGTGACGAATACACGCATGATGAACCCTTCCAGAAGTTGATGTCAGTCGCTGTCGTCAGCGTAGCACCCATGTCAGTCGCTGTCATCAATTAAGATCGAGGCATGAGTCGATGGGAGCCCAACTCTCGTGGCCGGCTCGAACAGGCGGCGTTGGAGCTCTATCGCGAACGCGGGTTCGACCGGACCACGGTGTCCGATATCGCCGTGCGCGCGGGGCTGACCGAACGCACCTTCTTCCGGCACTTCGCGGACAAGCGTGAGGTCCTGTTCGGTGGTCAGGAGAACCTGCGCGAGGTCCTGGTCGGCACGATCGCCGAGGCCGCGGAGTCCGCCACGCCCCTCGAGATCGTCGCGGCGGCGGTGGTCGCGGTGGCCGAATGGATGCAGGAGGGTCGCGCGCACGCGTTGCGGCGGCGCGAGGTGATCGTCGCCAATCCCAGCCTGCAGGAACGTGAGCTGGCCAAACTCCTCACCCTCGGCTCGGCCACGGCCGACGCGCTGCGCGCCCGCGGGGTCGGCGACCTCGAGGCGATTCTCGCCGCCGAGATCGGCGTGGCGGTCTTCCGCGTCGCCTTCGAACGGTGGTTGGACGATCCGAGCGCCCGTGATTTCGCCGACCACGTGCGGGAGGCCTTCGACCATCTGCGCGCCGTCGTCGACGCCTGATCCGCCCTCGGCGAACGCGCGGAATATTCGATTGCCCCCGCCACTTATTGTTGGTCGTTATGAAGGAGAAGGGGCGCAAGGTCATCGCCACGAACCGCAGGGCGCGGCACAACTACACGATCCTGGAAACCTACGAGGCCGGGGTCGCGCTGGTCGGTACCGAGGTGAAGAGTCTGCGCGAGGGTAAGGCGTCGCTCGTCGACGCCTTCGCCACCATCGACGACGGCGAGGTGTGGCTGCGCGGACTGCACATCCCGGAGTACGGGCACGGGACCTGGACCAATCACGCCCCGCGACGCACCCGCAAACTGTTGCTGCACCGCCGCGAGATCGACAAGCTCACCGGCAAGACCAAGGAGTCCTCGCAGACGCTGGTACCGCTGTCGATGTACTTCTCCGACGGCAAGGTGAAGGTCGAACTGGCCCTGGCCAAGGGCAAGCAGGACTACGACAAGCGTCAGGACCTGGCCCGCCGCACCGCGGAGCGGGAGGTGACACGCGAGCTCGGTCGCCGGATCAAGGGCATGCGTTGACCGCTGTCCTGCTGGCCCTGCTCGCCGCGGTCGGGTACGGGGTGAGCGATTTCGTGGGCGGGGTGGCCGCGCGCCGGGTCGCCGCCCTGCGCATCGTGATCGTGTCCTATCCGCTGTCGGTGCTGCTCATGCTCGTGATCGCGCCGCTGGTCCCGGCGCGGATGGATGTGGTCACGCTCGCGTGGGGCGCCGCCGCGGGCGTGGCGAGCGGGCTGGCCGTGTGGTGGTTCTACGCGGCCCTCGCGAGCGGTCCGATGTCGGTCGTCTCGCCGCTGACCGCGGTCCTCGTCGCCGGAGTTCCGGTGGTGATCGGCCTGCTGTCCGGCGAACGCGCCGACCTCGCTGCCTATATCGGCATCGGATTCGCGGTGGTGGCCGTCGCGCTGGTGAGCAAGGAATCGCCCGGCGAGGAGCGCGACCTGCGCTTCGACGGCCGGGTCGCGCTGCTGACCCTCGGCTCGGGCCTGGCCTTCGGGCTGGCGTTCGTATTCCTCCACGAGTCGTCCGGACCGGCCGGTCTGTGGCCGCTGGTGTCCTCGCGCGCGACCGCGACGGTCGTCGTCTGGGTCGCGGCGCTGGCCACCGGCGACTTCCGCGCGCCGAGCGGCCGCCCGCTGCGCTTGGCCGCCTATGTGAGCGTGCTCGACGTGATCGCCAATGTGGCGATGCTCTACGCCTTCCACGGTTCGCTGCTGTCGCTGGTCAGCGTGATCGGCTCGCTGTATCCGGCGGCGACCGTCCTGCTCGCGATGGTATTGCTGGGCGAGCGCGTGGGCCCGCTGCAACGGGTCGGCATGGCCCTCGCCCTGGGCTCGGTCGCCCTGATCGCCACGGCGTGAAAGCCGGTGCGCCGGAACGACAGTGGCCCCTCCCGTCCACGCCACGCCCGGCGGTCCGGGGGGAATGAACGCTCGCGCGAAGCTGTTATGATGGGTAGCCCGGCCACGGCCGGGGTCATCTGAGTCGGTGACACAGACGGGGCTGAACGGTTTCGACTGCGTACGTTGATTCAGGGGAAGCGTGTCGGTGCAGGCAGGAGACCACCGTAAGCGTCGCTGTAACCCAATAAGCGCCGATTCTCATCAGCGCGACTTCGCTCTCGCTGCCTAAGCAGTAAAGCGAGTCTGTCAGCCCGGGTTCGCCCTCGACCCGGCCCCTGGCATCAGCTAGAGGGCTCTACCGTCCGCCTCGGTCGCGGAGTCGGACGGGACAACCAACAGCGACTGGGATCGCCATCTCGGCTCGTTCGCGTGACCGAGAGATCCGAGTAGAGGCATAGCGAACTGCACACGGAGAAGCCCTGGAAACACGGCGGAGGACCCGGGTTCGATTCCCGGCAGCTCCACAAGGGTGGTCCTACTCGAACCGGGGTCCTTCGGGACCTGGGGGAGAGTAGGACCACTTTCTTCGTTTCTAGACCTTCTACCTGGCGATACATGGCCGGTGATCGCCCGGTGAAAGGTGCGGTCCGCACCAATGGCCTCGTGCAGGTCCCCAAACGGCTCCTTGAGCTGGTCCGTCAGCACCCCTTCGATGTCCAGGTAGAAGCATTCGAAAAACGTCTGGTTGAGATGGCGACGGACGGCATCACTGCCGTCTTCGTACATCCGCTGAGGGTCGCGGAGAAGGTCAAGAGCACTGGTGAGCACTTCGACCCCTACCGTCAGCTCTGCGGTGGTTGCGCTGAGACGTGCCTCGATGTTGGCGCGGTCGTTCTGGATGCGGCGCAGGCGTGCTTTGATCTTGGGCTGGGGGAGAGCCTTGTCCATCGCGAGATCGAGCAATCGCTCTTCCTGGCCATCGAGCTCTTTGAGCTGCCTTCTCAGCGTGCCGTGTATGTCACGCAAGCCGGCCTGTTCGTCGCTCAGCGCCGCCTCCAGGGCTTCGCGAACCTCATCCAGGAACCGCGCAGGGAGTTGAAGCGTGCTGTAGTGGTCGACGATGGCTTGTTCGACCTGTTCGACGGGGAGGTAGGGCAGATCGCACAGACGGTCTTGTCTGCCCCGACACAGGAAGTAGCCGTAGAGACTCCTATTTCGGCTCCGCGCCTCCGTGTAGATCAGCCGGGAGATACGCCCAACTCGACGGCAGCGCTCGCAGAACAGGTCACCCTTCAGGTAGTGCTGAAGTACGCGGTCGCGCTGCCCCAGGCGACTGCGCATATCCATGACGTCTTGCACGCGGTCGAAGAGTTCTTGGGTGACGATCGGCTCGTGGCGGCCGGGGTACAGCTCGCCGTCGTAGTCGATCCATCCCGCGTAGTACGGGTCTTGGAGCATCTGGTGCAGCCGCTTGAACGACACCGGGCGCTCGGGGTGCTTTCCGATTGGCCGTGCTGTCAGTCCAAGGTCTGCCATGGTCGCTTCGAGCTGTTCGAGGCCGTAGCGACCCGTGGCGTACAGCTCGAATGCCTTACGCACCAATGGCGCTCGTCGCTCATCCAGGGCGATGGTGTTGATCAGCTTGCCTTCGTACTCGACTCGCACATTGAGGTACCCGATACGAGCAATGCCGAGCGTGCCGCCGTTGACGGCCTTGGTGCGCATCTTCTCCTGGATGTCCAAGCCTTGCAGCGTGTTCATCAGGTGGTTCATCACGTCGAGCATGCCTTCCATCGCCACGGCATGCGGACCTTCGCCGAAGTCCTCCTTGGCGCTGATGAGGCGGACACCCATCTTGTTGAGCTGGGCTTCGACGATGGCGGCGTCGAAGCGGTTGCGGAAGGCGCGGGAGCGCATGTAGACGATGACGTAGCCGACCTCGGGGTGCTCGGTCAGGTACTTGAGCAGCTCCCGTATGACCGGCCGCTTGTCGATGGTCTTGGCCGAGTAGCCAGGCTCAATGAACTCCTCGACCACTTCCACGCCCATCGCGTCTGCCTTGGCAGTTCCCTGGTCGCGCTGGGTAGCAATCGACAGACCGTCAGGGTCGATGTCGACGGCTGTCTCAAGCTGACGCTTGGTCGAGACTCTGAGTAGCAAGACGGCCTTTTTATGCGTCCGGATCGAAGCCGGGCGGCCACGTTTCGCCAATTGGTCCTCCTAGATAATCGTCATTGTGTGTGATTGTTGGATTAGTGAAGGGCGTCGTGAGCGGTGTCAGGGCTTCCCTCATGGGGATCCACTCCCATAGGACAAGGTTTGCTTCGTCAGGATGACGGCTATTTCTGACGGCAACAGCGCCGAGCACGTACGAGTTTGTGGCAATTCGCAAGCGTTTGAATATAGGGGCAAGACTGGGGTCACGGCGGAGATGGTTGATTTTTGTGGATAACATATTTTCGAGGGCGTCTGCGACTCCTGCTCGCCCCTGGCGCAAGGGAGTGGTAGCGGCCTCCAATACTCGCTTTGACGGCTGAACCTGACGGCTACTGTCCCTGTCGTCTACGCCCAGTAGCAACCTATCCTCCAAGCGGCTCAAAGCATGATGTTGAGTTTCACTGTCGCCGTGTTGATAGATTTCCTGCGTTATTGATATGCGCGAATGGCCGAGAATGAGTTGAATATCGCGATCCGGCACACGATAGTTTTTAAGCAAGGTTGCAGCAGTATGGCGGAGATCGTGGATACGGATGCGGCGTACCCCAGCGCGCTTGCGGATGTCCGAAAAGGTCTTGTATAGCTGAGATTGAGGCAGTGGCTCGCCGCTTTCGGTAACGAAGATGAAGCGACCTGGGTTGGCGCGAGAAGGCCGATCATCAATAGCAGTCTGATACTGGTTCAGTGCTTGACGTACGAAGGTCAGCAAGGGGAGTCGTCGTTTTCCTTTAGCGGTCTTGACTGGTCCAACATGCATCCGACCTCGTATGACCTGACGTTGTTGGCGTATGCGGAAAGCATCCCGATCCCAATCGATATCAGACCATTGCAGCCCGAGTATTTCACCCTTCCTCATGCCGTAGAGTGTCAACATCAGGAATAGGGGGTACAGCTCCTCCGATCGGGCAGCCATCAGAAAACGAGAAGCTTCGTCGGCTGACCACGGTTCGATTTCTTTGCGGTCATGGTGCGGCAGCACAATGAGGCGTGCTACGTTCCTGACTACCAGGTCTTCGCGCATGGCTCGGGTAAGAGCTGCGCTCAGTACGAGCTTTGCCTGCATCGCAGTCGGGACCGTCATACCTCCAGCGATTTCGCCATCGAAGACCTGTTGTAAGCCAGTGACGGTTAACTGAGTGAGCGGGCGCGGTCCGAGCATTGGTTTCAGCTGGCGCTCGATGACATTGGAATAGCCGGATATCGTTGCAGGTCGGAGCGTCTTCGGAGCCACCTCCTGGATGAAGTAGTCCAGGTATGACCTGACCGTCCACGATCGTTCCGGAATCGGAATGCCACGCTTTGCGTCGGCAAGTTGGAGAGTCAGCTTCTCGCTGGTTTCTTTGCGAGTTTTCCCATAGACACGAACTCGGCGCAGTTTTCCGCTCGCAGTAGGAAGATAGGCGGCACCCTCCCAGCGACCATCCTTTCGGAGGTAAATACTGCCTTCGCCCCGACCGCGACGAGTCATAATGTGCCCCCGTCTGCAATGAGAGTCTTCAGAAAGCGCTCGACCTCGCGAAGCGGTACAAACCTTCGGCTGCCGACCTTTACGGTTCGCAGTTCGTCGTTGTGGATCAGCTTGTAGACGCTCCACTTGCTCAGCCGGAGGCGTGAGCATGCCTCTGTGAGCGTAAGTAGGTCGTTATTACCTGCGCGGCGGATATCTAGCTGTGCAAGTTCGGTAGTCAGCCAATCGCGATCGGGAACATCTCCCTCCGACAGCTTCAAGGCAAGCGTGCCGAGGACTCGAAGCAGCGGCTGAGTGTCATGCGGTAGAGTAGGGGAAATAGTACTATTTCGTTGCGCCACCCGTGTCGCAGCCTTGGGTTTCTTCAGTAGTTGATTCATGATCCCCTCCTCTCCTATTATGTCGAAAAATTGGTTTCCGAGTCTTGTTACACGAACGGGTTACGTTCAGACGGGTCGTATGGATCAATATCGAAACTGACGCCATACTGTTCGGTCAACGCCACCAAATAGCCTCTAATCCGCTGGTGAGCCTCGGGCGGCAAGTCGCCGTATCTCGCCTGCAGGTATGGGCTGATGCTTGGCAGTTCATCCGATGGCAACCAGCCGAGCAATGCGAAAAGATCGGTACATGACAGGTCTAGCGCTCGCGCAATTGCGGCGATATTCTCAACCTGCGGTTTGGTTACTACGCCCGTTTCAATTCGCCAATACGTCGTGTGATCGAGTGCGGCCCGTTTAGCAACTTCCTTGCTGCTCAGATGTAGCACTCGCCGTCGTTCGACTAGTACCGGATGCAGTGGTGAGCTGTGGTCAGATTTCATTTTTATTTAATAAATCTCCTTGGTATTGAAATAATATCCAATACCATCGGGTTAATGCAATAGAATTACACAATTCCACAACATCGGCCGGTGGCGATTTCTCCGTTTTTCGTATGTATTTCAGCGTTTGATGTTCACCCGGTCGGGTGGCGCTCGAACCGTCTGGTCCGACCGCCACCCTCCCGGTACACCGAATGCCGGACAGGATCAGCTCTCCGGTGCTCCCTGGTCGCTCTTCTGACCTCGGCGCGGGCGTGCCGGGGTGCTGCCGCTCTTATCGGGGGACGGAGCAGGCAACTCGGTGAAGAGCGCGTCGATTGCTTCCTGCCTGGCGCGGGCTTCGCGCTCGATCTCTTCGCGAACCTTGGCGGCTTGGCTGAGGAGTTCCGGATCTTGCTTCGCTGCCTCAATGTGGGCGTCGATCGCGTCAAGGAACTCCTGCGTCAGCGTATTGCCGCGCAGCTTCGCAACCCAGGACAGTTGCGTATGACGGTAGGGATTGAGTCCGACGGCGAGCTTCTTCTCTTGGCCGTCGGACGATTCCGGTGCAGACATGCCTGCCTCCTCGGTGATGGTGCGGCCGGTAAGCGCGTGGAGCGCTTACGACGACGGCCGCATGACACCGACGAGGCGATGCCTCTACGCAGCGGATGCGCTCGGACCGGCCCGCGGCACCGCCGAGCGTGCCGCTTCGATCCGATCGACTGCCAACTGCGCGAACGCCGGATTGAGTTCGACGCCGATCCAGTGACGCCCCAGGCCTTCAGAGGCGACTGCCGTTGTGCCGCTTCCCATGAAGGGATCGAGAACCACACCAGGTTCGGGTGCTGCACCGCACGTACAGGTGGGGCCGAGGGCCGAGCGACTCGCACGCCCGCCGAACTGACGAATCACCTTGCGTCGCCAAGGACTGAGGCACGTTGAGCACCGCTGTTCGGGGGTGCCGGCGGTGACGGCCCGCTCCGCCAGGGACAGCGGAAAGGTGGCATGGTGGGCACCGCGGAAACTGGATGTCGCCAGCAGCCAGACATCACCTGGATTTTTGCCGAGCGGATGCCCCACGCGGCCTTCGCGTTTCACCACGGCCAAGCCGCCCGTCGAATCAGTATTCGGGCCGCGCCAGGCGCTCGCGGCGGACGGTCTTGTGGGTGTGGGCTTCGGAGCGGGGGAGCGATGCGGCACCCGGATGCTATCGAGGTCGAAGAAATACCGGGGCTGCTTGGCGAGCACGTACACAACCTCATATGTCGTGTTGAGCCGATCACGCGTGTTGCTGGGGATCGGGTTGGACTTTTGCCAGATGACCTTGTTGCGCACGATCCACCCGGCAGCCTGGAGCTGGAGGAGCAGACGTTCGGGCGCAAGCAGCAGGCTCTTGTAGGCCGCTCCCTGACGTCGGTGCGTCGAATAGGTATCGCCGAGGGTCAGCCAGACGGTGCCGGTGGGAACCAGGACACGGTGCAGTTCGCGGCTGACCTCAAGCAGGCGAGCCGCCCACTCGTCGACGTGCGCTTCGAGGCCCAGCTGACCAGGGGCGTCGTAGTCTCGGAGCCGAAAATATGGCGGGCTGGTGAGCACCATGTCGACCGCGGCCGAGGGAAGGCGACGAAGCTGCTCGGCCGCATCTCCTACCAGGAGCGTGTTCAATGGCGCGTTCATGCAGCTCCTCCGCGCGCCACGAGGCCAATCAACTCCTCCGGCGTGATGACATGAAACAGTTCGCTCGGCAGATGCCGGTCCCTGTCGATAGCTTCGCGGAGCGCGATCTTCCGGCGGAGAGCTTTGGCTGGATCTTTGGCACGCATACTCCACACGATGCGGGGAAACGCACCGTCGCTTTGATCCTGTTCGGTGCCCGTGCGCCGGTACGTCTCATAGTCGCGGCATTTCTTGATCAGGCGAGGGATCGGCTCGGTGCCTCTGTCTACTTCAAAGAAGTAGTCATCGACGTATTCGCTTGCCGCGCTCGGCGAGACGCTGGCGAACATGTCAGGCTTCAATATGAGCCGGCCACCGCCAGGTCCGATGAAGCGTCGCCAGCACGACGGCTCCATTTGGTAGTTCAGGAGCTCCAACTCATTGGAACGGTGCGCTTGGCTGAGTTCGACGTGGACATCGGCGACAGCGAGCGTGTGCTTGATAAATGTTTCGCTCGGGTCGGTCAGGTGACGACGGACGGGTTGGCCGGTTTCAGCCCGGAGGAGCCGTTCGCCATTCGTGTCGACGTAGTGCACCATGCCGTCTGAACCGGCTTCCGCTCCACCTCTTCGCCGGTCGATGTCGCCGAGAATGTGAAGGCTGCGCAGGCGTTCCAACGCCCGCTGCGCGTTCCGCAGTCCGTGCCTCGGACTCAAGTCGGAGAAATGCAATTCGAAGACATGCGCGACCGTCAAGAAGCGGTGTTCGTAGACTGATCGAAGGATGGCCCAGTCCCGCTGACTAAGTGCCTCGCCGATGCTCCAGATATCGCGCCGGACAACAACCTTTCGGCGGGGATGGGCTGAGGGTGTGGTGCCCGTATGGGCACCATCAGTCGTTGCGCGAGCGGTCCGACGGAGGCGGCTGACCTGGGGTGATGCTGCGGATTCAGCTGATGCGACATGGTGGTCGATACGGCTGCCTGGTACGGCTCGGATTTTCACTTCTACCTCCAATCCAAAATCGTGAGAGTTGTTCATGCCTGCCTCCGCTTGCGGCGCGTGATTGTTGGCGCATCGCCGATATCGTCCAGCAGCTCGGCGAAGCCGGCCTCAATGTCATCGAGCGGCTGCCCGTACTGCGAGCGACTGAGACGACGGATTTCGTCGGGGTCGCTGGTGATCGGCGGAGGTGGCAGTGTGACGCCGGACACCCAGGGCTGAACGCTGTTGTCCCGGACGAGTCGCGCGTATATATGAAAGGCGGGGAGTTCGCTGAAATCTTCAGGGCTGAGTACGGACTGGCCAGCCGTAGCACTCTTGGCATCGCCCGGCTGAAGCTGAAAGGCAATTCGGTTGCGGGCGTTGTTGCGAAACGCCTCCAGCATCGCCTTTGACAGCTGCGCCTCGTGCTGGTGCGCCAGGTGAAACCCGGCCTTGAGACTGCGTGCCATCGCCAGCGCATCGGGCAGGTCGTTCGAAAATTTGAAGAACTCTTGAGCCTCATCGACGTACACCATGACGGGCGTGCGCTCATGCTCCGGCGTTCCAGCCCGTTCCAAGACGGCGTTCCAAAGTTGGTACAAGACAACGGCGGACAGGAGCTGTGCCGAGTCCGGCCCGATGACACCCTTTTGCAGCGGCACCAAGAGAACCTTGTTCCCGGTAAGCACCTGGCGCACATCGAATTTCGGGCTGCGCTGCGCCAGGACGCCGCGTAACTGCTTGGTCAGCAACGGCCGCAATTTGTTGGATATAGGTGCCACGATGCTCGTCACTGTTTCGGGCGACAGACTGTCGAACTTCTCCCAGAACCAGGCGGCGCTATACGGGTCGTCCTTGATGACGCGCTGCGTGATCGAGCGGCGAAAGCCCGGGTTGGTGAGCAAGATCGGCAACATGATCAGCGAGGCGTTGTCGTGAAAGGCCAAGGCCAAGAGTGCGTTTCGTAGGATGTCCTCGCTGCGGTAGCCCAGGTTGTCGCCGTAAATCGACTTGAACATGCCGAACAGCGCGTCAGCCACGACGTACGGCGTCCGGTTGCCTCGGTAGCGTCCATCGAGCGGGTTGAGGCCGACCGGCGCGCTGTCGAGCGGATCGAGCAGCACCACGTCGTCTTTGCGCTGTTCGGGAATGCGCTGGAGGAGATCGGCGATCAGGTCTTTCGGCTCGATGACGACGACAGGTCGATTCGCTTCGAGATCCTGAACGATCAGGTTGAGCAACAAAGCGGACTTGCCGACACCGGAGGGCCCGCTGATCCAGGTGTGCCGAAGGGCGTCGATGACGTCGTAACCGATTGGTCCGCGCGCCCCCGGAGCATTCGCCAGAGCAATTGTGCGGGTGCCGGTTTGGACGGCGTGGGTCGGCCGGATCGGTTTCGGGTGTACCGGCGGTTGTCCAGGGAACTGGTCACTGTCGTGATCACTGACCGGCCAGGCCACGAGGTAGCTGACCTCGGGCACGCTGAGGTGCTGCGACGGCATCAGCAAGGACCAACCGGCCCGCGGAGCGTTGATGCGGGCCGCCTTCTCGTCAGCGAGACGCAGGCGAACCCCAGCCGATTCGACAGTGCTGATCGCCGCGGTCAGTCCGAGCAGGAGCGTTCGGCGTCGTTCCGACGTTGCAGCATGCACACCGAGCCGAACCACCACCTCGAACCCATGCTGAGCAAGCTTGCGAGCGAGTACTTCCCGGATGTTGCCACGGCGGTCGGACAAGATCCCGTTGAGCACTTTGCTGGTGAGGGACTGATCGTCACGTGCTGGTGCCGATGGGGGTAGCGCCGGCTGGTGCCGAGGCCCGAGCACGGCTTGGATGACGAGGCGTTCATTTTTGCCAACGGCAGTGAGGGCACTCAGGATCGCTCGATGTGACGCAACCGGATTGATCGGTTCCAGCGGCCGGTTCGTGGTGCTGGTGCGAAGACGGCGGGCCGTGCTGACCGTGGCCCGCTCGCTGCTTTCGAATTCTGTGACGATGCTGCCGCGTACCAGCTGCTCAATGGCGCGCCGGACGGTGAGAGCATGGCGAAGCCGACTGCCGACAAGGTATTCCACCCCTGTGACGTCGGCTCTCGCTTCGAGGATCAGGAGCGCGTGCTTCTGCGCCGCCCAACTCGTCAGGAGTGACAGCGCGGCGGCCTCCCGAAAGGGATGCGGCCAGTGCACCTGTTGCCAGACCAAGGCATCGGGTGTCAGGGACGAGGAACGCTCACTGCTCATGGCCGTGTTCCTCGTCGCCCTCTCGGGTGATGCTGTGTGTCCGTTTGGCCTCGGCCATGGCCGCGGTGATGACGGCGCGCCCGAGCTTCCGTAGGTCTGGTGACGGCCGTCGCTCACCGTGAACAGTGATGCGGCGACGTTGATTGCGCTTGGCGCTTCGTCGTAGGTTGGTACGTCCTGTTTTTGACATGCGTCGATCCCTTCGTGAATTGGTTACTTGATTTCTTGGCTCAGGCCGCTGATGGGCCTGGTGTCGGCAACTATTGCATACGTGCAACTGCTACGCACTCACTATGTATTGCGTTGATGCAATAAACAATTGAGGTTGGAATTTCTACAACACCCGATACGGCTGCCAGGCGTTGCGGTCAAAATGCTTGGCTCACCATTTTTGTCGCGTTGTGCGGACGACAACAAAGATCAGCCAGCCTACGCCGCCGAGGCCGATCACGCCGAGAATAGTTAGCAGGACGGGAAGCAGCGAGCGAAGAAGCTGGACGGCGAGGCACAGGCAGATCACCGCCACCAGCAAGTGAACGCTCCCTCTAACGAACTGATCGAACCAACTGCGGGGCGACTCGCTCACGCGCCACCCCTGCTATTGGCCTGCCGCCGCATCTCCTCGCGCGCACACCAATACGCCGCCTCGATTCGTTCCAGACTTGTCGCTGCGTCTTGTTCGATCCGTGCGATCTCTTCGGTAGTTTTCTGGCGCTGCCGTTCCATCGCCCGCCGTCGCCGTTGCCGCTCTTCGATCGCATCGACAATCTCTTCGCAGAGCACCGCGAAAAAGAACAGGCCCAGCAGTACGCCAACGCCCGCAGCGCAGACCACAACCAGCATCAGCAGATCGTGCGGCAGATGGCTGGTCATCACGCTGCCCACTCCTTGATCCACGCCAAGGTCAGTTGCGCTGTCCGCTGAGCGAACTCCATCACGCGGTGCGCAGCCACCGGGGCCATGTCGTGGTGGACATCCACCATCTGCCGCAGTTCCGCCAGCGCATTCGCGGTGACAGTGACGACGCCCGTCGCCAAGTGCTCGGCAACGATCGGGTGATCGCCTGGCGGTGTCAGCTTCAGCAGATCGGCCAGTTCGCGGGCTTGGCGATCGAAATCGTCCGGTTTGTTGGATGCGGGGTCAGAGTTCGGATTGGACATGAAACCTCCTGTAGTGCAAATGGAATTGCGAAACGAAGGAAGGACTCCTCGGTGTCTCGGGCCACCCGGCCCGAGACACCGAGGACACCGTCAGAACTGGAAGCGGCCCACTTCATTACCGACGTAGGCGGCGTACTGGTCCACGATGTGCCCCAACCGGGCAGCGGTGGCGGGATCGCCGTCAGCCTGAAAGGTGGCCTCACGGCTGAGCATGGCCGTGGTCTGGAGCCCGACGGCCGCGACCATGCCGGCGGCTTGCACGCGGGTGGCTGTCACTAAGCCGCGGGCGATCTCCCGGTTCTGGAGGCGCGAGAGTTCCTTGCCCTCCGAACGGCTGAAGCCGTCCGGCACCGCGGGCAAGGATGAGGTGGTGCGGGGAATGAGGTTGGACATTGAAGCGCCTTTCTCGTGAGCGAATTGCTATCGCTCTCGAAATTGCCATTCCAACCCGCTGACCTTCTACGGCTTTAGCCGGTCAGCGCGCTGACCGGCACCCCCGTCAGGCGGTCAGAAGGCATTGACAAAGCACCATGAAAGGCGTTAATTGGGTATTGATATATGTCGCATGAAATACCCCAACAACCAGCGCGAGAAGAGGTCGAACAGACGCCGGAAGTCCGGCTGTTTAATGTGGATGCGATGAGCGGCGAGCAAGTAATTGTCTTAAGTCGAGCCCTATGGGAACATGACGGCCCGTTAGGGGAGGATACCGGTACCTCGGACGAAATGGTTGAAGCATTTTGGGGGGAGTTGCGCGGTATGGTGAAGCGCAGGCCAGAGCATCTGAGAAACATTGTCTGGCAGTGCGTGGAAAGTCAGAATCCTGTCGATTGGCTACTGGCTGGGGAAGTTGCAAACGGGCTTGTTCATTACGACTGGCCATTCTGTCGTGACGTACTCGTGAAGGTCATGAACAAATACAGTTCATCGCTCAACGGGAAAGCCGCCATGGCTGCCGAACATGCCGAGGAGAGTGCTTTCCAGCGAGCGAGCGAGCTGATGCGTGACGAACTCACCCCCGAACAGTCGGCAGAGCTTGTCAACGCCTATGAAGAAGCTGGCAGCGGGCCGTACGGCATCCCGCTCGAACCAGCACACCCCGAGCGGAAGGAGTAGTTCACCCTAGTCTGGCCCACTCGTCATACTGGGAGGGTGGACGATGAGGACATCGACAGCGGCACTCTCAGTGACTTTGGGGCGCTACTGAGGGATCTGACCGTGTTGATGGGCCGACCCATGCGCAACGCCTTTCGCCAAGCCGGTGGCGCTGACGAGAAAAAGATCTTTCCGACGATCGCCCGACTCGTAAAGAGCAGAGTTGGTGAGAAGCGCTGGACAAGCAGTCCCAGCTCGGCTGTAGCTGATGTCATCCTGGAAGCTATCACTCGCGCACCTGAACTGATGACAGGAAGGCAACCCAAAACTGAGCGGCACACGACCGGCAATAGCGAGTGGAAGGGAATGGACGAGCGCAAGTTCGCAGAGATCATCTACGGTTTCCGCGACGATACGGTAAGCAGAGAAATTGGCACGCCTATCGGACAGTTGACCTACAAATCTGACTACTACAGATACGTCCAGCAACTGTCAGAGCTGAAAGATTCTTCCGTAAAGCGCATGCTCACGGTCATCCGCGAAGACATCGCCTACGCCCTCCTCGACATGGAAGCCGATGCGCTAGACCGGAGAGCAGCCGCAGCCGAACCGGCAGAAGACCTCAGCGATGCCCTGAGGTTGTCGCCGCGACCGGCAGATCTGGATCAGGCTCGGACTGAAGAGATCATCCAGGTTGAATTTCTGGAGGCAACCGACGCTGACGTTTATCGACTCGCACTCACACTGCATTTCGACCCCTGCCTGACAAAAGCAGTTTGTTCATACATAAAGGCGAAAGGTATGACGATTGCTGTTGCGTGCCGCATTCTGGCTATAGATACAGCCCTATTTCTAGATTCTCTGGCTGAATACCTGCAGCAACCGTCGGTTACTCGGAGGTATCAAGGTGTACTCGAATCCATTGAGTCTAAGTACAAGAAGAGCATGGATGTTCTCGACCTGCTAGTGCTCACACAACATGATCGCGTGTCTGCCGAATATGTGACATGTTATCTTATGGGTTGGAAAGTGGTTGAGCCCGACATGATTCATCACCATGTTCTCACGTACGAGAGCGCCATCGACCCTCTATTCGATGCAGACCTAGTTCATTGCGACGGCACGTACACATATATGAATCCTCTGGTTCAGACTGTCTGCCGCAACCTCCGCCGACATGCCGCTAGAGGAGTACTCGAACGCATACAGGCGGTAAAGGAAGAGGTCGAGGACATTGACGATCGTATTTATAGTCAGACCTTTTCTCTAATCGTTGCAGGGTGGAGTCCAGTTGTGGCAGCTTCGAGGACTGTCGCTGAGCTGATCGCCTCGCACCATCTCAAAGATATCCTGCTGTACGAATCTGGGTTTTCGAAAGCAGGGAGACGTGCTGGTGCGGAGTGGCTAGAATTCCTGAAAGAGGCATGGCGGGCAGAGCTATATCGCGCAAGCGGCGTGTGGCATGTAATCGAGTTACTCAGACGCTATAATGAATTTGAATCATTCAGGGACGTCATGCATAATGGGCCGAACGCGAAGTCGAAAGTAACCTCCGAGGAACTTATGTCGCTTCCCGATCTCACCTTCTTTGACTGCGATTACAACGAAGCGTACTACCTTAGGAAGGAAATTTCGAGAAGATTAAGGCAGGTGGCTGAAGAGGACTATGAGGTGTACCAATCAACTGGAGTGCGTCCGGAAAGGAACCCGCTTTTTGAGGCACTCTTCTATTATGAACCGAGAGAACTTGATACCCGATTCGGAAAAATAGCGATACTCGACTATGTGGACCCCGCGACTCTGCCGAAAGACGAGTATCTCAAAAGCTCGTACCGGCGTGAGCGGATCGGCTTTCAGAAGGTCGAAGGCCATAAGCATGAATGAGTTTACATCCACGGTGGCCTTTGTATAGGTGTCGATCGAATCGGCGGCCGAACATCCTGCACCCGTGGCAGCACCTCGGTGTCATCGTCGCTCCACCAGCGACGAGCCTGGTCCGGTGCCGGCATCGGGTCGCTTCCTCCTTCAGTCCCGGTTTCGTCGTCCACCACCTCCTCGTCCCAGGGGTCTTCGCTCGGAACTGTGCTCGCCCGATGTCGCCCAACGGTTTCCCCCGAACTCCAATAGGCCCCAATCCGGTAGCTGAGCACCGCAGTAAAGAACACCGAAGCGGGCCACAGTACCCAGACAATCGAGGCCGTCACCTCAGTCGTCCTCGACCATCAGCAGATACGCCGCCTCCAGATGCACCACGCACTCGTCCGGGTGATGTGTCCGGTGTAGAAAACGCAGCTCCTCGGCCCGTTCCTGTGTCAACCCCAGCAGATGTACCTGGCACATGAACTCGGCCAGCTTGCCATCCGCGTGCACGAAAGTCCGGTGCGGCAACGGTTCTGCGGCCATCGTCACTCCCACAATCCGCTACAGGGCAATAGCGGCAGCTCGTCAGTCACCTTGTCGTCAATGCTGACTCGTAGCTCCCACTCCGGCTCGCTGCTGCCCATCAGCTCGTCAGCGACGTTCTGCACCTGTTCGCCCGAACCTCTGTAATCCAGCTTCAACGCGCCGGATTCGATGTGGATGTGGCGCACGTGGTCCATGTCCACCATCTCCGTTCCGTTGTATGGCCAAAATGCCTGGTAACGAGGGTGAATGGTGGGCACGACGGCATCCATACACGGACCCATTGGTCGGTATACGTTCGGCGTATATGACGACGAACGGGAAGGGAATAAGCTCACCCTGCCTTGTCGCAAAACCGCAGGTCAACTACCATAAGAGAGGGGATTTCAACATGACTGAAACAATTTCTACAGAAGCTGCCAGCTCAAAACCGCAGCGTCACAAGGTGACTGGGGACGTGCACCTCGTATTGCGCCGGGGTAGTGACGTGCTCTTCGGACAGCGCCAGAACACCGGTTTCGAGGATGGAGCCTGGCATTTGCCGAGCGGCCACCTCGAAGCCGACGAGTCCGTGGTCGACGCCCTGATCCGTGAAGCTGAGGAGGAGATCGGCGTCACCATCGCGCCTGATGATGTGCACTTCAGTCACATCATGCACAACTCGTCGTCCGGCGGCCGGATGGCCTTCTTCTTCACGGTGCGTACCTGGCAGGGAGAGCCGACGAATCGGGAGCCTGAAAAGTGCAGTGCGCTCGAATGGTTCGCGGCCGATGCTTTGCCGGACCACATGATCGACTACTGTCGCGTGGCTATGGGTCACATCGCCCAGGGTCGTTCGTTTTCCGGCTACGGCTGGTAGTCGTGAGCAGCCCGGCCGGGCCGGTGGTGTGCGTCAGCTACTTGGCGCTGGCGGAACTATGGACGGTGCCACAGTTCCCGCTTGCCAACCACGGGACGGCAATCCGAAGTATCGAATGGTCAATTGCGGCAGACGGGCCGATGACTGCGGCGGCGCTCGCTTCGATGGGAGCGCCAGTTCGCCTGATTACCAACGACATCGGCACAGATCAGCAGGGTGAATTCGTCACACTATGGCTCCGTGAGCGTGACGTGCAATCCGCATTCGCCATCCGCTCGGAGGTCAGTACGCCGCGGATCGTCGTGACTGCCGACGACAATCACACTCGCACATGGTTCGCCCATCTGCCCGAGGTAGTGGCCAGTCTGGAGCGCGCCGACTTGGCACCGATCGCTGAGGCGTCGTTCCTCTACGTGGATTGCTACGAGCTGATCGAGCAAACCGCAGTGCGCGTCATCGAGGCCGGCCGGACCGCCGAGGTGCCGATACTGCTCAACTTGGGCGGCTCGTCACTCTCCGCGCCAGTAGCAGTGGCCATTGCCGGCTACCCACACCTCTTAATTCAGACCAACGTGGATGATGCCGAGCACCAGGAAGCCGTGGCCGTCGCAGCGTCGCTACGAGAGCAGACGGGTGCAGCCTGGGCGATCGTGACGGCCGGTTCCTTCGGTGCCGTGGCAGTGAGCGAGACGGAAGAGGTTGCCGTACTGGCGTTCCCGGTCGAGGTGCGCCATACGCACTGCGCGGGCGCGGCCTTCTCAGCGGGATTACTCTACGGCCAGCGGGCAGGGTGGGCGATAGAGCGCAGTATGGTGCTGGGGTCGGCCAGCGGAGCACTGCGGTGCGCACGACATCACAGCGCTCCGCTGCCGACTCTAGCCGAACTCTTCGCGATGATTCCGACCGAAGAGCATTCAGCGGCAAGTTAATCCGCACTGGGTGTGGTGTCATTGGATGACGCACTACCTCGGGGAGGTTGGCCATGTGCGATCAGATTTACCGCGAGCGGGCGCATTTGGTGGCCCACCTTGCCGCCATCTATCCGAGCGTGCGGGTAACTGACCCTGATGAGCCAGACGCGCCGACGGTGGTCACTGTCTGGCTGCCGACGGGTCCGGCAGGTTGGCATATTCGGCCCTGCGACTTGCCGCTGTTCGATCATGTTCCGTCTGGGGACAACCACTATGACGGCTACAACACCGAAGAGAAGTACCGCCGTCTCGATGAGGCAACCAAGCGGCTGACGGAGAGCAGAAGTGATCTGTCCTAGCAGCGGGCAAACTCAGCGCCAGTCGTTGTCGGTGGCGCGGCGTACAGTTGATCCCGCGCCTGTCACCTCGAAGAGTTTGCCCTGATGGGACGCATAAATTACTGAGTGCTGTTTCGGTCGGAAGGACCAACTATGGCAACGGGTAAGAAGCCCGCCAGCGAGGCTGGCAAGGAGTTGGGCAACAAGAAATCGACCAAGGCGGAGAAGAGCGTCGCGGCGAGCGACCTGGCTCAGGCCAAGAAGGGCAAGGGCAAGAAGAGCTAACTCCGGGACACATCGCCCCTCCTCGACCGCAGACGAGGAGGGGCGATGGTACGCGGAGCGGACTACAGCACCTTCCACTCATCAAGCCACCCAGTGACTTCAGCGAACCGAGCCCGGCTCATCTGCTTCTTCTTGGCATCGGCTTCAGATTCGTCCTTCGCTCCGTACTGCCACCAAGCCTCGTTCGTGTGCCGGTCCATCACCAAGAACTTGTCCTTCACCGCGGGGCCGCGCACTACCAGGCTCACCGTGAATGGCTCGGCGACAACCGCGTGCACCATCGAGTGGTGCAGGGCATACGTCGTGCCCACGGGCTCCTCGCGGACGTGCAGCACAGGCAGTTTGCCCGGCTCCACCTGTTCATCCAGTTCGGCGTTGCCGAACAGGTAATGCCGGTAGTGACCGCGCAAAATTTTGCTGGCGTAGCTCCAGCGATGGTTGTGCGGCCGGTCGAAATAACCTGGCAGGAACACGTGCAGGCGTACCCGTACGCCCGGATCGTCCTCGCTGGCGAGCACGATTTTATCCAGGATGTCGTAGTGCTCGCAGAGGTTCAGCAGCTCCGACCGGTTCGGCAGATCATTCAGCCGGCCCCGGATGATGCTCGGGTGTGCCGCCAGCTGTCCCAATGCCTCCCGGCACATCAGCTCGACTTCGTCGATGTCGTTCCAGTCGATCCAGCACAGTTCTTCGACCACGCGGTCCATATCGTCCATCGGTGTCACTCCTCAGGCTTCGCGCTGGATTTCCACAACCGGCAGACCGGCACGATGTCGTCGTAGGCCGCACAGGAGGATTGACCCATCACGACCTCTTCGGCGGGGCAGCCGCCCATGCAGGCACCCGCTTTGCAACTACCGCAAGCGCTTTCGGTCAGGGGCTGTGTGAACAGATCGAACTCGTTGACGTCGTGGTTGAGCTGGACGTGGCCGTCGACCATCTGCGCGAAGTGCAATTCGGTGTCGAACAGGTACGAGCAGACGTAGCAGCGGCCATCCGGAAAGATCGAGATCCGGTCCAGCGTGCGGCCGATGCACCCTTGATACCCCTCGGCGGCGTAGCGCTCCATCTGATCGCGACGGGCGTACGTCGGCTGATACCAGACCCTCGTCTTGTACTGCGGCGCAACCTCACTCAGCCGATCACAAAAATCCACCCATTCCGGCGGCGTCATGGCCATATCGGCGTTGCCGTGGCCAGTTCCGATGGTCGAGAACACGTGGAACTTCACCAGGGTCACGCCCAAGACGTCGGCAATCGCCAAAAGTTGCAACGCATCTCGCTCGTTGGCTTTGTTGACGGTGCAGATGATCCGGACGTCGAAGCCGCGATCGGCCAACTCCCGCGTGGTTTCCAAGGCTTCATCGAAGGTGCCGCTCCCACGCACGGCGTCGTGCGTCTCCTGGCTGCCACCATCGAGGCTGACCTGTACGTAGGCGAAGTCATCCGGAGCGAGCTGACGGAAGCGGCGGAGCGCGGGCTTCTGAGCATTCGTCGTGGTGATGACATGTTCGTAGCCGAGCTTCCGACTGAGCCGGATCACCTCGCAGTAGTGTGGGTGCAGCGTCGGTTCACCGCCGAGGATGGTTAATTTGCTCCCGCCCAGCCGACGCCAGGTGGTGAGCGTATCCACGATCTTCGGAAGCGGCATCTTCAGCGCTCGCTCTAGCCGCTCGCCCATGTAGCAGTGTTCGCACCGCAGTTGGCACGCCTCGGTGATGTAGAGGTAGACGTTGCGGAATCGCCCATATGCCACGCGGTCGATCTTCTGAGGCTCAGGAACGTTTCCGCCCCTGGGCATCCGGGCGTGGCCGTAGCCATCGCCGTTCAGCTTGAGGGATGGCATGGGGAGGTCAGTGCTGGTCATGAAATCGGACTCCGTGAAATAAGCAGCGGCGCAAGCAGAGTGGCCGCGCCGTCGATGGTGTTGGTGGTGTCGAGCTGGGTGACGGCGAGGCCGGAGCTTTCAAAACCATTCCGGATACCGGCTGCCGTCTGGTGGTAGCGATGGAGGCGCGCTTTGAAGAGCCGCGGCGAATCCCCGCGCCGGGGATGGAGAAGCCCGCCGCAGACGGCGCACTCCCACGGATCGCCTTCGCGAGGGATGGCTGGAAGGCGAGGGTCGTGGATAGGATCGCGTTCGCACTGGTGACAGACCTTCCGATTGCGTGCCCGCTGCCGGAGTGTCTTTTCGTCCGTGACGATTTCGATCGGCTCGATGTGCGGCGTCGGCTCAAGCATGAGCAGTGTGGACAGCAGTTGGTCGACCTGGGCACCGGACCCCGGAAAATTATCGAGGAGCACAGTATGTGTGTTCGAATCCTGCTGTGCGCCTGCGAAATAGGTTCGCAGTGCCTCACCGACGGTGAATTCGTCGATCCAGCCGAGTCGTTCGCTGCTGGTGGCGGTCGTAGCCAGAACATCGGTAGGGACGTGCTCTCGCAGCCGAAACACACGCCGTCCTGGAGATCGTGCGAGGTGCAAGGTCAGCGTCGTTTTTCCTGCGGCCGGTGGGCCGAAGATGGGTACTACCAGACTGAGCGCCATGGCCGATCCCTTCCGTGTGGCAATCCGGGTACTTCATGCCGTCAACGGTCGGATTTCGGCCCGAAACCCACCACGACCACCGTGAATACGGGATATACATGGAACGCATATCGATCATGGCAATCGGTGGTAGCGTTCTCTGACCAGCGCAAATGGGGGTGAGGGGATCCTCACGGGATATCGGGCGGTTCACCATGGCTGAGGCACCGCATGAGCAGCGCTACTGCGCGCGTTGCGGCAGCAGATTGAGCCGCTACAACCCAGCGCCGTTATGTGGTGCCTGCGAAGTCATGGCACGTGGCCAGCGGCACTATCCGCCAGGGCTGCCGCCCGCCTTCTGGGAAACAGACCAGATGCGCGATGCGCTGGCGACGTGGCACATGGGGCGAGTCATCTTCGCGTATCGGTCCCATCCTCATCATGGTCAGCCGTTGCCTCAGGAATTGGTTGCCAACTGGCTGGACATGACCCAGGCACAGCTCAGCCGTATCGAGAAAGGCCCTGCTCCCGAGCAACTTTCGAAGCTCGTGCGGTGGGCGCAGATTCTTCGCATCCCACCGCAACTGCTGTGGTTCAAGCTGCCGGAGGCTGATGCGGCGCTAATGGCACCGCCCACCGAAAACGTCAGCGCCACAGGCAATAACACGCTGGCGCTGGCGCGATGGCTGGCCAGCGACGGGACCGGTACGCCACCGATCAGCCACTGTGACGATCTGGAGCAGGTTGGCCGGGCACTGGAAGATGCGCGCCGTTACTTCGACGGCACGGTGGTCGAATTTCTCCGCGAACAGCTGGACAGATGTAAGCACGACGACGGCACACACGGCCCCGCCGAAGCGTTGCCTCTCACGCTCGCCGTGCTGGGAGCGGTGCGCCGTCACAGCCGGGACGTCCCCTCGGACGTTCGTCGGCAACTGCTTGCGGTCGGTGCTGATGGTGCTGAGTTCGCCGGGTGGCTGTACCGCGATCTTCAAGACCCCCTCACCGCGACGTTCCTCTATGACCGGGCAATGGAGTGGGCGCAGGCCGCGGGCAGTCTGCCGATGCAGGGATACGTCTTGCTCAAGAAATCCCAGATGTCCTACGACTCCCGCGATGCCGGGATACTGCTGTCGCTTGCGCAGGCGGCGAAGGAAGGGCCATGGCAACTGCCAGTACGGGTACAGGCCGAAGTGGTACAGCAAGAAGCGCTCGGGCTGGCCATGACCGGTGAGTCGATGGCGGCCGTGGAGAAGGGTCTCGATACCGCACAGCAGCTGCTGACCCGGGCAAACGGGTCAGCGGATGGCGACGGACTGGTGAGTTACTTCAGCGAAGGGACGCTGTTGGTACGTTCGGCGTGCTGCTACACCGAAGCCGGCAAGCCCCATCGAGCGGCGGAATTGTTCGGACAGGTGTTAGCAGGAGATTCGCTGTCTCGTCGCGACAGCGGCTTTTTCGGCGCTCGCCAGGCCAAGGCCTTCGCGCTGGGCGGCGAACCGGACGAAGCTGCCGCCGTAGCCGAGACATCAGTGGCTGTGGCCCGTGAGACCCGTTCGGAGCGCACGATGAACGTCATCGTGGATGTTGTGCGAACTCTCGACCCGTGGCGGCATCGCCCCAAGGTCAAGCATCTTCGCGACGTGCTGATGCCGTAGCGCTATGCATTCAGCCACCGCGCTACGGTCTCGATAACCTCGGCTTGGTATTCCTGGCTCTTCGGATTCAGGTACTGCGGATCGTCGTGCACGGCGAACCCATGCTGCGAGCCCTCGATTTCAACAAATTCCACGGAAGCCGTGAACTTGGTGGCAGCTTCGCGTGAACCGTCGATCGGCACTAGGGTGTCGGCGTTGCCGTGAATGATGAGCGTTGGAGCCTTGATCTCGCTCAGCACATCCAGCGGCCGGAACCAGAACACCTCGTTGAGGAACGGGCGGCCGTGCTTCAAGTCGGCCTTGAACTGGAGGGCACCGGTGTCGTTGAGTTCCTTCGCGCGCTCGTCGCTGATGACGTCGTTCGACCAGTAGCCCCGGCTATCAATGGTCCGCTGCTTGTAGTCCACCTGCGGGTTCAGGAGCACCAGCCGCGACAGGTCATCCGGCCGCTTGGCGGCGTAGTAGGCGCAGATGCCGCCAGCGAAACTAGCTCCGCACAAGCTGATTTCGTCCGTGTCGGTTGCCTCGCGCAGGTGGGCGATACTGACTCGGATGTCGTTGAGGATGGTGGCCATCGTCAGCTCTTCCTGGCGGCCTTCACTGTCACCGTGGCCACGGAGGTCGAACCGCAGCGACGCTACGCCAGCATCAGCGAGGCCGGCGGCGAGGCGGGTGAAGAAACCGCCCTCCTCGCGGGTGACACCGCCGCCGTGGACCAGAACCACCGCGCGATTTGTCGGCTGATCCGGTGTGACGAGGGTAGCTGCGAGGTTGAGGCCATCGAGGGTACGGACGTGGGTGATGGTGCTGTTCGAGGGCACGGAACCAGTCAACCAGAGGACCACCCGGAGTTCGAGGGCGCTGGGCGGTTCGTCTCAGGTGGTGGAACTTGCTCGAATAAGAAGAAACAAAGACCTCGACTTCTGCGATGTATGCGAGTTATGGACGTCACGGCGTGGGAGGGTTCAGCTCACTCTATAGAACGAACGCTACGCTCGACCGCGCTCGCGTGACTGCAACATAGAATTTCGAAACATCTCCGGCGTCGTCAAGGTTGCCTGTCTTAAAGTATTTTTTCATTGGATTGGTCGGGAAGATTACAACTCGGTTATAGGTACTGCCCTTCGATGCACCGAAATTAACCGCCGGATAACCGCCTGTCTTAGTAGTCTTGCTATACCTCATAGCTATCGGTCTGTACGTTGACATATAGGCATCGAGCTCAGAAGATTGGATGAAGAAGACGCCGTCATGTCCGGTCTCTTCGGTGTTTCGTGATGTTGTTGGCGGCAAGGTGGGGTAGAGGGCGTCGGCAAAATCGCAAATCGCTTGATGACAACGAAAACTTTCGTTCCGCCACTCGATCGTAAGCGCGCCTTCTTTCTCACGTTCGACATACCAGTCGAACAACTTGAGTCTCTGATACGCCTTGTTCTTGCGCGTTTTGCTTGTTGTATACGTGCTTTGACGTGGGTCTCCCACCACGGTAACGGCTATGTCAGACGAGAAAAGTAAGTCAAGCAAATCCAGATCGTATCCAACAAGGTCCTGGATTTCGTCGATATATATCTGATCGTACAGATTCTCCAGACGCGAGACCACTTTGTTCCCGGACTTCTCATTTATTACACACGCGAAGTCCGCTACGTTGTCGGAATAAAGGTTCGAGGCGGGGTCGATATAATAGTCAACTCGGGACCGCTTCACGTATTGATCTGGTCTGTTTGTGAACTCGATAGACTTAACCCGGTTCGTGGATGTGACATAGTTCTGATACGGCTTGACACAGTCTCGAAGCAGGAAAGGAAACCAACCCATAATCGTCACATTCGGCGGAACCGTGCCGAGCGCTTCTGTTATCCGCCGGGTTATCTGCGCCAAGTTCTCATTGGTGTATGTGGTGATCAAAATCCGCGTTACGGGGTCCGATTCGACTACTGCACGGATGATCGTTTCGGTCTTATGCGATCCCGCGGCAGCGAGAATAGCGCGGTTATTTGATTGCATCAAGGATATACTCCGGCATCACCACAGACTCGGAAGTTGTGAACACAGCCATTGCGCAGCTCGTCTTGTTGCCATCGGTCGTCATGTGCTTGATAAGGTCGGCTTCGCTCGTGTAGCTTTTGCCGAGGATCTTATTGGTTTTGTCAAAGCCATTTACGGCCAAAAGATTCTGCTCTAAGCTGGGCAGGCCCTCATCAGGACCCGTATTGACATGAATATTTTGATAGCCAGAAAATTCTTGGAACTTCCGATTGAGGGCTTCCAGGTCTCCGTCGTTGTCAGTTACTACGTGTACGGTCTTACCGAGGATGGCCGCGATCTCCAAGAAGCGCTTGGATGAAAGCCCGCGCACATTGAGAATGTCGACACCCGCTTGGATCGGCAGGCACCCGTGCGTATCCAGGTACGCACGTTGAACCACAAGTTCGTCCGATGGGCCCTCAACGATGATGGTCTTCTTTGCCAGCACGAGGCGAAGCGTGTCGTATCCGGAAAGCTTCATGAAGTAGTCTTGTGTGTCGCTCGCGAGGTCGGTCAGCTTGGCCACCCGCTGCGCGTTGAGCAGAATCAACTTCCCAAGGCCAAGCTTATTGATAACATACGAGCTGTGGGTGGTGATGATTATTTGACGACCATCACATTTCTCCTCAATCTTCGAAATCAGCTTGTTGAGATTTGAGAAGGATAGGTGATTCTCCGGCTCTTCGATCAAAACGACATGCGACTCTTCTATTCTACGGCTGATCGCGAGTAGAATCTTGAGCATATTTTGTTCGCCTGAGCCAATAAATGTAAATGGGAGTTCGTCAAGGTGTGGTACGAGTCCCGACTCCCACCCAGATTGCTGAGAGTGATCGACTGACAGCGAGAGCGATTTGTCGCTGATATCACCTTGCGCGAGATTGAGCGCCTTGTTTATCTCCGCGATTGAGCTGTTCCCGGAGAACGCGACCTTGAGGTCACGGTAGGCGCGCATGAGCTGCACTCGTTGATTGTCTGAGAGCGTGCCATCAATGATATTCTGCAAGTAGTAGTCGGCACCGCTCTGAAGCCGTATCCTGGCCGCGTTAATCATTGAGGCAGACACTGGGATGCTGCGCTGAGTAATGGCCGATCCCGAGAATCCAACCCATTCGACCTGATAGTATTCAACCGGTACTGAAGTTGCTTTGCGCGCATCTACGAAGAGCTTGTATTCGGCTGCAAACTCATCGTTGTATGCAATCCGCAGTCGAACGCCAGGGGCATCTTCTAGAATCTTGTTGTTTCGGCCCTTAAGCCGTGCTGTGTCGCTTGCGTCGGCAAAAAACAAGTCAATAATAATCTCAGGCGGCATCGGGTTTTCGCCAGCGTTTACCTGCTGGAGATACTCCTTTGCTGCCTCTTGGTTGAACAGATGAGGGGAAAGTTCACCCTGGAGCGGCCTACCCATCAACCGGCCAGTCAGTGCAAGGTTGATCGCCTCAAGAAGGGTAGATTTTCCTGCCTCGTTGTCGCCAACGATAATATTGACATCGGAATTAAATTCCAGGGTAAATGATCGGAATATCTTGTAGTTCTGTATAACGATTTTCTGCAGCATCTAATCCACTCTTGAAGTCATTATATGCTAAATGTAGCTGAACTCAACCTACATTGGTCCGTTGGTGGACCGTTGAGCCTTCCCCCTTGGCAATTCTCCTTTATGTGCACCCGATTGGGCCGCACGACGGCATGCGCCTGGCTCGGCGGTAGAGCCGGGTTAGGCCGAACGTCGGCGTGTGTCCGCTTACTGCAACTTCTGGTACTGCTAACTCACTGCGAAGGCTGAGCGCAATGCGACCTACCAGAAGTTAAGCCGGGGAGTCGGCGTGCGCTGGCTTGTTAGGCTACTCTTGCCGCCTCCGAATCTGCGGCATCGTCGCCCGCGTGTCGTGGGTGTGTCGCCGAACTAATACTTTCGCTGCCCGCCGCGCGGCCTAATCGTCACTCCCGCCTCCCGCAGCACCTTTGCCACCGTTCGCTTGGCCATGTGGTGCTCCACCTTCAGCTGAGCCATCGACGCGCCGGCTTCGTACTTGGCCACGATCGTCGCGGCTTCCTCTGGTGTCAGCTGTTTCTTTGGTCCGCCGGATGTGCGGGTGGGTACTAGTGTCGCCCTGCGTGGTCCGGTTGTTTCGAGCTGTTTCCGCAGATCAGCGAAGTCTTCAAGCAGATCGGTCCGGTTCGAGTAAGTTCCCGCCATGTCCACTGAGCAGGCCCGGTCCGAGAGGACCGGGCCTGCGTCATTGTCGCCCTACCCACTCGAGAACCGGGAGCGTCGGGACCATGAGGATCCACACGATCGGCTTCACCAAGAAGACGGCCGAGCATTTCTTCGGTCTGCTGCGCGACTCCGGGGCGACGACGCTGGTCGATGTTCGGCTGAACAATGTGTCGCAGTTGGCGGGTTTCGCCAAGCGGGACGATTTGCGGTACTTCGTTCGGGAGCTCTGCGGGATGGAGTACGCGCACCGGGTGGATCTGGCGCCGACGCAGGAGATTCTCGACGGTTATCGCAAGGGGCGCAGTGGGTTCGGGCCTTTCGAGAAGCGGTTCGTCGGGTTGATGGCGGAGCGGAGGATTCAGGACACCGTGCCGCGGGAGCTACTGGACAATTCGGTATTGCTGTGTGGAGAGGAATCTCCGGAGCATTGTCACCGTCGGCTCGTGGCCGAGTATCTGGCCCGGCATTGGGAGGGCGTCGAGATCCGGCACTTGGTGTGAGGGGCCTCGAATTCAGGCCTCACCGTAAGCCGCCGCGATCTCCTTCGACCCGCTCCACCGGCTGTACGTCGGCGACTGCGGCCACCCCTCCGGCGAATCCTGCCACACCTCCTGCCGCCCGTACGGAAGCAGATCGATCAACGCGAACGTATGGCTGAGCTGTTCGGTCCCACGCCCGTTCGTATGCCACGTCCGATACACCTTATCCCCGTCGCGAAGAAAGACATTGACGGCGAAACCCCCGCCCAACGGCGCCCCGACATCGGCACCGAAGGAACTGTTCGCCGTCGAATACCACGTCATCTTGTTCCCGACCCGCCGCTTGTACGCCAGCGCCTCCTCGATCGGGCCCTGAGTCACGATGACGAACCGGGCATCGTAGTTGTCCAGGAATTCCAATCGGGTGAACTGCGAGGTGAATCCGGTGCACCCGCTGCACTGCCACTCCTCGTTCGGAAACCACATGTGGTTGTAGACGATCAACTGCGGCTTCCCGTCGAACACATCAGCGAGCCGCACCGGCCCCTCGGCCCCCTCGAGAACGTAATCGGGCATCTCGACCATCGGCAGTCGCCGTCGCTGAGCGGCGATGGCGTCGAGCTCACGCGTCGCGGCCTTCTCGCGGACGCGCAGGGCGTCGAGTTCCTTCTGCCAGGTCGCGGCGTCGACGATGGGGGGGAGGGCGTTGGCGGTCATGGGGTGTCCTTTCCTGCCTGTTCGCTGTTCGCATATGGAGACGACCCGCGCTCGCCGAAATCATCGGTCGTCTCGGACGGCTTTCAGCCGCCGTGTTGAGCGGTGACGTTCGCTGCGGCAACCTGAGTGCGACACCGCTCGACGAGAGGCACGTGTCCGACGTGGACGATTCGAGTTCGATTCTCGACCTGACGGTCTGGGCGCTACCGGAATTCGTGTCCGACGGCACCAACGGATTCCTCAGCTGGACCGGACCGGTGGTGAGTACACCTGCGGGACTCGGCTTTTCGCTCTACACCCGGGCGATCGCCGCCGCCGCTCCCTCCCTGCGGCACTGTGACGTCGCCGCCACCGCACGGATCGACGGCGAGGAGACGCGAATCGGATGGGCGCGCGAATCCTCGGACGACCACGCGGTGACGACCTTCTCCCTGCCCGATCTCGATCCGCACGAGGCTCCGCTCGAATTCGAGATGACCTTGTCCGACATCACCACGGACGGCGTCTGGACCGGCCGGTGGTCGCGGCCGATCGATACCCGTGTCGTCGCTCCGGCGAGCGATCCTCGCGGTCGACTGGCCATGCTTACCGACCCGGCCTTCATCAGCTCCGAGAAATCGCTCCGGACATGGCTCTCGCCCGTGACCCTCGACCCTGACGGCCTCGAATTCGACTACACCGCAATGTCTTTCGGTGATACATCACTCTCGATGTGGGATTACGACGTCACCGCGGTCCTGCGTTCGAGCTTCGGGACGCTGGAACTCGCTCGGGGCGAAAGCACCTCGGCGTCGCGAACGCGGATGGTCTACCGGGCGAGAGTTCCGCACGATATCGCCAATCCGCCTTGGGATTTCGAGTTGATCATTCGCGACCACACCGCGGAGACCGAGTGGTCGACGACATTCTCATGGAACGGTCCCGGCCCGATCCGCCAACCCCCCTTACACATTCCCATGGTGCAAAACCGGCACGCTGGGTAAGCCCCCACCATGCTAGCCATAGTTGCCGCCGTACTGTTCGCCATCGCCCTGCTCCTGGAACTCGTCAATCAGGCCGTGACCACCGGAGTCTGGGGTTTCGTCATCGCCGGACTGCTCGCGCTCGCCCTGCATCAGGCCGGGCTCAGCGAGCGGGTTCCGCGGGGGCAGTGGAGGTCTCGGTCCTGGCGGCGGCGGTAGGTCAGCGTGGGGTGAGCGCCTCGGTGTGGTAGCTCACCTGGGGGCTCCACAGGAAGTAACCGTCGATTCCGGTCGCCGTCGCCGCGTCGATTTGGGCTCGCACCTCGGCGTCGCCGTAAGGGACGCCGAGGGTGAAGTCCTGGAGCCAGGGGAGAATGAACGCGCCCGTGCCCGCGGTGTGGTCGCGGAAGTCCTGGAGGGATCGCAGGACGATGTCGTAAGGGTGCGCGTCGGGGGAGGGGACGTCGTATTCGCCCGAATTCCAGTGCGACGGGTAGACCATGGGGGCGATGTAATCGACCGTGCGGGCGATGGACGGAACGTCCTGGGCGATTTGGTCCGGGCGATTCACCGCGATGCCGAAGACCGCCGCGCCGAGGTGGGCACCCGCGTTGTGAATGGGATCGCGCCCGCGGCGCAGGAAGTCGGTGACCGCGGCGGTCGGGGTGTCCGCGAGTCCGGGGAAGACCATGGACGACAGGGCGCCGTCGGGGCGGCGGACGTAGTCGTACATGATGCCGTCGAAGCCGAGGTTCGCGGCCTCGACCGCCAGGGCGATGTTGTAGTCGCGGACCTCGGGGGAGGCGAGGTTGGTGAAGGCGCTGGGTCCGTACTTACTCGCGTACGGGTTTCCTACGGAATTCTGGACGACCCAATCCCGGTGTCCCGCATGCCAAGCCCACGTCGCGAGCGCCGGGTCGCGGAAGGCGACGATGCGGCCGACCACCTGGAGTCCGAGGTCGTGCAGTTCGCGCAGGGCGGCGGGGGCGTCGTAGAGGTTCTCGACGGCGTCGGCGTCGTGGGCGAGGGGGACGCGGGTGTCGTAGCCGACCATGCCGTCCTCGTCCTTGATGTCGAGTTGGACGGTGTTGATGCGGTGTTGGCGGGCCAGGTCGAGGACGGCGTCACGCATCGGGGCGTAGGACCAGGCGTGCGCGGTGACGTGGACCGCGCGGAGGTGGCCGAGGTCGGGGGTGGCGGTTACGGGGCGAGTGGTCTCGTTACCCGCGTCGTCGGTGGCGACGACATTCGCGCCGACCATGGGGTGCGGCAGGGTCAGCTCGAAGTTGCCGTCCTTGCCGGGCCGGGTCGATTGAGTGCCCACGGCGACCTTCTCCGCTCCGATCGCCTTGCCGCGCACCACGATCGGCTCGCGGAAGGAGTTCGACGGATTCGACGGGGTGAGGTCGAGTTCCGGCGGCGTGGTGTCGACGGTGAACGTCGCCGACGCGCCCGGGCCGCTCCAGAGCAGGCCGAAGGGAGCGTGCGGTGGGATCTCCGCCATGAAGGTGTGTGTGCCCTCGGGCAGCCGTTCCGGGTGATAGACGACGTCATTGCCGTCGACGCGACCCGACACCGCGCGACCGTCGAGCGTCAGCCGCACATCAGCCGAATCGTGCCCGCGCGCATCCACCCGAAGCTCCAGCCCGTTCAGCGCCTTTGCCCCCACGCGATCACCCGTCAATCCACGCAGTGGCAGACCCGTAGGCTCCCCGCGCCCCGCCCCGATCACCAGCGACCCGACCAGCAGAACCAGCACCGCGCCGATCGCCATGAACGCCATCTGCCGCCGGTCGACCGACCGCATCCGCACGAGCAACGCACACCACCTTCCCCTGGACCCGCCTCGCTGATTTTGTCCACTATGTCCGCTGCGAGGCAGCTGGTGGTTCATTTCCGACTGCCAAATCGGAACGTCTTGCGCCCCACAACCCTTCAAACGACACGCCGCAGCCAGGATCCGACCCGATCAACGCCCTAACGCAACCCAGCCGCACCCCTTATTCGGATCCGCACCCGTTTCAGGGCCCTACAAGGGGTGCGGATCCAAATAAAGGGTGCGACTGGGTTGCCGTACCTGGGGATGTAGTCGTTGGTGTCCGATCAGCACAGCCTCGGCGGGTGTACCGACATCTCGTAACGAGCCCAGCCGCACCCTTTATTTGAATCTGCACCCGTTTCAGGGCCCTATAAGGGGTGCGGATCCGAATAAAGGGTGCGGCTGGGGTGGCGTACCTGGGGAGGCTCAGCGGGGGGACATGCGGATGGCGCCGTCGAGGCGGATTGTTTCGCCGTTCAGCATGGGGTTTTCGATGATGTGGCGGGCCAGGGCCGCGTATTCCTTCGGGTCGCCGAGGCGGGAGGGGTGGGGGACCTGGGCGCCGAGGGAGGCGATGGCCTCGTCGGGGAGGGTGGCGAAGAGGGGGGTGTGGAAGAGGCCGGGGGCTATGGTGAGGACTCGGATCTTCAGGGTGGCCAGGTCGCGGGCCACGGGGAGGGTGAGGCCTACGATGCCGCCCTTGGAGGCGGAGTAGGCGGCCTGGCCGATCTGGCCGTCGAAGGCGGCTACCGAGGCGGTGTTGATGATGACGCCGCGTTCCTCGCCGACCGGCTCGGTGGCCGAGATGCGTTCGGCGGCAAGGCGGATGACGTTGAAGGTGCCGATCAGGTTGACGTTGATGATCTTGGTGAAGTCGGCGAGGGGGAAGGCGCCCTTCTTGCTCACCGTCTTGATGGCGTTGCCGATGCCCGCGCAGTTGACCGCGACGCGCAGGTCGCCGAGTTCGGCGGCGGTGTCGAGGGCGGCGGTGACCTGCTCCTCGTTGGTGACGTCGGTGGGGGCGAAGACGACGTGCTGGCCGAGTTCCTTGGCGATGGCCTCGCCGTCGGAGGACGGCAGGTCGAGGATGACGACCTTGGCGCCCTGGCCGTGCAGTTCGCGCACGGTGGCCAGGCCGAGGCCGGAGGCGCCGCCGGTCACCACGGCAACGGCGTTGTTGATCTGCATGTGACGATCCCTTCTCGCTCTACGTCCGCTCGACAGTAACCGTCACGCGGCGGTTAAGTAAGTAGCGGTTCGCTCAGTGAGACAGCCGAGAAGGGCGGTGTACTGGCCGTTCAGGGGAAACGGTTCGCCGGGGTTCTCACGCGTAGAGCTCGACGAACCGGGCCAGGGACTTGTCGATATCGCCCTTGAGCGCCCGCGCGACCGTCGAGCCGATCGGCCCGAACAGCGGGCGGCCCCCGAGGTCGATGTCCACGGTGACCTCGGAACCGTCGCCCTTCGGCGCGACGAGCAGTTGCAGCCCGAACTTGGTGCCGCCCTTGCCGTTCCCGCTGAGCTCGAGGCGGCGCGGCGGTTCGGCCTGCCGAACGGTCCAGCGCACCCGGTTGCGCAGGCCCTTCACCGAGGCGACGCCGACCAGTTCGGTGCCGGGCGTGAGGGTTTCGGGCACCTCGCCGCGCCACGCCTCGTGCATGATCAGCCACTTGTCGAGGTCGCGCAGATTCGACACGTGCGACCACGCCTGCTCGGGGGAGAGGGGGACGTCGAGGGAGACCTTCAGCTTCGCCACATCCGAAATGCTAGCGGTTGATCATGATTCCACCAGGGCGGCCAGGGCCGAGATGCCCGCCGTGAGCGCCGCGCCGCCCGCGTCCCAGCCGGTTCCGGCGGGCTGGGTGGTCAACACCACGACCGCGTAGCGCTGCGGATCGTCGGGCGGGCCGACCAGTCCGGTGCTGTTCAGGGTCGTCGACGAGTCCAGCGTCATCCAGCCGGGTTTGACGAACCAGTCGGCGCCGGGCAGCGCGGCGGGGATACCGAAGAACTCGTCGGTGCCGTCGGCGGCGATCTCGCTGACCGAGCCGAGGGCGTCGAGGATCAGCGCGCGTTCGAACGGGGGCGCCGCGGTCGTCAGGTAGCGGTAGATCGTCACGACATCCCTTGGCGTGGTGCGGGTTTGGCCCCACTGCGCCGGATCGTCCGGCGGTGCGGTGCCGTCGAGGCCGAGCAGAGCCGCGGTGCGCCGCACGATGTCGGCGCCGCCGTCGGCCTCCCAGAGCGCGTCGGCGGCGGAATCGTCACTGGCGGAGAGCATCTGCCGGATTCGATCGGCGTCGACGCTCTCGCCGGAGGTCTCGATCGCGTCGATCGCGATGAGCAGTTTGACGACCGAGGCGGTGTAGAACTGCCGGTCGGCGTCGAGCGCGGCCAGTTCGGCGCCCGTCTCGGTGTCGACCACGTCGATGCCGGAAACCGTTCCGGGCGAGGCGGTTTCGATCGCGGACCGGATCTGTTGGACCAGCGCCGGTCCCTGTTGCGCGGCCGCCCGCAGCGTGGGCTCGGCCCCCGACGCGGTCTCCGTATTGCGCGCGTGCGCCGTCACCGTCACCAGATGCCCCGAAACACTCAGCGCCAGCGCGCACCCGGCCAACCCCAGCCACCGAACCTTCCCGTTCACTCTCTACAGAGACCGCTCGAAGCTGTGAATACCTCGAGGAGGAATTGGTAACTGGCTGTCGGTACGCCCGGACGGTGACCGGACACAACCCGTACCCGGCCCGTTCGTGAGGGGTCCGTGATGCGGGCGAAGCGGATGTACGGCATGGTTGGGGCCGTGCACAGCATCGTTCTGGAAGGGATCGGGGTGAGCCGCGGCGGGGCTCCGGTCTTCGCCGAGATCGACGCCGTCGTGCCGGGCGGCCGGTGCACGGCCGTGATCGGGCCGAGCGGGGTCGGCAAGACGACCCTGCTGCGCCTGCTGAACCGGCTCGACGAGCCGACCACCGGGCGCATCCTCATCGATGGCGTGCCGATCACCGAGATCGATGTGCTCGCGTGGCGCCGCCGCGTCGGGCTGGTGCCGCAGGGCGCGGTGTTGCTGACCGACCTCGTGAGCGACGAGTTGCGGGTGGGCTGCCCGGACCTGACCGAACAGCAGGTGGCCGAGTTGCTGACGGCCGTGGGACTGCCCCCGGCGTTCGCGCATCGGCGGTGCGCCGAGCTGTCCGGCGGTGAGGCACAACGGGTTTGCCTCGCGCGGGAGCTGGCGGTCGAGCCCGAGGTGCTGGTGCTGGACGAGCCGACCTCGGCGCTGGACGAGGCCGCGGCCGCGGTGATCGCGGAACTGATCCGCACCCATTGCCGCAGGGGCGGGACGGTGGTTCTGGTCAGCCACGACAGCGGGTTCGTGGGCACGGTGGCCGACGACATCTGGATGCTCGAGGGCGGGCGGCTGTCCCGCCTGGGCGCGCTGGACGAACGGAATTCGCAGTGACAGAGGGACTTTCGGTACCGGGCTGGGGCGGGGTCGCGGCCTCGCTGGTGCTGGTCGCGCTGGCGGCCGCCATCGCCTACCGGCAACGCCTGCGACTGACCACCGAGCTGGTGATCGCGGCGGTGCGGGCCGGGGTGCAGCTGGTCGCGGTGGGGGCGATCCTGGTGATCGTGTTCCGGCACACGGGATTACCGGGCGCGCTGGCCTGGGTGGTGCTCATGGTCGTGATCGCGGGTCAGGTCGCCGGGCGGCGCGGGGCGGGGCTGCCGCACGCGGTGTGGGCCGCGACGATCGGGGTCGCCTTCGGGGCGGCCCTCACCCTCGGGGTGCTGATCGGGTTGCGGATCATCTCCACCGAGGCGCGGGTGGTGGTGCCGGTGGGCGGGATGGTCGTCTCCGGGGCCATGCAGGCCACCGGGATCGCGCTGCGGCGGCTGCACGAGGACGCCCGCGGCTCGCGCGCGGCGGTGGAAGCCCGCCTGTGCCTTGGTCTTTCGGCCCGCGAGGCGTTCCTGCCGTTCCGTCGTTCGGCCCTGCGCACGGCCCTCGTCCCCGCCATCGACGCGACCAAGGTCGTCGGCCTGATCAGCCTCCCCGGCGCCATGACCGGCCTCATCCTCGCGGGCGTCGACCCCCTCACCGCCATCCGCTACCAGATCGTCGTCATGTACATGCTGCTCGCCGCCGCGGCCCTGGCCGCCCTGGCCGCCGCCCGAGTCGCCGAACGCTACCTCTTCGACCCCTCCCACCGCCTGGTCCCCCTCCCACCCACCGGCCCGGCCACCCCGCTCCCGGGCCCGGCCGCCCCGCCCCCGGGCCCGGCCACCCCGCTCCCGGGCCCGGTCGCCGGTCCAGTTGGCCCGTCCACGGGATCGGTTGGCCCACCCACAGGTCCGGTTGGCCCGCCCAGCGCCGGTACTCCCGAGCGAGCCCCGGGCCCCGGCGAGCGCTGAAGTCCCGTCGCCACCGCCCGCTTCCTCCAGCCAGTCGCCGTGTGGTCACACCCCACGAGGCCGTCGGTCTGCGCACGGGTCAGTCGGCCCACCCACGGAACCGGTCGGTCCGCGCACCGCCGCTACTCCGAGCACACCCCAGGACCCGCCGACCACTGAAGCCCGGTCGCTCGTGTAGCCCACCACCCCCCGGGTAGCCGACCACCATGACGACCATCGGATACTTTCTAGCCAGTGAGCAGTTCGGGCCCGATGAGCTGGTGGAGCAGGCGAAGCGGGCGGAGCGGGCCGGGTTTCGGAAGTTGTGGATCTCGGATCACTTTCATCCGTGGAACGACGCGCAGGGGCAGAGTCCGTTCGTGTGGGGGGTGATCGGGGCCTTGTCGCAGGCGGTGGGGTTGCCGGTGACGACGGCGGTGACCTGTCCGATCATGCGGATTCATCCGGGGATCATCGCGCAGGCGGCGGCGACGGCGGCGGTGCAGACCGGGGGGCGGTTCGTGTTGGGGGTGGGGAGTGGGGAGGCGCTCAACGAGCACATCTTCGGGGATCCGTGGCCGTCGCCGCGCATCCGGCTGGAGATGCTCGAGGAGGCCGTCGACGTGATTCGCACGCTGTGGGGCGGGGAGGTCGTCGACTACGAGGGCAAGTACTACGAGGTGCAGCAGGCGCGGATCTACACGCGGCCGGAAGAGACTGTGCCGGTGTATGTTTCGGGCTTCGGGCCGGAGGCGACGCGGCTGGCGGGGCGGATCGGCGACGGATACTGCACGGCGATGCCGAGCGCGGATCTGGTGAAACTGTTCCGGGATTCCGGCGGCGGCGACAAGACCGTGCAGGCGGGGACGAAGGTGTGCTGGGATCGCGACGAGGAGCGGGCCCTCGACACCGCCCACCGGCTCTGGGCCAACGAACTGCTGCCGGGCCAACTCGGCCAGACGCTGCCGCGGCCACGCGATTTCGAGGACGCCATGTCGCTGGTGCCCAAGGAACAGACCCGCGACCAGTACGCCGTCGGATCCGATCCGCGGCGGCACATCCAGCAGATCCGGCAGTTCGTGGACGCGGGCGTGGACGAGGTCTACGTGCAGCAGATCGGTCCCGATATGGACGGCTTCTTCGACAGCTACGCCAAGGACGTCCTGCCGGTCTTCCACTGATCAGAACGCCGCCAGCACGCAGGCGGCGATGAACAACACCTGCACGAGCGTCCGCGCGGGCAGCGGCATGGTCTTGACGCCGATACCCGCCCGCGCCGCCCGCACATTGGCCGGGAACATCACGACCATCAGCACGGCCAGGCAGACCGCGGCCACCGGGGCGACCGGCGGGATCAAAAGCCCTGCCGCACCGGCCAATTCGAGTACGCCGGTGAAGGTGACCAGAGCCGCGGGCGCGGGCAGCCGCGGCGGCACCATGGCGATCAGCCCGTCCCGCCGCGGCGGCAGGAAGTGCGCGGAGGCGGTCAGCGCGAACATGGCCGCCAGGCCGATGCGCGCGGCATGCGGCCAGGAGTCGAGCCAGTCGACCAGATCGAGCCATCCGGCCAGGCGGGCGAGTGCGGTGACGACGACGAGGGTGATGAGCGGTGCCATCGAAAGCTCCTGCGAACGGTGAATCTTGACAGTGGAAAGATAGGCGCACGCAGCGGAACTTGTCAATGTCAAGATTCTGGGCGACCATCGAGGGGTGACCAAGACCGCGTACCACCACGGCGACCTGCGCGCCGAACTGCTGCGGGCGGCCGCCGACCAGATCGCCGCCGAGGGCGTCGCCGCGGTGTCGCTGCGCGCCCTGGCCCAGCGGGTGGGCGTCTCCCACGCCGCGCCCGCGCATCACTTCGGCAATCGGCAGGGCCTGCTCACCGCGCTGGCCGTCGAGGGCTTCGAACTGCTCGACGCCGAGATGCGCGCCGCCGCGGGCGATTTTCGCGACGTCGCGCTCGCCTACATCCGCTTCGCCCGCGAACACCCCGGCCACTTCGACGTCATGTACCGCCACGACCTGCTGCGCGCGGACGACGAGCGGCTCATCGCCGCGCGCACCCGCTCGGGGGAGGCGCTGCGATCCGGGGTCACCGAACTCGGTGTGGCCCCACACGATCGGCGAGCCACCCAACTGGCGGCGTGGTCATTGGTGCACGGCTTCTGCGCGCTGTGGCGCGAGGGCGCGCTGACGAATTCCCAACTGGGCGGCGACGATCCGGAGGAACTGGCGCGGCGCATGGTCGGCGCGATCGAATTCGTCGGCACGACAACGCCTTAGCGGTACAGCAGCGCGGACACCGGCGGTCGCGGCGCGCCCGCAGCGGCGATGCGCGGCCCCCAGAAGTTCAGGTGGTTGGCCGAGTGCCGCAACGCGGTCAGCCCCGGAACGATCTCGCGCACACCGTATTTGTCGTGCGGGAAGCTTTGCAGGAACGGCACCAGCGTGGCCGCGGTGATGCCCACCTTCTCGACGGTCGGCGCCGGATTCTCGCCGAGCCCGATGATCGCGTCCCGCAACGCGCCGCGCAGCAGGCTGTCGGCGAGATCGGCGATCATGGTGAACGGGTCGACCAGCGACAGCTCGATCGCGAGTTCGTACCCCAGCCGCAGATAGGTGTGGGCCAGGTCGGCGTCGCCGTAGAGGTCGCCGGGCAGGCAGTAGTCGAACCAGTCGATGCCGCCGGTGTCGACGATCGGGTCGCCGGAAATGCCCTGTCCGACAAGCTGATTCCCGAGCGGGAAGGTGTGCCCGCGCGCCCGGTGCGGGGAGGCGAAGGCGTGCAGCCAGCGGCAGTCCGCGCGGCGCTCGCGCAGCGATCCCGACACCAGTTCCCGGCCGACCAGCGAGGCGACCGCCCCGCCCTGGCTGTAGCCGAGAATGCCGAAGCCGCCCTCGTGCGCGCGGATCAGCCGGATCACCTCGGCGACGCCCCGATCGCGCGAGGCGTGGTACGAGGGGTGCCCGAGCGCGTCGAGCAGGCTCTCGCCGCCGCCCGGCACCGGGCCGAAGCTCGCCGGATAGTTCACGTAGACCACGTCGAACACCGTCCGATCGAGCAGATCGGTGACACCGGTGAGCATGCCGATCTCGGTGCCCGGCTCGATCCGCCCGAGCCGCTCGGCCGCCGCGACGGCCTCCCAGGTGCCCGGAACGCAGAAGAGTTTGTGCTGTGCCACATTTCGAGCCTGCGCTCGGAAACGCTCGCGGACGCGAGTAGTCCGTTACTCGATTCCGCGCCGCCGCACCCGCAGCCGCGGTCTCGCGGTGATCTTGCCTACGCGCTCACCGGCTGCCGCTCGGTCCGGTCGTCGTCCTCGTCGTCGTCCTCGCTCCGCCGCGCGCGGGCGTCGGCCTTGGCGTCCTGGATCACCCGCGCGGCGAGCAGATCGCGGATCTCGAGCAGCAGTTCGGTCTGGGTCGGCTCGACGACGGTCTTCTTCTTGCCGCCGAACCGTCGCTGCACGGTCTTCATCGGCAGGATGAGCACGAAGTAGAGCACCGCGGCAACCATCAGGAAATTGATCAGCGCGCTGACGATCGGCCCGACGGCGACGAACGTGGCCGGTTTGCTCGCCACCAACTGCACGCCGAGACCGAACTGCGCGCTGGTGCCCGCGACGGCGAGCAGGGGTTCCACGACGCCCTTGGTCACCGAGCCGACCACGGCCGTGAACGCCGTACCCATGACCACCGCGACGGACAGGTCGATGACGTTTCCGCGCATGAGGAAGTCTTTGAACCCTTTGAACATGAGCGTGCAGTCTAGTGACGGGCGGAGTCGTCAATCCACGTGGAAGGTGATGGTGGCCGCGATCGCGTCGGTGCGGTGATTGATCGTGCTGGTGATCAGCGGGGCGCGCTGATTGTGCAGCAGCCGGTAGCGGCGGCGGCGCGATTCGATGCGCGGCATCAGGACGATCACCAGCGTGCCGGGCGCGGTCAGCGAGTCGGCGTAGTCGGCGATCGGCTCGACCAGTCGTTCGGCCGGGCTCGGCAGCACCCGCAGCTCGACGCCGGGATCCCACTCCCGCCAGCGGTCCCGCAGCCCGGCGGTGATCCGGGGATCGACGTCGACCGCGATGGGATGCACCTCGTCGCCCATGCGCCGGGCCGCCTCCAGGGCCCGGCGGGTGAGCCAGCTGACCGCCGCCACCGGCACCACCACGATCGTGCGCTTGGCCGAATCGTACTGTGGCGGAGGGATTTCTGTGCCCAGGCCGAGATGGTCCCCGACCTCGCGATAGTAGTGCTCGGTGCGGTCGAACAGCAGCATGAGCGCGGGCGCGACGATGAGCAGCACCCAGGTCGCCGCCGTGAACTCGGCCAGGAACAGCACCACCGCGGCGACCCCGGTGGCGACCGCACCGATCCCGCTCACCAAGACCCGCCACTGCCAGCGCCGCGCGTGCGCCTCGACCCAGTGCCGCACCAGACCGACCTGGGTGACGGTGAAACCCACGAACACCGCGATCGCGTACAGCGGCAGCAGCAGATCCACCCGCGCCCGCGCGCACACCAGGGCCAGCGCCGCGAGCACTGCCAGCCCCGCGACCGCGTACCGGTAGACCGGACGCTCGGCGCGCACCGCGAACAGATACGGCATCCGCCGATCGCGGGCGAGGCGACTCAACAGCACCGGCAGCCCGGCGAAACCGGAGGCGGCGCCCGCGCCCAGCGTCGCGGCGAGCACCAGACCGATCGCGGAGAACAGGGTTCCGGTGCCGACGGCCCCGGCGGTCAGCTGAGCCAGCACGGTCACGCCCTCGCGCGGCGAAACATCATGGGCCACAATGTCTCCGGCGATACCGAGCAACAGCACCGCCAGCAACGCCCCGAGCATGAGCTCGGTGCGCCGGGCCCGCCGCACGGCCGGGGCGCGGAACACCCCCGCGTGGTCGGCGACCACCTCGAGTCCGGTGAGCGTCGCGGTCCCGATCGCGAACGCGCGCAACAACACCCACGGCCCGATGACGCCGGGCAGATCGTGCAGGTCGGCGGGCGTGCCGATCTCGGCCACCGGTTCGGCCCGCAGCAACCCGGCTGCCACGATCCCCCCGATCGCCGCCACGTACAGCAGCGTGGGCACCAGCAACACCGCGGGCGAGGCGGCGACGCCGAACAACTCGAGCACCGTGAGCGCGGCCAGCCCGAGCAGCGCGGTCGCCAGCCGATGCTCGGCCACCAGCGGGAACACACTGCCCAGCACCGCCGTCGCGGCCGCCAGCCCGATCGCCACCGTGAGCACCTGGTCGAGCACCGCGGCGGCCGCCGCGAGCAGGCTTGTCCCGCGCCCGAATTCGCGGGTCGCGATCGCGTACGAACCGCCGCCCTCCGGATACACCGCGATCGCGCGCCGGTACGACCACAGCAGCACGAGCAGCAGCACCACCGTCGCGACGGCGACCGGCAGGGTGTAGCGCACGCCCGACGCGCCCACGGTGACCAGCACCGCCAGCATCGCCTCCGGCCCGTAGGCCAGGCTCGACAGGGCGTTCAGCGACAGCGCGGCCACCCCGCCGAGGGCGGTGAACCGGTGCGCGGCGCTCTGCCGACGGCGTTCGCGGCGATCGGGGATGAGATCGCGCTGGGCCGCGGTGTCCATGACGCCTCAGCGTAGAGGGACCGTACCGGTCTCGCGGGCAGGGCACGGCCGTGCCGCGCTAGTCTCGGGCTCGTGCCGATCGATGCGACGCCCGCGTATCGGGAGCGGCCCGCGCCGGGGCTCCCGGGCGCGGTGGTGTGGACGCGCACGATCACCCCCGGCGACGACGCGCCCGTGCTGCCGGACGGCTGCATGGATCTGCTGTGGATCGGGGACCGGGTGCTGGTCGCCGGGCCGGACACCCGCGGTTACGTGGCCGCGCGCACGGCGTCGGCCACCATCTCCGGCCTGCGGTTCTATCCCGGCACGGCGCCCGCGCTGCTCGGCGTGCCCGCGCACGAATTGCGCGACCGCCGAGTCGAACTCGACGACCTGTGGCCCGCCGCGCGCGCCCGGGACCTGACCGCGATCGTGGCGAGCGCGCCCGATTCGATGCTCGGTCTGGAGCGCGCGGCCCGGCGATACGCCGCCGACGCCGATCCGGCCGACGCCCGGTTGCGCCACATCGTGCGGCGGTTGGACCAGGGCGCGTCGGTGGCCGCCACGGCCGACGAACTGGGCCTGGGCGCGCGGCGGCTGCACCGGATGTCGCTCACGGCCTTCGGATACGGCCCCAAGACGCTGGCGCGGGTGCTGCGCATGCAGCGCGCCCTGACGCTCGCGCGCGCGGGAATTCCGTTCGCGGAGACCGCCTTTCGCGCCGGATACGCCGATCAGGCGCATCTGGCGCGGGAGGTGCGCGGCCTGTCGGGCCGGTCGCTGGGCCGACTGCTCGGCGGCGATCAGGCCAGCGGCGCGTAGAGGTCGACGCCGTTGCCGTCCGGATCGTGCACGGTCGCGTAGCGCTGACCCCACACCGCGTCGAACGGTTTCAGCTCGCCGTGGTACCCGGCCTCGGTCAGCTCGGCGTAGCGCGCGTCCACCTCGGCCGGATCGTCGCAGCGGAACGCGAGCCCGATCCGGCCCGCGCCGCCGCGCCAGCCGGGGTGGAATTCGCGGATGTTGTCCTCGGTGTCGAGGGTCAGGCGGAACCCGCCGGGCAGGGCGGCCTCGACGTGCCCGCCCATGGGTTCGCCGAACTCCAGTCCGAGGCGGCGGTAGAAGTCCTGTGCGGCGTTCAGGTCGGCGACGACCACGCCGACGACGTCCAAGTGCGCTGTCATGACCTCGACGGTAGGGCCCGCGACGCCCCGCGTCTTGAACGAATCGGACACCGCGCGCGAGTGTCGGTGGACACAGCCGGACGGTTACGGTTCGGGAACGCCTGCCGACAACTAGCGTTCCTCGGGGGGCCGGGCACGAATATAGGTCGCGTAGCCGAAGCGGAGGAGGGTTCGGAAGGAGAGCCATGGGGACCGATCAGACGCTGTTGCATCGTTTCGTGATTGCGCAACTCGCCGACGCCGGGCTGGAACGCGACCACCTGGTCCGCGAGTGCGGCCTGCCGCGGTGGGCCATGGAGGGCCCGGGCGTGCACGTGCCGAGCGAGACGTTCTCCCGCCTGTGGGAGATCGGCGAACGCGGGCTCGACGACGCGAATGTGGCCCTGTACGTGGCCAGCCGATACCAGCGGCCCGCGACCCGGCTCTACGACTACCTGTTCTCCTCGGCGGCGACCGTCGGCGCGGGCCTGGCCACCTGCGGCCCGTACGTCAGCGCGGTCACCACCAATCACCGGTTCGATCTGGTCGCGGAGAACGACGGCGAGACCACGCTGTATCTGGACATGATCGAGGGCGACGGCCGCGGCCGCGACCTCACCCAGCTGTGGGGTCTGGTCGCCGTGCTGACCCGCGCGCGGGGCTGTGTCGACGTGCCGTTGAATCCGATCCGGGTGTCGTTGCGCCAGCGCGCGCCGCGCGACCCGCGGCACTTCATCGATGTATTGGGCACGCGCGCAATCGAATTCGGGGCGCCCGTGGACGCCATGACCTTTCGGGCGACCGATATGGACCTGCCCCTCACGACCGCGGATCCGGTCCTGGCCGAGGTGCTGAAGCCGCTGGCCGCCGCGTTGCCGCCCCCGCCGCCGCTGGCCACCGCGTGGGCCGAGCGGGTCGCGGTCGCGCTGGCCGAGGCGTTCGACGCCGGTGAGGTGTCGCTGGATCGGGTGGCCCGCCGCCTCGCGACCAGCCCGCGCACCCTGCAACGGCGGCTCGCCGAGGCCGGGACGACCTGGCGGCGGGAACTGGATCGGGCGCGGGCCCAACGGGCCGCCGCCGCGGGTCCGGTGACCCGCGAGCGGCAGGCGGAACTGCTGGGCTACGCCGACCCCGCCTCGGTGCGGCGGGCGGCGGCGCGCTGGTCGGTCGTGGCGCGTTCGCATCGGACCGACGGATGGGACCGGCAGCGGTAGCCGCCCGCGGCTAGACCCGCAGGTTGCTGGCCGCGATGCTCCAAAAAGTGCCGCGATCGATGTCGGCGAAATCCCACCCCTCGACGATCGCGTGCGAGGCCGCGACGATGGCGGGCACGTCGAAATCGTCCCGCGTCGCGGTGCCCTTGGCCTCCAGCTCGGCGATCACGTAGGCGGTGGCGGATTCGCAGGTGTTCGACACGGTGTGTTCTCCAATCGGTCGTAGGTACTTACGGTCGATCACGACTCGTAGCGGTCGCGATATCCCCGCTGTTTCTTCAACCGGGACGCGAACCGCGGACGAGCCGACACCGCGAGCGGCCCGTCGTCCCGGGAGGGGGATCCGTCAGGTGGAGGGGAGACGGATCCCGAGGACGACGGGTCGGTGCCTCGCGGCGGGCACGGAGGCCAGTCTGGTCGCTCGGCGACCGGTAGGCCAGCGCCGAACGCGCCACTCTCGGGCAAACGCGCCAAGTTCCGGCCGCCGCGGGGCGAGGAGAGCCGCATGTCAGGCTACGGCACCGCCGGCGGAATGGGCGCAATGACCGGGCAATCCCTAGCCGGTGGTTTGCGGCAACAACTCCTCGTAGCGGTACTCGGTGCTGATTCCCGTCCCGGTCGCATGCGCTTGCTCCTCCCGTTTGCGCAGGTCCACGCGGCGGATCTTGCCCGAGATGGTCTTGGGCAGGTCGTAGAACTCGACCCGGCGCACGCGCAGATAGGGGGCGAGGTGGTCGCGCGCGTATTCCAGGATGGCGCGGGCGGTTTCGGCGTCGGCGGCCCAGCCCTCGGCGAGCGCGACGTACGCCTTGGGCACGGCGAGCCGGGTCGCGTCGGGTTGCGGGACCACCGCGGCCTCGACCACGGCCGGATGTTCGATGAGCACGCTCTCCAGCTCGAACGGCGACACCTTGTAGTCCGAGCATTTGAACACGTCGTCGGTGCGGCCGATGTAGGTGATGTAGCCGTCGGCGTCGCGGGCCGCGACATCGCCGGTGTGGTAGTAACCGCCCGCCCGGACCGCCGAATCACGCTGAGGATCCCCGAGATACCCGGTCATCAGATTCACCGGCCGTGCGCCGAGATCCAGGCAGATCTCGCCCTCCTCGGCGAGGCGGCCGTCGATCGGATCGACCAGCACCACCGGCACCCCGGGCGCGGGGCGGCCCATCGAACCGGGTTTGACCGGCTGGCCGGGCGTATTGCCCACCTGGAGGGTGGTTTCGGTCTGGCCGAAGCCGTCGCGGATGGTCAGTCCCCACGCGTCCGCCACCCGGGCGATGACATCCGGATTGAGCGGCTCACCCGCGCCGAGGATCTCGCGCAGCCCCGCCGGGCGCTCGCCGAGGTCGGCCTGGATCAGCATGCGCCACACCGTCGGTGGCGCGCAGAACGTGTTCACCTCCGCCCGGCGCAGCTGATCGAGCAGGGCCGCGGCGTCGAACCGGGCGTAGTTGTGGACGAAGATGGTGGCCTCGGCGATCCACGGCGCGAAGAAGCAGCTCCAGGCGTGTTTGGCCCAGCCCGGGGCGCTGATGGCCAGGTGCACGTCGCCCGGGCGCACCCCGATCCAGTACATCGTCGTCAGATGACCGACCGGATAACTGATCTGGTTGTGCTGCACCAGCTTCGGCCTGCTCGTGGTGCCGGAGGTGAAGTACACCAGCAGCGGATCGTCGACCTCGGTGACCGTGTCGAACGAATGCGCCTCGGCGGCAGCCGAATCGGCGTAGTCGTGCCAGCCCGCGACCGGTTCGCCCACCGCGATCCGGACGTAGTCGCCCTCGACCTCGGCGAATTTGGCGGTGTCGGCGCTGTTGGCGAGGACGAACCGGCCCGCGCCCCGGGTGATCCGGTCGGTCAGATCGGCCGGGCCGAGCGCGGCGGTGGTGGGCATGATGACCGCGCCCAGTTTGGCGACGGCGAGCATCGCCTCCCACAGCTCGACCTGATTGCCCAGCATGAGGATGACCCGATCGCCCTTGCCGACCCCCAGTCCGGCCAGCCAGGTCGCGGCTCGATCGGAGCGGCGGGCCATCTCGTCGAAGCTGATCCGCTGCTCGCGGCCGTCCTCCTCGACGATCCACAGCGCGGTGCGCTCGTTGCCGCGGGCGATGACGTCGAACCAGTCGACGGCCCAGTTGAACCGGCCGCGCAGGTCCGGCCAGGCGAACTCGCGCACGGCGGCCTCGTAATCGGTTGCGTGCGTGAGCAACTGGTCGCGTGCGGCCCGGTAGCGTTCGGTGTTCGAGGTCACTGCGGGTCTCCTTCGCTGGTGGTCCCGGCGAACAGCCGAGCCGAGATCTCGCGCATCTCGATTTTGCGGATCTTGCCGGTGACCGTCATCGGGAACTCGTCGACGAGGTGGACGTGGCGGGGGATCTTGTAGTGCGCGAGCCGTCCCGCGCAGAACTCGCGCAGCGCCTCGGCGGTCAGTGCCGCCGCGCCCTCGCGCAGCCGGATCCAGGCCACCAGCTCCTCCCCGTACTTCGGATCGGGCACGCCGATCACCTGGGCGTCGAGGATGTCGGGATGGGTGTAGAGGAACTCCTCGATCTCGCGCGGATAGATGTTCTCCCCGCCCCGGATGACCATGTCCTTGATGCGCCCGGTGATGGCGACGTAGCCGTCGTCGTCCATGGTGGCCAGATCGCCGGTGTGCATCCAGCGCGCGGAATCGATGGCCTCGGCGGTCTTCTCGGGTTCGTTCCAGTAGCCGAGCATGACCGAGTAGCCGCGCGTGCACAGCTCGCCCGGTTCGCCGCGCGGCACGGTCCGGCCCGTCGCCGGGTCGACGATCTTGATCTCCAGATGCGGTCCCACCCGGCCGACCGTGGCGGTGCGCTGGGTCAGCGAATCGTCGCGGCGGGTCTGGGTGGAGACCGGGGAGGTCTCGGTCATGCCGTAGCAGATGCTCACCTCGGCCATGCCCATCCGCTCGATGACCTGCTTCATCACCTCGACCGGACAGGGTGAACCGGCCATGATGCCGGTGCGCAGCGACGACAGGTCGTGCTCGGCGAAACTCGGGTCGGCCAGTTCGGCGATGAACATGGTCGGCACCCCGTACAGCGACGTACAGCGTTCGGCCGCAACGGTTTCCAGGGTGGCGCGCGGATCGAAGGCGGCGGCGGGGATCACCATGGCCGCGCCGTGGCTGGTGGCCGCGAGATTGCCCATCACCATGCCGAAGCAGTGGTAGAAGGGAACGGGCAGGCAGATGCGGTCCGCCTCGGTGTAGCCGCACAACTCGCCGACGAAGTAGCCGTTGTTGAGGATGTTGTGGTGCGACAGCGTCGCGCCCTTGGGGAAACCCGTTGTGCCCGAGGTGTATTGGATATTGATCGGATCGTCCGCCGACAGTTCGGCCTGGGCGGCGCGCAGTTCGTCCGGATCGCGGTCCCGGCCCGCCGCCGCGAGGTCGGTCCAGTCGTCGCCGTCGAGTAGCACGACGCGCTCGAGGTCGTGGCACTCCGGCCGGATCTCGTCGATCATCGCCGCGTAGTCCGAACCCTTGAACTCGCGCGCCGCCACCAGCAGCCGAACCCCGGCCTGGGCCAGCACGTATCCCAGTTCGTGGGCGCGATAGGCCGGATTGATGGTGACCAGGATCGCGCCGATCCGCGCGGTGGCGTACTGCACCAGCGTCCACTCGGCGCGATTGGGCGCCCAGATGCCGACCCGGTCGCCCTTGCCGACACCCGCGGCCAGCAGTCCGAGCGCCACGGCGTCGACCTCGGCGGCGAACTCCCGATAGGTCCAGCGCGCCCCGGTCACCCGGTCGACGAGTGCCTCCCGGTCGGGATACGCGGCGACCGTGCGGTCCAGATTCGCCCCGATGGTGTCGCCGAGCAGCGGCACGTCCCAGATTCCATGCGTATAACTGGCCGGTCGAGAGCGGCCCGTGATCGAACTCACGGTTATAGGATCCAGGTCACATTTCCCGTCCACTACCCCCGGAAAGGGGTACCGACATGACCGGCCCCGACCTGCTCCGCCCGCGCGACGCCGACGCCCTGCGCGCCGAACTGCGCCGGGTGGCCGGGGTGGCGGGGCTGCCGGTCGTGTTCGGCGGGCAGGTGCTCGGGGGGACGCTGGTGCTGAGCGAGTTCTTCGGCACGCGCACCAACGCCATGCGCGGGCTCGCGGTCTCACCCGCCTCGGGGGTGGGCGGCGCGGCCGTGGCCACCCGGCGTCCGGCATCGGTGTCGGACTACCGCGCGGCCTCCACGATCACCCATCACTACGACGCGCCCGTGCTCACCGAGGGGTTGCGCGCGGTGGTCGGGGTGCCGGTCGTGGTGGGCGGGCAGTCGCGGGCGGTGCTCTACGTGGCCAGCCGGGAGGCGGGTCCGATCGGCGATCGCGCGGCCGATCTGGTGGTGCGGGCCGGGCGCCGGTTGGCGGCCGAGTTGGCCGTCCGCGACGAGGTCGACCGGCGGCTGCGGCTGCGCGAGGCGGCCGTCCCGCAGGGGCCGGATCCCGTTGTCGCCGAACAACTTCGCGATATCCACGCCGAGGTCCGGGGGATCGCGCAGACGGTGACCGACGCCGCGGCCCGCGCCCGCCTGCGCGAGCTGTCCGATCGCCTCGCCCGGCTGATGGCCGGGCCCGAGATCCCCGGCGAGACACCGGCGCTCGCCCCGCGCGAACTCGACGTCCTCGCCCACGTCGCGCTCGGGTGCACGAACGCCGAAGCGGCCCAGCGTCTTTCGCTCCGGCCGGAGACCATCAAGAGTTATCTGCGCAGCGCCATGACCAAACTCGGGGCGCACACCCGGCACGAGGCCGTGGTCCGGGCCCGGCGTGCCGGTCTGCTGCCCTGAGCGGTCTCAGTCCTGCGGCTCGATCAGCTGGATGTCCAACTCGATCGCGATCTTGTCGCTGAGCATCGCCGACGGAACCTGGGTGGCGACACCGAATTCGGTGCGCTTCAGCGTCCCGGTCGCCGCGAAGCCGATGTGCCGGGCGTTGGTGTTCGGATTGTCCTGGATGCCACCCCATTCCACGTCCAGGGTGATCGGATGCGTCTCGCCGCCGATCGTCACCTCGCCGCTCACCTGGAAGTCCTCGGCCACGCGGACCGGCTCGGTGGCGCGGAAGGTCAGCGTGGGCCGCTTCTCCACGTCGAGCAGATCGGCGCTGCGCACGTGCGCGTCGCGGTCGGCGTTGCCGGTGTCGAACGAGTCCAGGTAGACCGTGGCCGAGATCGCGGCCGCGCCGGACTCGTCGACCACGAACTCGGTCTCGAAGCGGTTGAACCGCCCGCGCACCTTGGAGATCCCCAGATGCCGCACGGTGAAGTTGACCGCGGAGTGCGCGGTGTCCAGGGCCCAGGAGCCGGTCTTCAGGGTCTGCTCGGAAGTCGTCATGCCACCAGCCTTGCGGACCGCGGTCCGGTTAACCACGCCGCGCTTATCCTGGCACTCGCAGGGCGCGGCTAACGAGGCGCGGATACGACAGGATGAACGGGTGGCAGCACGATCCGAATTCGCCGAATTCCTCATCGCTCGCCGCGCCCGCCTGCGGCCCGAGGACGTGGGGCTGCCCGTGGGTCGTCGGCGGCGCACCCCGGGACTGCGCCGCGAGGAGGTGGCCGCGCTCGCCGGGGTCAGCGCCGACTATCTGGCCCGGCTCGAACAGGGCCGCGACACCAACCCCTCGACCTCGGTCCTCGGCGCGCTCGCGGACGCCCTGCGGCTCAACGACGTCGAGCGGCATCACTTCGTCAAACTGGCCCTGGGCGACCGGCACACCGGCGGCTGCCCGTCCAGTGCCGCCCCGGACGAGGTCCCCGACACCCTGCGGGCCGTGCTCGACGCGCTGGACCCGACCCCCGCGTTCGTCGTCGGCCGCCACCTGAACGTGCTGGCGTGGAACACGGCCTGGCGCGACTTCGTCGAACCCCTGGGCTTCTTCGACGCCGAGGTGCGCGGCGACCTCGCCCGCTACTTCTTCGCACACCCCGGCGCGCGGCGCTGGACCGACTGGGAGGCCACCGCGGACAAGATCACCTCCCGGCTGCGCCTGTCCCGCTCGCTGTGGGCCGAGGACGAGGATCTCGCCGCCGCCGTCGCCGGCCTCCAGCGCATCCCCGAGTTCGCCTGCCGCTGGGACGAACATCGCATGAGTGACTTCCGCACGGGCACAATGCATCTGGATCACCCGCTGCGCGGGGTGGTGGAGATCGAGTTCGAAACCCTCGATCCCGCCGCCGATCAGAGCGTGCAGGTGTGGTTCCTCGACCGCCACGCCCGCAAACCGAATCTCCGGGTCGTCAACGAGTAACCCCCGGCGCGGTACGGTCATATCGGCGAACTCCCGGCATACGTGACTCCGGTCACGTCCGCGTGCGGTTCGGCCGATGACGGTGTCCTTCCCACGAGCAGAGGAGGTGCCCGAGTGACCACGACGCCGACGGCACCCGAGGCAGCGCTCGACGACGCGACCCTCACCGGACGCGCGCGCGACGGCGATGTCCGGGCCTACGAGCAACTCGTGCTGCGCTATCAGGGACCGATGTTCCGGCTGGCCGCGCGGATGCTGGCCGACCGGGCCGAGGCCGAGGACGTCACCCAGGAGGTGTTCCTGACCGCGTGGCGGCGGATCGCGCAACTCCAGGACGACTCGGCCTTCGCGGGCTGGCTCTACCGGATGACCACCAACCGCTGCCTCAACGTGTTGCGCTCGCGCCGGGTCGCCGCCGACGTCGACCCGGACACCACCGAATCACCGCGCGCGGACACCCGGCCCGAGCACGCGGCGCAGGTCAACGGCCAGCTCGCGGCCCTCACCGACGCGCTGCGACTGCTGACCCCCGAACAGCGGGCCTGCTGGTTGCTGCGCGAGGTGCACGGGCGGTCCTACGAGGAGATCGCCGAGATCGTCGGCACCAACGGCACCGCGGTACGCGGTCGAATCGCCCGCGCGCGGGCACAATTGGCGGAGGTGATGCGGCCATGGCGGTGACCGACGCGACCGACAGCGACTACCTGCTGCCGTGCGGACGCGGCCTGGAACGGGTGTGGGAACGGCTCGACGCGGTCGAGGACGGCCGGGGCGACGCGCACGAGACCGACTGCGCGCACTGCGCGGCCGCCCGGGAGAGCCTGCTCACCCTGCGCACCGCGACCCGCGAACTCGTCGAGGAACCCGATCCGCCACCCCCGGACCTGTTCGGGCGCATCATGTCCGCGGTCCGCGCCGAGGTCCGGCGCGGTCGCACGCTCACGTTGCACACCCCGCATTCGGGCACCCTCGAGGTCAGCGACCAGGCCATCGCGGTCGTGCTGCGCTACGCCGCCGACACCGTCGACGGCGTGCGCGCCCGCGGCTGCCAGGTGCACGACCGCGGCCCCGCCGCCGACGGCGCCCTGGCCGTCGCGGTCGAGCTGACCATCGCGGTGCGGATGAGCGAAACCCCTGTCGCGCGGACGATTTCGCTGGTTCGCGAGCGGGTGCGGGCGGCGGCCTCGGCGCGCGTCGGCCTGGTCGTCGAACGCGTCGACGTGACCGTCGTCGACCTCTACGAGGAGGACCGATGACCGCCGCGGCCCGCGACACCGAATACGTCGTCACCGACGCGGTCATCGCCGGGGTGGCCGCGCGCGCGGCGGCCTCGGTGCCGGGTGTGCTGCGCCTGGAACCCGGTGTCCTCGGCCTGGTCGGGCACCTCGCGCGCTCCGGCCGTCAGCGGTGGACCGGACAGGAGTCCGCGCCCTCGACCGGCGTGCGGGTGCGCCGCGCGGGCGGCTGGCTGGCCGTCCACATCGATCTCTCGATCGCCGCGGGCGGCCGGGTCGGCGCGGTCGGCGAGGCCGTGCAGCGGCGGGTGGCCCGGGCGGTCGCCGAGCAGACCGGCGTGACCGTCGACGCCGTCTCGGTGACCGTGCTCGACATCGAACCGGGGACACCGTGAGAACGAACGACGCGCTGATCGACGAGCTGGTGGCCGCCATCGAGGCGGTCGAGGGCCTGCGCCCCGCCGTCCCGTTCGGCCTGCCCGACACCGGATGGCTCCCGTGGGATCGCAAACGCGCTGCGGTGGAGGCGAATTCGGCCCTGATCGAACTGCGGGTGGTCGCCACCGCGCTGCCGCTGCCGCCGCTGTTGGACCGGCTCACCGAACGCGTCCGCGCGGTGCTGGCCGCCGCCGGCCGGCCCGACGTCGCGCTGCGCGTGACCGTCACCGAACTCGACGCCGCGGCGTTTCGCGAGCCGAATTCGGGCAATCGCACAGTTACCTAGATCACGCGTCCGGGCCGTGACGATTCGCTCGCGGTCGTGTCTATCGAGTGAAGTCCGTTATCCGCTGTACCGCAAGGGAATCGGGAGGAATCACCATGACCGGCACGACGAACGACAAGGCCGCGGCCAACACCAAGTCCGGCGCCGACTCGAAATCCGACAGCGCACTGGTTACCGATCAGGGCACCACCACCATCGCCGATGTCGTGGTGCAGAAGATCGCCGGGCTGGCCGCCCGCGAGGTGCGCGGGGTGCACGCCCTCGGCGGCGGCGCGGCCCGCGCGTTCGGCGCGCTGCGCGACCGCATTCCGGGCGCCTCGGCCAGTGTGGGACAAGGCGTTTCGGTCGAGGTCGGTGAGAAGCAGGCCGCCGTGGACCTGGAGCTGGTCGTCGAATACGGCGTGGCCATCGCCGAACTGGCCCGGCTGGTGCGGCGCAATGTCATCACCGCGATCGAGCAGATGACCGCGCTCGAGGTCGTCGAGGTCAATGTCAACGTCAACGACGTCTACATCGAGGGCGACGACGACGAGCAGCAGCCCGCCCGGGATCGGGTGCAGTGACATGAACGCCACCACGATCTGCCTGGTGTTCGGGCTGGCTCTCGGTTTCGCGGCCGCGTTCGGCGGATTCGGCGCGTTCGCCATCGTGCTCGTCTTCGGCGGGCTCGGCCTGCTCGTCGGCCGCTGGCTCGACGGCGAGGTCGACCTGTCGGGACTGGTTCGCCCGCAGCGTGATCGGGGTCGTCGATGACGGCCGTCGCCGAGTCCGCCGGAGATCTTCCGGGCCGGACGACGGTCGCCGAGCGGGCGGTCCGCCGGATCGCCGAACGGGCCGCGCGCGAGGTCGGCGGCGTCGAGGCGGGCGTGCGCGTCACCGCGCGCGTCGCCGGTGATTCCGCCACCCTCGACGTGCGGCTGCCCATCCGCTATCCGCTGCCGGTCGGCCGGGTGGCCGACGAATGCCGGGCCCATCTCATCGAACGCACCCGCGAACTGGCCGGGCTGGCGGTGCCGCGGGTGGACATCGAGGTGTCCGAACTGCCGGTGGCCGTACCGAACGGGAGGGTCCGATGACGCGCCGATCGCGCCGCATCGCCCCGGCGGTGATCGTCGCCCTCGCCCTGTTGGCGGGGTCGATCGCCGTGGCGGTGTCGCTGATCCAGAAGCTCAGCGACCACAGGGAATTCGTCTCCTACACCGCGCTCGCGACTCGGCTGCACGACACCACCTGGTCCGCCGGTCCGGTGCTCGTCGCCGGAATCGCGGCCCTGGTTGTCGGGGCGGTGCTGCTGGCGGCGGCGCTGTGGCCCGGCCGATCGGTGGTCGTGCCGCTCGACGCCGAGGACGGCGTGCGCGCCGGGATCGCCCGGCGCAGCCTGCGCGGGGCGGTCCACGACGCGGTGCGTAGCGTCGACGGCGTGGACTCCGCGCGAGTGCGGCTGGGCCGCAAGCGGATTCGCGTCAAGGGGCGCGGAGCCGATGCCGCGCCCGAGACCGTGCGCGCCGCGGTCGCCGAACGGCTCGGCACGATCGCGCCACGGGTGCCACCGCGGATCGAGACCGCGCTGCGCCCGGCGCGGACGGGAGGACGACGATGAGTTCGATCAACCGCCCGGCCCGGCTCAACCGGAGTCTGCTGGGGCTGATCGGCCTGCTGATCGCGGCCGCCGGTGGCTACGCCGTCGCCGCGCATCTGGGCGCCCTGCCCTGGGTGGATCGCGACGCGACGCTGGTGCCGGGCACCGCGGATCCGCCGCTGTGGGTGGAGTACCTGGTCGTGGCGGGCGCGGTGGTGCTCGCGCTGGCCGCGCTGCGCTGGCTCGCCGCGCAGGTCGGGCGCCTGCCCCGGGCGACGGAATGGGCGGTGGGAACCCCGGCCGCGACCGGTCGCACGGTCCTCGCCTCCGATACCGCGGCCGCGCCCCTGGCCGCCGATATCGAGTCCTACGACGACGTGCGCTCGGTGACCGCCCGGCTGTCGGGGCCCAGTCGCGCCCCGGAACTGCATCTGGTGGTGACCGCCGCGCCGGACGCCGATCTCACCGAGTTGCGTCGCCGCATTCTCGGGCACGCCGTGCCGCGGCTGCGTCAGGCCCTCGATGTCGAGATCGTTCCGGTGAGCATGGAATTGCGGCTGGATTCGCGGGGCCGCTCCCGGTGATATGAAATCGGCCCGCGGCTCCGTGTCGTCAGGAGCCGCGAGCCGGTTCATGACAGGCGCTAACCCAGCCTGTCCCTGTTCTTGCCGTCGCGCTTGCGGCGCTCGGTGGACATGTCGCCGTCGGCGAGCATTTCCTCGTCGCGTTCCATATCCGGATCCCGCTTCATGGCCTGCTGGCCGCCGCGCGGCTGGTCCTTCATGCCCTTGCGGGACTTGTCTTTGGCATTGCGGTCCATCTTGGTGCCCATCGAAACCTCCGTATCGAATGGATTGCACGCTCAGGAAACTGCCAATCAATATCCTCACCGCGTCGAGTCGGGCGTGTCAACGCCTTGCGGGAAAAGGTATTCTGACCGGCCGGATGCGCGCTGAGCAGGCAATAAAGCGGAATTCCCGCTAATTCAGGCCGATCAATTCGCCGCCTCGGGCAGCCATTCTCTCGGGCGTGTCGAATGAGAAGTCGGGGCGCGCCGGATAGGGTTTCGTCATGCGGTCGACCAGGAGGAACCGATGACGAGCACGGTGACCGAATTCCCGTCTCCCGCCGCCGAATCCGCGTTCGAGCCACCGCGGCTGCGCACGGTCGACGACGAGTCGGTCACCGCGCTGGCGCACGCCGCCGCGCGCGAGATCACCGGCGTCGCAACGGATGTCGAGGTGCGCGCGCACGTGCGCGGCGACACCGTCGAACTCGCCGTCCGGTTGCCGATCCGCTACCCGCTGCCCATCTGGCGGGTGGCCGCGGTGACCCGACAGCACATCACCGACCGCGTCCGCCAGCGCGCGGGACTGACGGTGACCCGGATGGACATCGAGGTGAGCGCCCTCGTCACGGGAACGGCCGCGCGGTGACGGCCGTCGCCTGGACGACCCTCGCGGCGGGGCTCGGGCTGCTGGCGGCGGCCGGGCTGTCGGGACGGAGGGTCCTGGTGCCGATGGTCGCCGACGACGAGATCACCGCCCGGGTCGCCCGGCGCGGACTGGCCACCGCCCTGCGCGCGGCGGCACAGTCGGTGGCGGGTGTGCGTTCGGCGCGAATCAGGCTGGGCCGCAGCGGACTTCGCGTGGTGGCCAAGGCGGCGGGGGCGCGGCCCGGTCTGGCCGAGGAGGTCCGCGCGGCCGTCGACGCCCGGCTCGCGAATATCGGGCCGTGCGCGGGTTCGCGGTTCGGCCGCGTCCCGCTGGGCGCGCTCGGCGCGCTGTTCGTCGCCATCGGGTCCGTGACGGCCGCCCACCATCCGTCGCTCCTCGTGTCGGTGGCGATGCTCGTCGGCGGCGCGAGTGTTCTCGGATTCGCCTGTCTCCGTAGGCTTTTCGCGCTACCGAGGCGGGCGACGGCGGCCCCGCGCTGGTGCGCCCGCCCGGCCGAGACGGACACCATCGTGATGGATTCGGCGGTCGCGGCCGGACCCGTCGCCGCCGATATCGAGACCTACGCCGGGGTGCGCTCGGCCACCGCGCGCCTGCTCGGCCCCGCCGTCGCACCCGAACTGCGCCTGACCGTCACCGCCGCACCCGACGCCGATGTGACCGCGCTGCGCCGCGACATCATCGCCCACGCGCTGCCGCGCCTGCGCCAGGCCCTCGAAATCGACACCGTCGCAGTGCGTTTGGAGCTGCACTTCGCGCGTCAGTCCAGCGGACCGAGTACCCGCTCGACATAGGGATTGGCGAACCGGCCCTTGGGATCGAACCGGCGGCGCACCTCCTGGAACCGATCCCAGTGCGGATACCGCTCGCGCAGCGTGTCCGCGGTCTGGAAGTGCCGCTTACCCCAGTGCGGCCGACCCTCGAACGTATCGAAGATCTCCTCGCAGGCCCGGAAGTACGGCTCGTAGGGCATACCCCGATATTGGTGCACCGCGATATAGCAGGTGTCGCGGCCACCGGCGGGGGACAGGAACGCGTCGTCGGGCGCGACGAAACGCACCTCGGTCGGCATCGGCGAATCGAACCGACGCCCCAGCTCCTTGATCCGCTCGATCGCCGCCACCGCGTGCTCGCGCGGGATCGCGTACTCCATCTCGGTGAACCGGATCAGCCTGGGGGAGGCGAAGACTCGATACGACCGGTCCACCTGCCGCCGATAGCTGCCCGCATAGGCCGCGCCGCGATGGATCCACGGAATCAGCCCCGGCCGGGCGCGACTCAACCGGCACAGCGCGTCGAAGGTGTAGTTCGACATGAGGATGTCGGCGAACCAGTCCACGGCCTTGCCGCGCGGCCGCTCGGGCAGCGGCACCCGATTGTTGCGTTTGGTCATCGCCAGCGGGCTGTGGGCGAACATGTAGAACTCGAAATGCTCATTGCCGTCGACGTATTCGTCCAGATCGGCGAGCACCTCCGCCACCGGAACCGGCCGCTCCACGCCCTCGAGCACGAACGACGGCACCAGCTGGAGCGTGACGGCGGTGACCACCCCGAGCGCGCCCACGCTCACCCGCGCCGCGCGCCAGCCGTCCGGATCGGACTGTTCGTTCAGCTCCACGCGGCTGCCGTCGGCGAGCGTCAATTCGATGGAATGCAGTGCGGCGCTGAGGTTCTGGAGCGTGGCGCCGGTGCCGTGCGTCCCGGTCGCGGTGGCTCCGGCGATGGTCTGCACATCGATGTCGCCGAGATTGGGGAACGCCAGGCCCATCGGATGCAGCGCGGTGCTCAGCGCGTTGAGGGTCGCGCCCGCCTCGACCCGCACGAGCCCGGTCGAGCGGTCCACCCACTGGATGCGGTCGAGCTCCGACGGCCGCAGCAGCAGGCCGTCGGTGAGCACGGCGTCGGTGAACGAATGGCCCGCGCCCGCGACCCGGACGGTCCGCCCGGTGGTGTCGGCGCGCGCCAGCAGCTCGGCCACCTCGTCGGCCGTTCGGGGAGTGGCGATCTCGGCCGGGGCACACGCCTGATCCCCGGCCCAGTTCATCCACGAGTTGGTCATGTGACCAACATTAGGGGATCGATGTGAGCCGCGCTACCTCTTGCGCGGGCAGACGGCCTCCTTCGCCTGCTCCACCTCGTCCTCGGTGAGCGGCGGCACGGTCAGTTCCAGTCGCGGGACGCCGTCCGCGCGCACCCCGTCGAGCACGATGGCCATGTAGCGCCGCCAGGTGTTCGGATTGATCGGGCGGGCGAAGGCGGCCATCGACTCGACCATGTTCACCATCGCGAAGAAGTCGGCGGCGGTGATGCCGGGCCGCAGCACGCCCGCCTCGTGCGCGCGGACCATGAGCTCCTCGAGCGCGGGCTTGATCCGGCAGCGCACCGACGCGAAACGCTCCTTGGCGTCGGGCAATTCGAGCATGACCTCGCCGAAACCGCGGTTGCCCGCCATGTGCTGGCACGCCCACTCGAACAGCTCGACCAGACCCAGCCACGGATCCGGAACGCGGTTGCAGCGCTCGGTCGCCTCGGCCATCTCGGCCACGTGCCGATCGAAGACCTCCTCGATCAGCTCGCGCTTGTTGGCGAAGCGCCGATACACCGTCCCCACGCCCACCTTCGCGGCCTCGGCGACATCGTCGAGGGTGACGTCGAGGCCGCGCTCGGCGAACAGTTCGCGGGCGGCCTCGAGAATGCGTTGCTGGTTGCGGGCGGCGTCGGCGCGCAGGCGCCGAGGCTGTGACAAAGGCCCAGGTGGAGCGGGGGAAGTGGCGCGATTCACACGAAGATCCTAACAAGGACGGGGATTAACTGGAGGCTTTCTCTCCGTTATGGTGTTAGCTTACTCCGGTAAGTGGAGGAACTCTCTCCGCATCTGTGTCGGCTATCACTTTCCCCGTAGGAGTCCCATGACTACCGCGTTCGACCTCGAAACAGAGGCGACGGCGACGTCGCCGAAAGCGGGCCGTCGCGGCTCGCATGCCCTGCGCTGGTGGGTGCTCGCCGTCCTCGGCGTGGCCCAGCTGATGGTCGTGCTCGACGCGACCGTGGTGAACATCGCGCTGCCCGAGGCGCAACGCGACCTCGGCTTCTCCAATGGCGACCGGCAGTGGGTGGTCACCGGGTACGCCCTGGCCTTCGGCAGCCTGCTGCTGCTCGGCGGTCGGCTGAGCGACCTGTTCGGTCGCCGCAACACCTTCCTCATCGGCCTGGTCGGTTTCGCCGTGGCCTCCGCGGTCGGCGGCGCGGCCAACGGCTTCGAGATGCTCGTCGTCGCGCGTGTCGCCCAGGGCGTGTTCGGCGCGCTGCTGGCCCCGGCCGCGTTGTCGCTGCTGACGGTCACCTTCACCGAACCGTCCGAGCGGGCCAAGGCGTTCGGCATCTTCGGCGCGGTCGCGGGTGCGGGCGGCGCGCTCGGCCTGCTGCTCGGCGGCGCGCTCACCGAGTGGGCGTCGTGGCGCTGGGTGATGTACGTGAACCTGATCTTCGCCGCGGTGGCCTTCGTCGGCGGTGCGCTGTTGCTGGCCAAGCACGTCAGCGATCGGCGGCCGCGGCTCGACATTCCGGGCACGGCCGTGGTGACCGCCGCGTTGTTCGGCATCGTCTACGGCTTCTCGCACGCCGAGTCGCACGGCTGGTCCAACGGCGTGACGCTGGCCTTCCTGATCGGCGGCGTGCTGCTGCTGGGCGTGTTCGCCTGGCTGGAGACCCGGGTCGCGCATCCGCTGCTGCCGCTGCGCATCGTGCTCGACCGCACCCGCGGCACGTCGTATCTGACGGTGTTCGTCATGGGCATCGGGATGTTCGCGCTGTTCCTGTTCCTGACCTACTACATGCAGCTGACGCTGGGCTACACGCCGATCGTCACCGGTGTGGCCTTCCTGCCGATGGTCGCGGGCATGGTGCTGTCGTCCACGACCGTCCCGTCGCTGGTGCTGCCCAAGCTCGGGCCCAAGATCACGGTCACCGCGGGCTTCGTCCTCGCCGCGATCGGCATGGCCCTGCTGACCCGCATCGGTTTGGACACGGCGTACGTCACTCACGTCCTCCCATCGCTGATCCTGATGGGTCTGGGCATCGGTAGCGCGCTCTCCCTGGCCTTCCAGGGTTCGACCGCGGGTGTGCATCACGAGGACGCGGGCGTGGCCTCCGCCATGGTCAACACCAGCCAGCAGGTCGGCGGCTCGATCGGCACGGCCCTGCTGAGCACCATCGCCTCCTCGGCCGCCGCCGACTACCTGAGCGACCGCCAGCCCACGGCGGTGGCGGTGGCGGAATCCGCGATCCACAGCTACACCACCAGCTTCTGGTGGGCCACAGCGATTTTCGCGGTCGGGGCCGTGATCACGGCGATCCTCATGCCGAGCACGGTGCCCGCGCCCGCCGAGGGTGAGCCGGTGATCGTGCACTGAGTCGGCACGGCTGCGCCCCCGTACGAGTGGATCGTGCGGGGGTGCTCGCGTTTTCGGGCGAGGACACGCGGTGCGCCACCGGTTGTGCTGGGACGCTTGCGTTTTCGGGGGAAGACACGCGGTACGACACCGGTCGTGCTGAGGCGTGTGGATTCTGGGCGCGGTGCCCGAACGGCAGCGCCCCCGCCCCGAATCAATCGGGCGGGGGCGCTTGCGTTTTCGTTCAACAGTTGCTGGGAGCCGGGAGGTTGGCGAAGCGGTCGCCCAGGTAGTTGAAGGCCTGGGCGGCCCCGGCGGCGATGGCGGTGCCGTGGTCGGCGCCGGGGATGATCTCGAACTGCACGCGGTCGCCCGCGGCGCAGTAGCGGCCCGCGACGTCCCGGGCGAGCCAGGGGTTCACCTGGTCGTTGGCGCCCGCCCACTGATAGATCGGGGCGCGGGGGACACCGGGGTAGATCTCGAGGCTGTTCTCGTGCAGGACCGCGATCTGGCGGTCGCTGACATCGCTGACGCCGCCGTAGAAGTAGTCGGTGAAGCTCTTGTTCGCGCCCGCGGCGATGATCTGGTCGGTGCAGGCGTTGGCGATGCGATTGCGCAAATCCCAGCCCGCCGGATTCAGATTCGCGTCCAGCGACATGACCCCGGGGTACTCCCGTTCCAGGCCGACCGCCGCGGCGAAGCCCAGCCCGAACAGCGGGCTCGGATTCGCGCCGACGTCGAGGGCGAGTTTGCCGATGTTCACCGGCACCCCGCCCATGGCCGCGCCGACGATCGGCAGTTCGGGCGCGTACTCCGGTGCCATCGCGGCGGCGAATCCGGTCGCCATGCCGCCGCCGGAATACCCCGCCAAACCGACTGGGGCGTCGGCCAATCCGGCCGGGGCGAACCGTTTCACCGCGCGCACCCCGTCGAGCGTGAGCCGCCCGCCGAGCTTGGCCGCCCCGTACGCGCTCACCGGACCCAGGTGATCGGGCACCGCGACGGCCCAGCCCCGGCCCAACAGCACGTTCAACGCCGGGGACTCCTGGAGGCCGCCGTCGAACAGGGCGTGCGACGGGGCGCATTCGAGACCGAGCGAATTCACGAACGGCTGATACGACACGAGCGGCCGAGTGCCGCCGCCCGGGGGCAGTAGCAATGTCGTCACCGCGGCGATCGGCGCGTCGGCCGAATTCGTCGAGCGATAGACCAGTTGATAGGCCGTCGCACCCGGGAACCCGGTCGCGGCCACCGTCCGGCTGCGCACGACGTCCCCCGGCTGATAGTCCCCGATGTTCGGCGGCGCCGAATAGAACGGGTCGCCATCGGGGAGGGGAAAGATCGCCGCCCGCGCGGGCGCGCCTCCCATGGCACACACCACGGCCGAAATCAGCGCTGTCACCAATGTCATTGCGCCCCTGCGCCCGCCGGCCCGGGGCCTTCGGTGTACGACTCGAGCATCCGCCATCGTCACTCCATCAATGTCGTCCGAATGAACGCCTTCCTGACGCAACACCCCACAAACCAACCGGCTCGGATTGATTGCTGAAGGCTATTACAGAGTCTCCCCCACCGCCACCATTTCAGCGCGCCCAACCGACCCCACCACCCCAGCCGCACCCTCTATTCGAATCCGCACCCCTTCCAAGGCCCGAAAGGGCGTGCGGATCCGAACAAGGGGTGCGGATCGAATGCGGGCGGGGACACGCTCGGGTGACGCGCGTGCCGTCGGGTCGGGGGTCGCTGGCAGTTAGCATGACCCGATACGGTTGCGGTCGCGAATGGGAGGTTGCCCAGGTGGTTCGGCCGGTCGGCGCGGGAGCGGGGAGATCCGCTCGTGCCGCCGGACGCGCGGAAACTCGTAAACTGCTCGAATCGGGTGTGACGGTCATCGGTTCGATGGATGGACGACGAAACGGCACGACGATCGGGGGTAGTCATGAGGCGAACAGCGGGGAGCGGTCGATGAGCGCCGGGCGGCGCGACCGGATTCCGGCGGATCGTGGTCTGTCGGTGGGGTTCGATACGGTATCCCCTCTGGGTCCGGCACGGCTGGTGGGACCGTGATCCTGATGACGAGCCGGGCGCAGGTGATCAAGAAGGGAGGCCCGAGCATGGCCCACGATCGAGCCGGCCGACCGGCCCGGGCTACCGACCTGGAGGATCTGGCGCATCTGGTGACGGCCTACTACAGCCGAATTCCCGATCCGTCGGAGCCGGGACAGCTGGTCGCCTTCGGCACCTCGGGCCATCGCGGATCGAGCCTGGACTGCGCGTTCAACGAGGCGCACATTCTCGCCATCACCCAGGCCATCGTCGAGTACCGCGCCACCCGCGGCATCACCGGACCCGTCTACCTCGCCCGCGACACCCACGCCCTGTCCGAGCCCGCCTGGACCACCGCGCTCGAGGTCCTGGCCGCCAACGACGTCACTGCCGTCATCGACGCCCGCGGCCGCTACACGCCCACCCCGGTGCTGAGTCACGCTGTCCTGCGCCACAATCGGGGCGGCACCCGCCATCAGGCCGACGGCATCGTCGTCACCCCCTCGCACAACCCGCCCCGCGACGGCGGCTTCAAATACAACCCCCCGCACGGCGGCCCCGCCGACACCGTCGCCACCGACGCCATCGCCGAGCGTGCCAACGAGTTGCTGCGCGGCGGCCTGGCCGGGGTCAAGCGCACCACCTTGCAGCACGCGCTGGCCACCAGCGTCGAACGCTACGACTACCTCGACCACTACATCGCCGATCTGCCGAATGCCTTGAATCTGGACGCGATTCGCGGCGCGGGCATCCGCCTCGGCGCCGACCCCATGGGCGGCGCGAGCGTCGACTACTGGGAGGAGATCGGCCAGCGCTACGACCTGGAACTCGAGGTCGTCAACCCGTTCGTCGACCCGACCTGGCGGTTCATGACCCTCGACAGCGACGGCAAGATCCGCATGGATCCGTCCTCGCGCTACGCCATGGCGTCGCTGGTCGCCATCCGCGACGACTACGACATCTCCACGGGCAACGACGCCGACGCAGACCGGCACGGCGTGGTGACACCCGATGCGGGCCTGATGAATCCGAACCACTACCTGGCCGTCGCGATCGAATACCTCATCGCCAACCGGATGGGCTGGGACGCGCTGACCAAGATCGGCAAGACGGCGGTCACCTCCTCGATGATCGATCGCGTGGTGAGCGTGCTGGGCCGCCAGGTGCACGAGGTCCCGGTCGGCTTCAAATGGTTCGTCCCCGGATTGTTCAGTGGCTCTTTGGCTTTCGGCGGCGAGGAGAGCGCGGGCGCGTCCTTCCTCCGCATGGACGGCACCGTCTGGACCACCGACAAGGACGGCATCCTGCTCGCCCTCCTCGCCGCCGAGATCACCGCCGTGACCGGCCAGAGCCCGTCGGCCCGCTACGCCGAACTCGAAAAGCGTTACGGCAGCCCGGCTTACGCGCGCATCGATGCCACCGCCACCCCGGACCAGAAGGCCCGGCTGGCCGCGCTCACACCGGACGACATCACCGCCACCGAGGTGGCGGGTGAGCCGATCATCGCGGTGCAGACCCGGGCCCGCGGGAACGGCGCGGCACTGGGCGGGGTGAAGGTGACGACCGAGAACGCGTGGTTCGCGGCCCGGCCCTCGGGGACCGAGGACAAGTACAAGATCTACGCGGAGTCGTTTCATGGGCCGGATCATCTGGCTCAGGTGCAGGGGGCGGCGGAGGAGGTCGTGGGGCGGGCGTTGGGGGAGTGAGGGGTCGGGGTTTTTCGCGCTGAGTGGTTCGGTGTTCGCATCGGGCGCGCCGGTGCGCATGGCCTTTGTTCTTCTCGGAACTTGTTGTGCCGGTGGATCATTGCCGCTCGAGCCGCCAGGTCTGGCGGGATGTCGCCAGGGAGTCGGCGTCCGATCCGGGTGGGGTCGGCTGCTTTGGTGGGGCGTTGCCAGTGGGTCGGCGTCCGTTCTGGGTGGGGTCGGCTGGTTTCGGTGGGGCGTTGTCAGCGGGTCGGCGTCCGGCCCGAGTGGGGTCGCCCAGATCCGGCGGGACGTGGCCAGTGAGTCGGCACCCAACCCGGGTGGGGTCGCCCATATTCGGCGGGTTCGTTCGGTGGTGTCGAATTGGGGCCAGCCGGGGTCGCCGGTCGTGGCGAACGCGACGAACGCCTTGCGCATGGCCGCCGACAGGGCGGCGAAGTCGGGCGGAATGTTTGGGCCGATGAGATCCGTGGCGAGGGGGCCGCGGGGTGTGTCGAAGGTGAAGGGGACGTCGAGGCCGTGGCATGCCCGCAGGGCGCCGTCGCGCGCCGGGCTCGGCCATGCGAATTCGTAGAGGTACGAGGCGTTTCCGGCATTGGCGGCGGCCTCGGCGCACCATAGCGACGGCATTCGGAACAGGGCGTCGGAGAGGATCAGGGCGTGCAGTTCGTTGTCGGTGATGTTCGGATTCCCGAGCCGGTAGGTTCGGACCGCGCTGGCGTCGAGACCGCAGGCACGGGCGGTGTCGACGGGGTCGGTCTTGGACAGGTCCGCGTCCACGGTGAACATCCGCGCCTCGTCCGTGGTGAACCCGCACACGAGTTCGCGGCCGGACGCGGACGTTCGGTATTCGAGCCACGGTGGGGCAGTGCACAATTCGCCGTCGATGATCATCGAGTAGGGCGCGTTCGGATGGGTCCATCGTCCGGGCTCGGCCGCCATGACGGCCGCCGGGGTCATCTGGACCGCGTGGATCGCCTCGGGTGGCAGTGCCGCCAACGCCTCGACCGTCGGGCGGATGCCGAGCCGGGAGGTGATCATCGCCGAGACGGCACGAGCCTCGTCGGCGGGAACGAAGATCCTGCCCGGGCTCTGCGCGATTCCGCGCCGGAACAGATCCGGGGCGCGATCGGCGGCCAGCAGGCCCACGACCGACGGGGCGCCCGCCGACTGTCCGATCAAGGTCACCGCGTCCGGGTCTCCGCCGAAGGCGGCGATATTGTCGTGCACCCAGCCGAGCGCGGCGATCTGGTCGAGTACGCCGCGGTTGCACGGCGCGTCGTCGACCCAGCCGAAGCCCTCGTATCCCACTCGATAGTTCACCGTGACCAGCACGACCCCCGCGGCGGCGAGGGCAGCGCCGTCGAAATCGGTGGTGGACGCGGTGCCGCCCAGGCACGCGCCGCCGTGCAGCCACACCATGACCGGCAGGCCGGAGGCGCCGACATCCGGAGTCCACACGTTCACGGTGAGGCATTCGGGGTCGTCGCCGGGATGCCAGAGGATCGGCTGCGGTACCGAGGAACCGAACCTGCGCGCGCCGCGCACGCCGCTCCACCGCCGCGGCGGGCCCGGGGCCTGGAAGCGACGGGCGCCGACCAGGGGCGCGGCATAGGTGACCCTGATATAAGTCACTGTACTAAAAAGGAGGTTCGATGCCGAAAGTCGTCGATCGGACACAGCGACGCGACGCGTTGGCGGCCGCCCTGTGGCGCTTGGCCTATCGCGAGGGCTGGAGTGCGGTGAGCCTGCGCCGGGTCGCCGCGGAGGCGGGGTTGTCGCTCGGCTCGTTGCAGCACTACTTCGCCGGGCTGGACGATCTTCTCGACTACTCCGTCTCGGGCGTGCTCGACATTCTCGATGAGCGGCTCGTCGATCAACTCACCACGCTCGCCGAGCCAGCGGACGCCGAATCGACTGTGCGCGAAGCACTTCAGGGCATGATCCCCGGGGCCGTCGTCGATGCCGCGGCCGAGCGACCCGACGACAGCTGGCGGATACAGGTGATGGCATGGCTGGCCGTGGTGAACAGGGCCGCGCGGAACCCCGAGATGTCGGCGCGTCTGTCCTCGGGATCCGATCGACTCGCCGCCGCGATCGCGGACGCTCTGTGTACGAGCACGATCGGTCGTTCTCGCGAGGAGGCATTGCGTGAGGCACGGGGGCTCCTGGCTCTCGTCGAGGGCCTGCTGTTGCAACTCGCGCGGGGTTCCATCGAGCCGGGCGAAGCATCTTTGGTGATCAGCGAATTCGTCGCACGCGTCTTCGGTGATCGGCCCGGGCGGGAGAGATCGGGCGACGCCACCTGATGCCGGACGGTGTGCCACGGGCAGCGCGCATCCCTGGGGTAATGCGGTGTCTGGGTCCCGGTGACCGCCCTCGCGGACGCCATTGTCGCCGCTGGCGTGCCGAGCACCCGGACCTGATGGAATGGATTGTTCGTTTCGAGGAGTTGTGATTCGGCGTGGACGACGGGTGTGATCGGTGAGGGAGAGCGGGGCCGCGCGGCTGCCGGTGGAGATCTGGGTGTTGGTCGCGGCGGCGTTTCTGATCGCGCTCGGCTTCGGGTTGGTGGCTCCGGCTCTGCCGCAGTACGCCTTGAGTTTCGGGGTCGGGGTGGCGGCCGCGTCGGCGATCGTGAGCGCGTTCGCGTTCATGCGGTTGTTGTTCGCGCCGGTGAGCGGGCGGTTGGTGCAGCGGCTGGGGGAGCGGTCGGTGTATTTGAGCGGCGTGCTGATCGTGGCCTTGTCGACGGGGGCTTGTGCTCTGGCGCAAAGCTATTGGCAGTTGATCGTGCTGCGGTCGCTCGGCGGGATCGGATCGACCATGTTCTCGGTGTCGTCGCTGGGACTGGTGATCCGGATGTCGCCGCCCGGACAGCGGGGGAGGGTGTCCGGACTGTGGTCGAGCAGCTTCCTGATCGGTTCGCTGGCCGGGCCGCTGATCGGCGGTGCGCTGGTCGGATTCGGGTTGCGGGTGCCGTTCGTGATCTACGCCGTCGCACTACTGGCCGCGACGGCCGTCGTGTACTGGAGTCTGCGCGACTCGCGGTTGGCCGCACCCGAGGCCCCGGGTGAGTTGCGCGTGATGACCTTCCGCGACGCCCTCGCGCGTCCGGCGTATCTCGCGGTGCTGTGGTCGAACTTCGCCAATGGCGCGGCCGTGTTCGGGGTACGGATGGCTTTGGTTCCGCTGCTGGTGGTTTCGGTGCTGGGGCTCTCGCCGGGGCTGGCGGGTGTGGCGCTGACGGTGTTCGCGGCGGGTAACGCGGCGGTGCTGTTCGTCTCGGGGCGGCTGTCGGATCGCTTGGGCCGCAAGCCTTTTCTGGTCGTCGGCACGGTGGTGTGTGCCGTCGGGACCATTCTGCTCGGCCTGTCGGAGAATCTGACCTGGCTGCTGGTGTCCTCGTTCATCGCCGGACTCGGGTCGGGCATGTACACCCCGGCGCAGCAGGCCACGGTCGCCGACGTCATCGGGCCCCGGGCCCGGGGCGGGCCGGTGCTGGCCGGATTCCAGATGGCCGCCGATCTGGGGACCGTCATCGGCCCGATCGCCGTGGGCGCCATCGCGCAACGAGCGTCGTTCGGGGTGGCGCTCGCCGTGACGGGGGCGCTCCTGGTCGCGGCCTCGTTGTGCTGGGTGCTGGTTCCGGAGCCGATGCGGCGGCGGGCCGTCGTCGACGTGTGAGTCGGCGTCGAATCGCCGGTCCGGTTTTGGCAGAGTGGACGCCGTGAACTCCTCCTCCGGATCGAAGTACACGCCGCGACCCATGTCCAGCCGAACCACGTACGCCCTGGGCGGTGTCGCCCTGCTGGTGATCGTGCTGATCGTCGTGCTCGTCGTGCGTTGGAACAGCGATCACTCCTTGAAGGTCCAGGGCGACGGGTACGGTCCGGTGCACGATCCGGCCGTCAGCGTGCTGCTCGACTCCGACGGCGCGATCGTGCTCGGAAAAACCAACGCCGCCAAGACGATCGACGTCTACGAGGATCCGATGTGCCCGAATTGCGGCTCGCTGGAACACCTCTACGGTCAGCTGATCGCGCAGAAGATCGACCAGGGCAAGCTGGCCGTGCGCTATCGTCTCGTCAACTTCCTGGATCAGAAGTCGGGCAGCAAGGACTACTCGACCCGAGCCGTCGCCGCCAACGAATGCGTCGCCGACGCCGGGAACGGGCCGGTGTACTCGAAGTTCCACACCGCGCTGTTCACCACCAAGCAACCGAGCGAGAACGGCGGTGACCTCGGCAACGAGCAGTTGGCCGCGATCGCCGCGGACGCCGGGGCTCCCGCCGAGGTGCAGCAGTGCATCACCAAGGGACAGCGCGTCGATTCGGCGCGCAACCACGCCCAGTCGGCCATGACCACCCTGAAGGCGGCCGTCGGCGAGGTGCGCACCCCGACCGTGCTCGACGGCTCGAACGATCTGAACCTCAACGACTCCGGCTGGGTCGACAAGGTCGCGCCGTAGCGCGGACGCCCGGGCGGCATCCCCAGCCGTCCGGGCGCCCGCTCCCCGCGCGGTGCCGACCCGCGGGCTACTCGTCGCCCAGTTCGTCGGTGAGCAGGGCCTCGTAGATTCGGTTACGCGCGTCCGCGATCGCGTTGATCGTGTCGCGCAGCTGCTGTGCCATGGCCGCGTAGCCGCAACCGGATTCGGCCTTGTCCAGTTCGGCTTCCAGCCGCCTGCGGATCTGCTCGAGACCGGCGATCCGCTCGCGTTCCACCCCGACATCGATGACCGTCGGCGCCGGAGGAGGGTCCGGGTTGTCCATCGCTGTGCCGTGTCCTCATGATCCTGGTAGGTGTTCATCGGCCCTGGTTCTCCAAGGCGTAGGGACGGTCGTCCTCCGGAATCGCCGTCGACAGCCCGGGATGGAGCGGAACGTCTCGTTCGAGGGGATAGGTGAGGTCGAGCGCGGCCGCGGGCGGCGCCTCGGTCTCCTCCGCGGGCCGCGGCCAGGGCAGTCGCGGGGCCTCGACATCGGTGTGCGGGAACAGATATCGCGCACCCTCCCGCACGGTCGTGCGGACATCGCCCTCGGGGCTGGTCCATTCCAGGCGATCGGCGTCGAGTCGGTCTGTGCGCCAGGCGGTTTCGCCGTCGTCGGCGGCCTTCTTGAGCCGATGATGCCGCGTGCACAGAACCGCGAGATTCGACGGCACCGTCGCACCGCCGCGCCGGGGGTGGGCGCGATCGAAGGGTCTGCTGTGGTCGATCCGGCCCAGCGTGGCGGGCATGGTGCAGCCCGGGAACCGGCAGAGCCCGTCCACGGCCCGCACCTCCCGATCCAGCCATACCGGAGGCTCCTCCCGATCGTCCTCCTCGTCGCCGCTCGGATCCTCCGTACGTTCCGGAATCACTTGGAACTCGGCCGATTCGGCGATCCGCCGCGCCAGCTCCGCGTCGATCGGCCCGTACCCCGCCAAGAGCGCCGGATCCTCCCGCGACCCCAACAGACTCTCCGCCGAGATGCCGATCTGAACCAGCGGCCGACGTCTCTCGCCACTCGATTTCGGTGCGGGACAACGCTTCCCGCGCCCGCACTCGCAGCGCAACCGCCCCGACCCGTCCGCGAGCGCCACCAACGCGTCGGCCCGCCGCTGCGGCATCGTGCGCGGATCCTCTTCGCACACCTCGTGACTCAGCTCCCGCAACCGCATCGCGACCGTCTGCGCGGCCGCCGCGGGCAACAACCCGTCGAACAGCGCCACCCCGTCGCGCACGCCCCTGATCCGCACATCCCGCTCGCCCTCCCGCACCTCCCGCCGGCGCCGCTCACCCTCCGGATCCAGCCGCCCGACCCACCGCCGCCCCGTATGCCGCAACCGCACCGGATCCGCCCGATCCGCCGCCTCGATCAGTTTCGGCTCCAACTCCGCCCGCGCCGCGGCCGTGACCCCACGCGCCGTCTCGACCACGACCTGCGCCCGCGCCAGATCGATCCGCCCCGACGCGAAAGCCGCACGCGTAGCGGGCATCTCATCGAGCCCCAGCCCCACATCGATCAGCGCCGCCGCCACCCGCTCGGACACCCGCACGGCCATCGCCACCTCACTGGCCGCGAACTCCCCGGCCCGCCCGTCATCCCCCTCCTCTCCCCGCTCCTCCCGTCGCCGCCGATACAGCTCGCGCACCGCCAACACCTCGGCCGCCTGCGCGAACGCCGCCGCCCCATGTGCCCGCCGCAGCGCATCGATCAGCCCCTCATCGCTCATCGCCTGAAGCTCTCCGCCGTCGAACATGTGTTCGATACTACCTTTCGAACACCAGTTCCACCAGCCCCCCGACCAGCCGATTTGGCCCCACATCCGCCAGTGGTGTAACTTCATTCAAGCCAACGGGGAGCCCCCCGAAGGCAACACCACGGGGCTATGGCGCAGCTGGTAGCGCACCACACTGGCAGTGTGGGGGTCAGGGGTTCGAGTCCCCTTAGCTCCACAAAAATGGCAGGTCAGGCCCGGTCAAGAACCGGGCCCAACTTGTTTTCTGTGTCTGGCCCCCGTTCACCCCCCGTTTTGGTCTTGCTTCTGATGGGTCGTCGGAGTGTAGGTCGAGCGGCTTGTCGATTTCGAAGTCAGCTCCGCGGACAAGCCGCAACGTCTGAATGATAGCCGCGCCGCCGGTGACCGGCGAAGAAATGCGAACCGCCTACTACTATGATCGCCTCTTTGTGGTCAAGTCCAAACGGGTGGTGTAACGGGGTGATTGCCGCGTGATCCTGTTCGGTCAGGCGGTCAGTGCTGGGGTGGTTTCCTCCTGGTCGGTG